>JAVBMB010000049.1:0-13655 GCA_031552995.1 Oscillospiraceae bacterium
GAGTGATAAACTGCTTGATATTAAAGACCTGACGATACACTACGTGACATACGACGCAACGGTACACGCCGTCGAAAACCTTTCACTGTCTCTCGACCACGGGCAGACGCTCGGTCTCGTCGGCGAGACCGGCGCAGGTAAGACGACGACGGTCAAATCGATAATCCGCATACTGGCCAGCCCGCCGGCCAAGGTTGTCAGCGGGGAGATATGCTTTGAAGGCAAAAATATTCTTCAGATGAGCGAGCGCGAGATGCGTAAAGTCCGCGGCAACCAGATATCAATGATATTCCAGGACCCGATGACAAGCCTCAATCCTGTGTGGACGGTCGCCGACCAGATAGCCGAGGTCATCAGGTTGCACGACAAGTGCAGCAAAAAGGAGGCTCATGTCAAGGCGTGCGATATGCTCGAGCTTGTCGGAATCAAGGCCGAGCGAGCTTCCGATTATCCGCATCAATTCAGCGGCGGCATGAAACAACGCGTCGTCATTGCCATGGCGCTTGCCTGCAACCCAAAGCTGCTCATCGCGGATGAGCCGACGACGGCGCTTGACGTCACAATCCAGGCGCAGGTGCTTGAGCTTATGAAAAAGCTCAAGACGCAGTACGACACTTCAATGATAATGATAACGCACGACCTGGGCATTGTCGCCGAAATATGCGATATCATCGCGATAATGTACGCCGGAGAGATAGTCGAATACGGCACGAGGGAGCATATTTTTGCCGACGGCAAGCCGCACCATCCGTATACCGAGGGTCTGTTCGCCTGCATACCGGACATTATGACCGAGGACAGCGAGCTTGTGCCGATACACGGCCTTACGCCCGACCCGACGGCGCTGCCGTCAGGCTGCCGCTTTCACCCGCGCTGCACAAAGGCGTGCTCGCAGTGCTCGCAGGAGCATCCCGAAAACGTCGAGGTCGAGCCCGGCCATTTCATAAAGTGCCGCTTCGCCGGCAAAGGAGGCGAGAGCAATGGCTGACACGCTGCTTGAGGTAAAAAATCTTAAGAAGTATTTCAACACGAAGCGCGGTTTGCTTCACGCCGTCGACGGCGTGAACTTTACCATAAACCGCGGCGAAACGCTCGGCCTCGTCGGCGAATCGGGATGCGGCAAATCTACAATCGGACGCGTCATCGTCCGCCTTATCGAGGCCACCGACGGCGAGGTTATCATCGACGGTGTCGATGTGACGAAGCTGAACAAAAAAGACCTGCGCGAGGCGCGCCGCAAGATGCAGATTGTATTCCAAGACCCGTATGCTTCGCTCGACGGCAGAAAAAATGTATTCGAAAGCGTCGGGGAGCCGCTTGTAATTCAAAAGGTGCACAGCGACAAAGAGAGCTACGAGAAGCATGTCTATCAGCTTATGGAGACCGTTGGAATCGCCCGGCGCCTCGCAAACGCATACCCGCACGAACTTGACGGCGGCCGCCGCCAGCGTGTCGGCATCGCGCGCGCCCTTGCGCTTAACCCGTCGTTTCTCGTGCTGGACGAGCCGGTTTCGGCGCTTGATGTGTCTATACAGGCTCAGGTTCTCAACCTGATGGAAGCGCTGCAAAAAGAGCTGAACCTGACATACCTGTTCATCTCGCACGACCTTAGCGTTGTCAAGCATATTTCCGACCGTGTCGCCGTCATGTACCTAGGCAAGATTGTCGAGCTTACTGACTACAAGCGGATATTTGCCAACCCCCTGCACCCGTATACCCAGGCGCTGCTGTCGGCGGTGCCGATACCTAAAATCGATTTACCGCGCGAGCGCATTATACTTGAAGGCGATGTTCCGAGCCCGGTCAATCCCAAGCCGGGATGCCGCTTTGCCGGCCGCTGCCGCTACAGCGCGGAAATATGCCGCCAAACCGAGCCTCAACTGATTTCCGCCGCACCGGAACATCTTGTTGCCTGCCATATGGTTAACTCAAACACGGAATGGGAGGCGTCAAAATAATGAAGTCATTTAAAAAGGTTGTTCTTAAGGGCACGGCATACGAGCGCGGACGGGCATACGGCTCCGATTGCGGCGAGCTGATAAAACTCGCCGTCGGCAACTACAAGCGCTTCTTTGACGCAAAAGCGTCAAAGCTGTCGTGGTCGGAGGCAGGGGAGTACGCAAAGCGCTTTCTGCCGGCCATCGAGGCGTACGCGCCGGAATGCATCGAGGAGATGCGCGGCATTTCCGACGGCTCAGGCATGTCGTCAGAGGATATTCTCGCCATCAACTGCCGCAGCGAGCTGCAGCGCATCAACCCAAAAACGCTGGATGACGAATGCTCGACAGTCAGCGTTACGCCGCGCCGCTCCGAAAACGGCCACCTGATGATGGCGCAAAACTGGGATATGTACCACTGGGCCGAACAGCACGGAGTAGTGCTTGAAATCCTTCAGGATGACGGCCCCGACTGCATGGTGCTGACCGAAGCCGGGCAGCTTGCCCGCTACGGAATGAACCAAAACGGCATCGGCCTTACGCTTAACAGCATACCGCAGCGCGGCGCTGATGTGTGGAACGGCGTGCCGTCCACCGTAGTCCGCCGAAAGTTCCTCACCACAAACGGCTGCTGGGCCGACAATATCAACGCTATACTCACGTCAAAGCTTATGGTGCCCCTCAGCTTCACAATCGGATGCGGAGACGGCGCCGGAGACCTGATGTGCCTTGAGGCGTGGCACGAGGGCGCCGATATAATCTACCCCGAAAACGGCGTAATCATCCACACAAACCACTGGGTCGCGCCTGGCTCGCCGCCGGCCGCCGGCCGCAAGGGCAGTTCGATATGCAGATACAATTCGCTTCGCCGCCTGATGCTTGAGACGACAGGGTCAATATCAGTCAATGACATCATGGCGGCGCTCAACGACCCGTTCGGCATGCCGGAAGCGATTTTGAGCTTCCGCAACCCATGCGAGCCGGAAAGCGAGCAGGCGGCGACGCTTGCCTGTTTCATAATCGATGCCACAGCGCGCAAGCTTTGGATTCGACGCGGCAACAACCGCGAAAACGCGTTTGTCGAATACCGGTGGACCCGTCCCGACAAAATCCACTCGGCTTTGCCGATACTATGACAGGAGGCACATGTATTGAAAAAGCTTGAGTATATACCCTCATGCCCGCTGCCGCGCAGCACGCCGGAAGCCGAGGGAGTGCCGTCGCGTGCTATTGCCCGCGTGATTGAACGGTTTGCCGAAGAGGGATTGGAAACACACAGCATGATGAGTGCCCGCAACGGCAAAGTCATTGCCGATTGCCGCTGGGAGCCGTATATTCCCGATTATCCGTACACCCTCTTCTCTCTTACAAAAAGCTATAACGCCACGGCGGTCGCGCTGGCAATCGACGCCGGGCTTATGTCACTCGACAGCAAGGTCGTCAGCTTCTTTCCCGAGTGCGATAAGCTTGACCTCGACGAGAAAATGCGCGAAATGACCGTGCGCCACTGCCTGACGATGACATCCGGCTATTACGAGAACATCTCCGGCTCGGGCGTGTGGAGCCAAATGAACGAAAACTGGGTCGAGACATTCCTGCAGCTTCCGCTCTCCTACACGCCTGGCTCGCACTATGTCTACAACAGCGGTTCAAGTCATATCATGTCCGCCATAATCTCACGCGCAACCGGGCAAAGCAGCAGAGACTACCTGATGGACAGACTGTTCCTGCCGATGGGCATCGAGGATGTGCGGTGGGATACCGACCACCAGGGCAACAGCTGCGGAGGATGGGGGCTTAACCTGTGCGCCGAGGATACAATCAAGTTCGCGCAGCTGTACCTGCAAGAAGGTGTGTGGAACGGCAAGCGCCTGTTGCCGGAGTGGTGGGTGCGCCAGTGCGGCCAAAACTATGAAAAACCCTACGCAAACGACGACGGCATCGGCTACGGCTATCAGTTCTGGAATCTGGCCGACGGCACATATTTCGGCGCCGGCGCGTTTGGGCAGTATGTCGTAATAATGCCGTACTGCGGCGTCGTCGCCTCGATAATGGCGGCAAAAGACACACATGATTCCGGCCGTGTCAAGCAGACGTCGGTCAGGATTCTGGCCGAAGAGCTTTCAGCCGGCGTAAATAACGGCATCCCGGCGACAGAAGGCGCAGACTTTGCCGAGCTGAAGAGCGTAATTTCGAAGCTCAGCCTTTATCGTCCAAAAACTGCCGCGCGTGCCGGGACCGAAAGCCGCATAAACAGCAAAAAATACATATGCGAGGGCATATTCAGCAATGTCGACCGCATAGAGGCGATGCAGTTCGATTTCTTATCTGACCGCCTGGACTACCGCCAGTGGGACAGCGCAGGCGAGCACATTGTAAGCTGCGGCATCGGCGAATGGCTGGAAGGGACTACTACCATCACCGGCAAGGCGCTGCACCATAACCGCGAGTTCCCTGTAATGTCTGTCGCCGGCTGCGCCGAGTGGACGGACGACAAGACGCTTGTCATGCGCTGGGCGTTTCTCAATATGCCGTTTGTAGACACTGTTAAATGCACATTCGACGGAGACAAAGTGATTATGATCCGCAGCTCGAATGTCAACTCCGAAAATGTCGTCGGCGGCATGACAAAGCGCCCCGCCGTCCGCGGTCACATGCAAAAGCTCCGCTGAAGCCATAACAAATTGAGCCTCCCGTGACAGGGGGGTTACACAGGCCCGGAAGTAAACACGACGGAGCCGCTTATGCGGCTCCGTCGTGTTTTATGCGAAAGCTCTGCTGAAGTAAGCGTCACGGCTGTGTGCCGCCGCAACGGGATACCGACGCCGGTACAGCAGGTTAAATAATTTTGACATCTCCTTGATTAATGATAAAATAAAGTTACGTATCTGCTTGTGTTATTTGTTTCTTGCGGGGAGGGAGTATAAAATGAAGCATGTTTTTGAAAAGATGTTTAAAGGCCCTCAGTTTAAAAAGTATATTCTTATTACCGTCGCCATTGTCTTGGCGGTATGCGCCGTATTCATATTTTTCTATATATATGATTCCGCCGGGGATATTTTTACATTCGGCGGCGAATCCTTTCGGCTTGACAAGGTCTCCTCAAAGCAAATCACACTGCGCAATGCGGACGGAGACGAGCTGATTTTTACAAGAGACGGAACAATATCAGTGACTGTGGAATACGAGCGCGGTGTTGTAAGGTATGGCGGCGGCTACAGCGGGCTGACCGGCAGTGGCTACTCTTTTTCGGACGGCACCGATACAGCCGGGCTTCCGTATGCATCTTCCGACTTGACAGATTTGCAGCGGCAGGAGGTACGGCTGCTTACAGAGCTGCGCGATTACTCATACAATGTTTCACTTAAGTACAGATATCCATTTCATTATGCGATTATGCTGTTAATGGTAATTGCCATAGTTTTTGCTTCAATGCGTCCGATTATTTACACGGAGGAGAGTTGGGAAAACAGCCTTTTAAGAAAACTCTTTGTCCACGGAGGAGAGCCGACGGATTTTGCCCTGTTTGCCTATAAGGCTGCCGGTGTCGCGGCGATTGCGGTTACGGTTTTAATGTTTTTGTCGCTGATCACCAAATAGGACTGCGTACTGCTCAGCATAGGGTAATAAAGAGGCCCGCTTTTATCCCGGGCTTCTTTATTACCCTATGCCTTATTCCGCTAAAATGCAGATTCCCGAAGGCCGCGCATTATCAATATCATTTGCTCTTAAACACAAGCAGCTTCGAAAACACATAGTTCAGCACCAATACGGCGACGCTTATTACAGCCTTTGAATAATAACTGTATTCTTCGGCAAGCCCGAAAACAGTGTGAACAAGAAACATGCCGCCGACCTCTATAAGCATCGTTGCCGCCCGCGCCGAAAAAAATGCCGCGGCTTCGGCGGCAAGCGCCTTCAGCCCCGATGTTTTTGAGCGGAATACGAACAGCTTGTTTATCACATACGCGAACAGCACGGCGGCAATAACGGAAAGTGTGTTCGAGATATTCAGCTCAATGTGAAGCACATCTTTAAACAGCCACAGCGAGCCGAAGCTTACAGCCGTCGTCAGCCCGCCGGCGACAATATACCGCGCAATTTTAACAGCCTCGCCGCGCTTCATTTGCCGTCTCCGACGCGCTGAGAAATAATATACAGCGGCCGTGCCTTCACCTCGTCAAATATGCGCGATATATAAGCGCCGATTACCGCCAGCGATGCCGACAGCACGCTGCCTATCAGCAGCAGCAGCAGAATGACCGTTGTAAAGCCGCTGACGGCGCTGCCCGAAAAGTAATTGAACAGCGTCTGCACACCAAGCACAAGCGCGCCGAGAAAAAACAGCGCGGCGGCTAGGACGGTTATATAGAGCGGCTTCGATGTAAACGACAGCACCGAGTCGATTGCAAACCGAACTCTGCGGCGCATCGAAAAATGGCTCTTGTCCCCCTCGCGCCGCTCGACGTCGAACATCAGCTTCTCGGAGCGGAACCCGACCCACTGGCATATACCCCGGAAGAATATCCGCCCCTCATCGAACCCTCGCAGCGCGTCGACGACCTTGCGGTCAAGCAGCTTGAAATCGGATGAATATCCAAGCTCCATGCCGCTTACCCATTTGAGCAGCCTGTAAAAGCCCTTTGCAAAGAACTTGTACAGAAGCCCCTCCTCGCCGCGCGACGCCTTTACACCGTCGACTATGTCGCAGCCGGTGCTGTCCATCAGCTCAAGCATCTGCGGGATATATCGCGGCGGGTGCTGCAAATCGCTGTCCATCACAAGATATCTGCGGCTGTTCACCTCGCGCAGTCCGGCGCAAATGGCGGCCTCCTTGCCAAAATTGCGCGAAAAACGCAGACAGGTGACGCGCCTGTCCTCAGACGCCAGCCGCTCAATCGCCGCCCACGACATATCATGCGAGCCGTCATCGACAAGCACAAGACGGAAGTCGATGCTATAGCCCTCAAGTATGGAAATTAGCTTGCGCATGTTCCGGTCAATGCACTTCTCTTCATTAAACACCGGGATAACAATCGCGAGCGCACAGTCATTCATCGGCATTTACCTCCTCGGCGGTATCTTCGTCCCCCGTCTCGTCGCCGGAAGCCTGAAACTCCGCATCTACCGGCGCGTCAGGTGATGTGTCGTCACAGGCCGCCGGTTCGGCTTCGGGCAAATCCTCACACAGTATGTCCACAGCCGGCCAGCGCAAATCATATTCCAGCGCCATTGTCAGCCGCGCGTCACCGCGTCTTAAGCAAAACAGCACGTATGCGGCAATAAGCAGCGCGATGCCAAGCAGCGTCAGCTTAAGCCCAAGGGCAAAGCCCTGAAGCTCAAAACGGAACTCGACGTTGTGCGCTCCGGCCGGTATGCGCGCCGCAAGGAACGCCCCGTCAATCGTCTCCATCTCATTTCGCTCGCCGTCGATATAAAGCACCCACCCGGCGTCATAAGGTATAGATGTAAACAGTATCCGATCGTTCTGCGCCGTCACATGTCCGCTGACACGAGTGGAAGAGAATGCGACATCCTGCATGCCGCCCGCGGCAAGCGCGTCCATAGCCTCGGCGTAAGCATTGAAGTCAAGCGCCACCATCGTAACAGTCGCGCTGCCGCTTGCGCGGTCGCGTCCAAGCGTAACGTTAACTTCAAGCGTGTCTCCCGGGTTCACATCGCCGCAGTCGATTACATGCGGATAGCGGACCTCGTCGCTCTGTACATCGTCGCGAAGCTTTGTCTCAACATATGTCTGCTGCTCGCCGCTGACGAAGATAAAGAGCGGCTTCGTTTCGTCCACGGTGTAGTGAAGCGTCAGCTTGCCGGGGTCGGACGTATCGGATTCAGAGAATTGATACATCCCGTTCGCGCCCTCCGTGACGGTCAGTTTATCACCTGAGAAAGAGTCCGGCTCAAGATATTCAAACAGTTTGGGCGCGTCGCCCAGCGCGCAATCCACAAACTCCTGCTGAACCGCAAACGGGTCGGCATTGTTAAAATCCCACTCGGTCATTAGCTCATTGTTCGCCAAAAACGCAATCGGCAGCGCGTATTTGTTCTCATACAGCTTCACGCCGGCGGCGCTCTCCTCTACCTGCGGCCACAGCTCCCGTTCGTAGGGTGTCTCCCCGCGGGACATCAAATACCTGACGCCCAAAATCGAGTCGATAACAGGCGTGTTCGGCCTGTACAGTATCCTGTTGGCGCGCGTCGTGCCGTACATATATGTATGATAGCCAAACCTGCGCATAACGTCCTGAAAGTCGGAGCAAAGCATGGAAGAAAAATGGCTCATGCCTCGGTACCCGTAAATAGAGCCGTCGTTAAGCGTCATACTCTTCACAATTTCGGTGCGGAAGAAGCCGGCGTCCTTGCCAAGCAAATCGGCATACGAGGACAGATACGCATAGTCCCCCATGTTTCGTATATAGGCGTCGCGCGGCATTGAGCCGCAGTTTGTCGTCCCCATCGCGGCGCCGAAGGTCATCTCTGCCATCAGCACAACAAGCACAAGCGTGCGCGCCGGCTTTGCGCGCAGCCTGCCGCGTTTAAGCAGCAGAAGTATCGAGCCGTATGCGGCAAGCAGCACAGGAGTCGCAACTATCATCCATACATTCTTCGAGCTTTTTGTAAGCTCAACCGCCAGCATCACGTTCAGCGCGACGACACCCATCGCCACAAGCTGACGCCACTCGCGTCCGCGCCATTCGATAGCCCGCACGGCGCGGTACGCCATGCACACAATTAAAAAGCTGTACGTGAACGAAAAGCGGAACGGTATATCATTGGGCGTATGGAAGCCGTGCCATATAAAGTTCGGGATATTCAGGTCTATGCACGCCAGCAAAAAAACGCCGAACAGCACATGCAGTATGCGCTCTTTAAGCGGTATTCGCCTGCAGAACATGTATATCGGCAGCATTAGCGCCGTAAGCAGCCCGGCGTAGACATGCGGCACGCCGCCAGAGCGCATATTCGCCTTCGCCCCGGCAAGGTGATTTGTCAGCACCTCAAGCACCGGCGACAGTGTTTTCCATGTCGTTGGCATTGCGTCGGCAACACCGGACGTGATGCGAAGCACATTCCACACAGGCAGCAGCAGCGCGGCCGATATCACGGCGGCCAGGATTGAAAACGCCCCAAAAACCAGCGCGCTGCGAACAATCTGCGCAAACTGGCGTTTAACCGAAAAGCTTGTCAGCACCCTGACGATGAAGTAGAAGAACAGGAATATGCACAGCTGTACAGCAATGTAGTAGTTGCACACCATCGCCATCGTCAGCGACAGCACATACACCATAAAGCCGCGCCCGTTTATGATTTCCTCTATGCCGATTGCGCACAGCGGAAGCAAAAAAAGCAAGTCGGTCCACATGATATTCCAATAGTAGTTCGCCATATAGCCGCACATGGCGTACATCAGCGCAAACGCCACGGTTACAAGGTCGCTCTTTTGCGTCTTATACCGCATGAACCACGCGGCGCACAGCCCGCACAGCCCGGTCTTTATCACCATGCCAACGCCGACAAGGTCGGGGATTATCGTCTTTGGGAACAGCGCGATAGCCGCGTTCAGCGGAGAGCCGACATTCGTCAAAAACAACGTGTAGTAGTTGATGCCCATGCCGATGTTCCACGAGAACACGCCGCCCTGCCCGTTATAGATTATGTCGTGCAGATGCTCGATAAGCGGAAGATATATGTGGTATAAATCGATGCACAGCACATTGCGCCCCACAAAAATAAAGCCGCAGCAAATCAAGGCAACAAGCATCCCCGCGGCCGGCAGGCCGAAGCTCAATGCCATATACCGGTCCCACACAAAAATGCGGCTGCGTGATTTTAATATAGAATTAAGAGAATTGTCGTTCATTATCCCTCACAAATATGTTAATATATTATTGATATCACGCTGGCGAGGACTATGCGTAATCATCATAATTATAGTTTCGCGCGGGGCGTATGTCAAATATAATAACAGATAATCACGGCGCGGCCGGCATACTTTATGGCAGGAGAGAGATAATGGTAACTGTAGAGAGCATTCTGATAACGCTGGCAGTGGCGACGCTGCCCGTAATCGAGCTTCGCGGAGCAATCCCTGTCGGGCTTGCTCACGGGCTCAGCTACTGGCTGGCGTTAGTCGTGTCAATACTCGGCAATATGGTTCCCGTGCCGTTTATAATTCTCTTCTTCCGCAAGCTGCTCTTTTGGCTGCGCGGAAGGTTCACTCCGCTCGACAGGCTCATCGAAAAACTCGAATGGCGCGTGCGCACAAAGGCCGCTAAAATCCGCCGGTATGAGCTGCTCGGCCTTTTTATATTTGTTGCGGTGCCTCTGCCAGGCACCGGTGCGTGGACGGCTTCGGCCATCGCGGCGTTTCTCGGCCTGCGCCTTAAGGTGTCTGTTCCCGTAATATTTCTAGGCGTACTCACAGCGGGGCTGATAATCACGGCGCTCAGCTACTCGGCGGTGCTCGCCTTCGGCGGGTAAGCGGCTGTGGAGGGGATAACGCTTTCGGTGCGAGGCATCGTTGAGTTTGTCATGCGCGGAGGCGATATCGACAATCGCTTTTCCGACGCGTCAAGCATGTACGACGGGGCGAAGGCGCACCGCCGCATACAGCAGTCGATGGGTGAGACATACCGCAGCGAGGTCTCGCTGCGCATTGCGGGTGAAATACTAGGAATACCGGTTACCGTGCACGGGCGCGCCGACGGCGTAATCGAGGACGGGCTGGGCGTAACAATTGACGAGATAAAGACGTCGCGCCACAGCCTGGACGGGATAATGTCGCAGTCCCGGCTTCATCTCGGCCAGGCAAAATGCTATGCTTACATGCTGCTAAGCGCCATGCAGTCGCCGCCGCAGGGCGCAACTGTTCAGCTGACATATTGCCAGCTCGACAGCGGCGAGATTCGCCGTCAGTCGCATTATTTTACGCTGAAGCAGCTTGGAGACTTTTTTGACGGCCTGCTTCAAAGCTACGGCGTATGGCTCGAGCTTCGCCAAAAGCATATGATTATGCGGGACGAGTCGATAGGCTCGCTCACTTTCCCGTATGACAGCTATCGCCCGGGGCAAAAGACAATGGCGGTGTCTGTCTACCGCGCCATTGAAAACGGCGGGCGCCTGTACGCGCAGGCACCGACAGGCATAGGCAAAACCGTATCCGCGCTGTTCCCGTCGATAAAAGCTCTTGGCGCCGGGATGGGGGAGCGCATATTCTATCTTACGGCAAAGACGGTTACACGCGCCGTCGCGCAGGACGCGCTGACGCTGATGGCGTCGAAGGGGCTTGCACTGCGTTCGGTCACGCTTCGCGCCAAGGATAAGATTTGCATGTGCGAGCAGACGGTGTGCAACCCGGAGCACTGCAAGTACGCCAAAGGGCATTTCGACCGCATAAACGACGCGCTGCTCGACCTGCTTGCGGGTGACTTGCTCATCACGCCGGAGGTGACGCTGAGTTATGCCGAAAAGCACTGTGTCTGCCCGTTTGAGATGCAGCTTGACGCCGCGCTTTACTGTGATGTCATAATAGGAGACTATAACCATGTGTTTGACCCGCGCGCCTATCTGCGCCGGTTTTTCGCCTCCGGAGAAGACGGGCATATTTTCCTCATCGACGAGGCGCATAACCTGCCTGACCGCGTGCGGGATATGTATACATGTTCCATCGGAAAACGAAGCTTTGCGCAGATAAAGAAGCTGATAGCCGACAAGACGCCGGAGGCGAAACGGCTGCGCCGCGCCGCAACCGGCGTATCGGGGTGGATGCAGGAGCTTAAAACGGCGATGGAGGGCGAAAGGCATACCGTCAGCTCCCGCCTTGATGAGACGCTGGTTACAAAGCTGCGGCTGTTCTCGGCGTCAATGTCCGAGTGGCTGGCCTCGCGCCGCGGCGTGCCGCACCCCGGCGAGGGCGCCGCGCTCGACCTGCACTTTTCCGTTCTGGCGTGGATAGAGACGGCCGAGCTGTTCGACAGCCGTTTCACCGTGATTTTTGATGCCTTCGGTTCAGACCTGTCTGTTACGCTGTTCTGCCTTGACCCGTCCGATATCATAGCGCAGCGGCTGCTGCTCGCCCGCGCGTCGACGCTCTTCTCGGCGACGCTCACCCCGCTGGAATATTACAGAGACTTGTGCGGAGGCGAACCGGAGGACAAGATGCTTTCGCTGCCTTCACCGTTTGACCGGTCGCGGCTTAAGCTCATCGCGCATGTCGGCATATCCACAAAATACCGCGACAGGGACGCTGCCGTCATCCCGATTGCAAGGGCGATAAACGCCGCCGTCTCGTGCCGGGGCGGCAACTACCTCGTATATTTCCCTTCGTATGAATACATGTCCCGCATACGCGAAGTCTTCGAGCAGCTGAACCCTTTTGTCGATATTGTCGTCCAATCCGCAGATATGGACGAGCAGGCGCGTATGACATTCATTGAGGAGTTTCGAGAGGACCGGGGCGGAACACTTGTCGGCTTTTGCGTCATGGGCGGCGTATTTTCCGAGGGTATCGACCTGGTGGGATCCCGGCTTATCGGAACGGTTATAGTCGGCGTCGGCATGCCTAAGGTCAGCCTGCGCCAGCAGCTGATACGCGATTATTTCGAACAGACGCGCGGCGCGGGGTTCGACTATGCCTACGTCTACCCGGGCATGAACAAGGTGATGCAGGCAGCGGGGCGCGTCATCCGGTCAAGCAGTGATTTCGGCGCCGTGGTATTGATCGACAGCCGCTTCGGCGGGCAGAAATACCTCTCGCTTATGCCGGAGCACTGGTCGCAGCTGTGCTTCGCGCAAGACGAGCGGGAAGTGCGCGGCCTGATTGAAGCCTTTGAATATTTTTACTGAAAAGCCGCGCCGCGGCGGAGAGAAGAAATGAGCAACCTAATTACCAGCGTAAACGCGTTGGAAGCCGCAATCCGCGGTGCACTTGGCAGTGCCGCGGCTGTTTCGGATGCCGTGATATTCGCGCTGCGGTTTTTGTTTCCGCCGCTGGCCATACTGATTTTCATCCGCTGCCTGCTGCCGATGATGAGCGGCGGCAGAAAAAGCCGCCCGTGGGCGTTCCTCTCGCTGCCAAACGGAATAAACCTGCCGCTGTTTCACTGGGAAAACTCTGTCGGACGCGGAAAAGAATGTGATGTCTCCGCCGACTTTCAGGGGCTGGAGCGTATACATGCCGTCATAATTAAGCGTCGGGACGAGTGGCATATTTCCGACCTAGGCGTGCCCGGCAGGGTGAAAGTCAACGGCGAAGTGCGCGAGGGTAAAACAAGCGTCAGGATAGGCGACCTTATTGAGATGGGCGACGTTGACATGGTGCTTCTTCCCGCCGTCGTCGCCCCAGACCTGGATGAAAAACACGGCCGGCTGCAGCGGATTGCCGCACTTGGCCGCGGCATGAGAACCGATACGACACTTGTGCTGATACTTTGCTTCCAGCTTCTCGGCGTCGTGCAGAACTCGTTCGAGCGCGGAGGGGAGTTCAGCATCATTGTTCCAATGGTGTTTACACTGTACTTTTTACTCCAGACACTATATGCGCTGTTCGCGCGCAAGCTGGGCAGGGTTTATGTCGAGCCGGAGCTTCTTGCGTTTTTCCTGTGCGGCATCGGCATGTTCGTCGTCGCCGCCGTCAATCCTATGACGATGTTTAAGCAGTTCGCCGCAATATTGCTGGGCATTGCGCTTTTTGTGACTCTTACA
>JAVBMB010000083.1:0-8652 GCA_031552995.1 Oscillospiraceae bacterium
GGAAACGTGCCACACGGGGCGACCACTGCCAACAATGGGGGAGCGCAACGGTCATGCAGTTGCTGCGAAACCAAGTCTACATGGGCCACATGGTTCAGGGCAAGCGCAAGGTATCCTCTTTCAAAACCAAGAAACGGCTTGTTCCCAGTCAGGACGAATGGATAATCGTCGAAAATACCCATGAGCCGATTATTGAGGATTACGAGTGGGAGAGTGTACAAAGGCGACTGGAAAAGGCGAGCAACGCCACGTCTAATCATTCCGTTAAGACGAACAGCACAGATGAAGTCAACCTGTTCTCTGGAATTATCCGTTGCGCTGACTGCGGGGCGGCGATGGCATTCAATCGCAAGGTTCGCAAGAACGGTGCAGAAAAGCTTTTTTATCGTTGCAGCCGCTACGCGAACAACGGGCATGAGGCTTGTACCACACACTCAGTCGATGTTGAGGTGTTGGAGCACGTTTTACTCCACGACATACAGCACCATGCCAAAACGGCGATGCAGGACGAAAAAGGGTTGATGGACAGGCTCTTGGCGTTTTCGGGTGAAGCGTGTAAAAACGAAAGCGCCGCGAAGGAAAAATCCTTGCGCGACGCGGAAAGCCGTATAGCATTTATCGAAACGGCCGGAAAGCAGTTGTTTGAGGAAAAGGTCATCGGTAACGTGCCGGACGGTATGTTCAAGAAAATGCTTGCTGAATATCAGAGCGAGCTTGAGGTACTGAGTGATAAGGCGGCCGAGCTTCGGCGGCAGATTCAGGACAGCCGAAACGACAGGGCCGATGTGCAAAGGTGGCTGAACCTGATAAAAGAATGTGCCACCATCGACAGGCTTGACCGCGCTACGGCGTATCAGCTTATCGACCAAGTCAGTGTCCATGAGCAATGCGACGATTGCGGCATACGGACGCAAACCGTTGACATTAAGTACAATTTTGTAGGGTGTATAAGTTAAACGGAAGCTCTCGCCGTCAAAATGATAGTCAAAAGCCGCGCCTTGCGGCGCGGCTCATAATGACATGGCGGAGAGAGAGGGATTCGAACCCTCGGTGGGGTATTAGCCCACACACGATTTCCAATCGTGCGCCTTAGACCAGCTCAGCCATCTCTCCAAATTATATTCACTTACCCGTCAGCCACCGCTGCAACAACGGCGCATCAATGACACCGCAAAACAGTATAACACACATGCATATTATATGCAATACCTGAAATAACTGTTTGTATATGCATAATTAGTAAAATTATTCAAAAATTCAAAATTTCGAGATAATTGCGTCTCATTATGACATTTTCTATCCAATTGAAATAAAGCCAAAAAATAAATATTCCTTGTCGAACAAACAAAAATTTCAGCTTTATATTTCTACTTAACCATCAAAAACAGATATTAAATATCACCGGGTAATCGCAAAAGTTACATATTTTTATTAAATTTTCGGTTTTTTTAATATTTACAACATAAAAAGTAAATATTTTGGGGGAAAATCACAAATTGGCCTTGCTTTTTTTGTCCTTTCTGTTTAAAATGATACTATTCACATCGAAACTCTTAGTATTATTTCGAAGTTACTGATATTGACGATTGTGGATGGTTGACAAAACAGCAAATTGCTTTTTGTCCAATAGGGGAATATGTGATAAAAGGGGAAGTAAAGGGTAAGGGGAGCGCATGCGTAAAACACGAATAATCATCCAATCGGGCAGTGATCTCCCGATGGACCTTGCAGAAAAGTACGACATTACTGTCGTGCCGGATATTGTCATTTTCGGAAACAAAGAGTACCTGGCAGGTGTGGACATTCAAGCCGACGAATTCTACCGGATGATGGCCGAGTCTCCAATCCTGCCCACAAGTTCGCACCCAAATATTGCCCAGTTTATCGAGGCTTATTCTCAAGGTGATCCCGACGTCGACATTGTGGTGATATCTGTCACCAGCAAGATGACGGGCGGCTTCAACACCGCGCACATCGCTATGCAGCTGATGCGCGAAAAGCAGGATAAGCCTAATATTTATGTCTTCGATTCTCAGCAGTGCTCCTGCGCAATAGCTTTGATGGCTATTGCAGCCGCCAAACTGGGTATCGAGGGCAAAACCGGTGCCGAAATCGTCGACTTCCTTGAAAGGCATTCTAATGAGTTCATTATTTACTTTATGCTTAACTCGCTCAACAACGCCCGCAAGTCAGGCAGGGTTGGCACTATCAAAGCGCTTGCCGCCGATGTTCTCGGCGTCAAGCCTATTCTCGAGTTTAAAAACGGTTATATCAACGACGCTGAAATCGCCCGCAATTTCAATGTCGGTATAGATTCCCTGCTCAAGCGGTTTAGCACTATGGCCGACGATACAAGCGAGATTCTCATATTTCACGCACTCAACGAACCGTCCGCGATTAAACTGCGCGACGCGCTGCTTGCAGAGCACCCGAACGCAAATGTGCGCATAGACCTCGTCGGCCCGGTTATCGGCACATACGGCGGTCTCGGCGCGCTTGGCATTGCCTTCCGCCGAAAGACATGAATACCCTTGCCACATCAGCAATCGGGGCCGCCGCGTTCGCCCTATTTGTTTTGTTCGATTTTAACAAGGCATTCTGGCACAAAAAAAACGGCGGCCTTTATTTTTTGGCGGGTCTTCTTATGCTTGCGCTTGATACCGTATATACAATTGTTTCGTGCGGTGTCGCAGTATTCGCGCCGGAGCATCTCATCCGCGGATTTATATGCATCATTATAATAATCGCCTCGTTTGCGGCGCTTATTTACACACTGTTTTTTTCGCTTCCTGTCGGCGATACATATGTCACTCCTGGTAAAGTGAAGCTTGTCGACACCGGCTTGTACTCCATATGTCGGCATCCGGGTTTTTGGTGGTTCCTTATCATGTATGCCGCTGTGTATTTTATGGCGCCGTGCAAACAAACGGCCGCGATGGCCATAGCGTTTCCGCTGTATAACCTGCTATACATATTGGTTCAGGATGTCTGCATCTTTCCAAAGTACATTATTGGCTACACTGAATATAAAACCGTTACCCGGTTCATCATTCCTTCCGTTTCCGCCGTTCGCCGCCTTATAACGCGGCGCTGAATGCTGAATCGGCCAGATAGGGGTTGTGCTGTCGGCGTGAAGTTCGAGAAAAAGCTAAAAGAGTATACGTCAGCTGAGCTGTGGGATGAATACTGCGGCTTTTTGGACATGGATTTAAACAGCTACATGCATATCCAAAGCCGTCTGCTGGAAGAGCAGCTCAGCCTGTTTGAGAACAGCCCGCTTGGCAAGCGCATTTTCGCCGGCAACCATCCTAGGAATGTCAAAGAATTCCGCAGTATGATTCCGCTTACGACATACAAGGATTATGCCGACATGCTTATATTCAAGCGGGAGGAGATGCTTCCCCTGCCGCCGGTCGTCTGGCTGCAGACGACGTGGGAGAGCGGAAGCCACCCCGTCAAGCTTGCCCCCTACACAAAGGAAATGCTGGATGTCTACCAGCACAACCTGCTGGCCGGGCTTTTGCTGTGCACAAGCACGCAAAAAGGCAGCTTCAATATCAAACCCGATGCAAAGGTTCTGTACGGTCTGGCGCCTATGCCGTACGCAACCGGGCTTTTTCCGCATCTTATCGAATCGCAAATACGCCTGCGTTTCCTGCCCTCTGTCAAGGAAGCGCAAAAGCTTTCGTTCAGCCAGCAGAGTGAGGTTGGCTTTCGCCTTGGCATGAAAAAGGGCATCGACCTTTTCTTCGGAATGAGCTCCGTGCTGTACTGCATCAGCAAGAACTTCGGCACTTCAAAGATGACCGGCGGCGGCAAATCCGCCCTGTCACTGTCCCCGCGCATGCTGTGGCGCTCGCTTAGCGCAAAATACAAAAGCAAGCGCGACGGCCACCCAATCGATATAAAGGACTTGTTCACGATAAACGGCTTTGTATGCTGCGGGTCAGACAGCGCACTTTATAAAGACGACCTCGAGCGTTTTTGGGGCTTGCGCCCCACCGAAATAACCGGCGGAACCGAATCAACGCTGCTGGGCACCGAGACGTGGAGCAAAAACGGCACGGTGTTTTTCCCCGACGCCTGTTTTTACGAGTTTATCACCGAAAATGATATGCTGCGCAGCCTTTCCGACCCACAGTACGAGCCGCCAACATATCTTATGGATGAGCTTGTCGCAGGCGACAAGTACGAGCTGGTCATAACATCGCTCAAGGGCGGCGCGTTTGCGCGCTACCGCATCGGCGATGTCTACCGCTGTCTGCGTCTCAAAAACCGTGAGGACGGCATAGATTTCCCGCAGTTCGAGTATGTCGACCGCATTCCCACCATCATCGATATTGCCGGCTTCACACGTATAACGCAGGCTTCAATTCAGCATATTATCGACCTGTCCGGTCTGCGTATAGCTCATTGGTTTGCCGCAAAAGAGTACGATGAGGTCAACCGCTCTTTCATGCATCTTTATGCCGAGGTAAGTCCTGACGCGCTCGCCACCTCCGCCGTAAGCCGGCAGATTATCCACGACCATCTTTCGGTCTACTTTCGCCACTACGACCACGATTATGAGGACCTGAAACGCCTGCTCGGCATGGACCCGTTGCAGGTTACCATACTCCCATGCGGTACTATAGCCAGATACAAAGAGCTGTATGAGCATCCGATAGAAAAAATAAACCCGCCAAAAGCGCACGTTCTTGACCTGCTGCGTTTGCAACACGAACCGTCGCAGAAAGGGGGTACCTTCCATGTGGTCTGATACGATCTATATGGCAATCCCTCTTGCCGCCACGCTATGCAACCTGTTTTTGCTGCTGACGCTGCTTACAGCGCGCCAGACAAAGCTTGTCCGCGCGTTTATCGCGCTTGTCTCGGCATGCATTTTGTGGACAGGCGGCTCATTCCTGCGCAGAATTATGTTCTACCCCGGTGAAGTGTTCTGGTATCTTATCTCGGTCTCGGGCATACTGCTCATCCCGTTCCTGGCCTATTTATTTATCTATCACTTCACAAACCAAAACGGCACTGTGTTGCGCAATATATTCTTCGGTGCCACGGTCGCAATGATTGTCGCCAACATGTTTGGCTTATTCATTACAAACACGAGGCAGTTCAACCCCGCTACTGGCGTTTTGGAGACAACATTTTCAGTTACATGGGCGTTTTTTATCTGCGCCGTTGTCGGCATATTTATGCTGGTGCTTATCGCGGTTATAATCACGCGAACAGTCCGCACCGGCGCTATGCCCCTGTCTGCTTTTGCGCCGTTCTTTGCCGGTATATGCATAATGTTTGTCGGCGTCATGCTTGGCGCGCTTCCCGGCATCGGGCAAATCCCTGTCGACACGCTCGGCTGTATGCTAAACGCTGTCTGTCTGTATTGCATGCTGTACAAAAAACGTGCGTTCACACTTACGCAATTTGCCTCAACCTACTCTACATATCTCGTCTCGCTTATCCTCACGGTCATTGTCCTCACCACCTCGTTTGGCGGCATAAACTATATCCGCGGCAGGTTTTTCGAGACACTTTCAAACGACAAATGGACAATGCTCGTCGCCATATGTTTTTCATGCGCATCCATAATAATATTCTCGCTGCTAAATCGCATGTTCAACAGCCTGTTTGTGCGCGGGCATCTCGAGAAGGATTCCGAGCTCAAGCGTTTCAGCGCCGCGATAAACAAAACTCTCAACACAAGCGATATCGTCGCGGTGTTCTGTGATGTGCTGCAGCGCAATGTCGACGCGCAGTCGGCGTATATCTGCATATACAACAAAAAAGAGGAATGCTATAACGTCCTTGGCAGCACCGACCAACTGGCGTCGCGTCAGATGAAGATTCGCAAATCAAGCCCGCTGGTCACATGGCTCGAAGCAAACGAATCTGCGATACTGTACAAGGATTTCAAGCGTACCGTAAATTACAAGGCAATGTGGGAGGAAGAAAAGGCCCAGTTCGAAAAGCTGCAAGTCAACCTAATCCTGCCCATCGTTTCCGAGCACGAGTTAACCGGCCTTTCGCTGTTCTCGCACAAGAACAAGGGTCGCGGATATTCATATTCCGAAATATCCTTCCTCGAATCCGTGGCAACAATTGCCGCTATATCGATGAAAAACGCCCATCTGTACGAAACACTCCAGCTCGAAGCGCAGACAGACCATCTCACCGGCCTGCTCAACCGAAAAAGCTTTATCGAGCGCTTTGAGCGCGATTTCGAGACAAGCAAAAGCTGCGGCATCTCGATGGTGCTCATAAGCCTCGACGATTTCAAGCTGTTCAACGAGCTATACGGCAACCATGAAGGGGATATGATGCTGCGGCAATTCGGGCGCATCTTATCCGGCATTATGGGCCCCTACGGCGTTATCTCACGCTTCAGCGGCAAAGAGTTCGCTATATCACTTCCGATGCGTGATTCGATGATGACAAAAGAGCTGACGCTGGCCGTTAAGCGCGACCTTGACGAGTATCTGTCCAGCTCGGGCGCAAACCTGCGCAAGTTCCTGACATTCAGCGCCGGGATATGCAGCTATCCGGTCGCGGCATCCGGCCCCAGCGAGCTGATTACAAACACAAATATGGCCGTCTACTCGGCCAAGCGCAACGGCAAGAATAAAATTGTTATCTACACGCGCGAGATGCCGGCTGAAAATGGTCCTCCCGACACAGGCGAGCGTGCAGTCATCACCATGCAGGAGTATGCGTCTACCATATTCGCGCTCACAGCGGCTATCGACGCCAAGGACCACTATACATTCAGCCACTCAAATGCCGTCTCAGAGTACGCCACCGTGCTCGCGCAGGCAATCGGGCTTGACCAGGAGCACATAGAAATTATCCGCCAGGCCGGCCTGCTGCACGACATCGGCAAGATAGGCATACCTGAGACAATCCTGTCAAAAACAACATTGCTTTCGCCGGACGAATACGAGACAATGAAGTCGCATGTCGAGCTATCTATCGCTATAATACGTCATATCCCGGCTCTCGACTATGTCATCCCCAGCGCGATATCTCATCACGAGCGCTGGGACGGCCGCGGTTATCCGCGCGGCATCAGCGGTGAGACAATCCCGATAGGTGGCCGTGTGCTCGCGATATGTGACAGCTTCGACGCGATGGTCTCACGCCGTCCTTACAAATCCTCACGCTCGATTGACGAATCGCTGCTGGAGATGGAGAAGAACCTCGGCACCCAGTTCGACCCGATCATCGGCCGCGCATTTATTGACCTTGTCCGCTCGGGAGTCATAAATCCGCAGTCGTCGATGCTTGTCTGATTTGGCGGTATATATATTAAAAAAGAGCTTCCTTAGTGGACGTGATATAAAAAAGGTTTGAGATTATACACTCAAACCTTTTTTTGTGCATTCAGGCAAAAGGGGTTCATACATCATAATCGCATGATTTTCAATAATAAGCTCATCGTCAACAAGGTTGTATGACAAATCGTTTTTTTCTATATATCAAATTATACCTCGTATATCCTCCCCATGCTTCACGTTGGATAACATGTTCTTTCTCATATACTTCATAGGTATATTCCAACGGCTTGTCAGACATCCATAAACCATTTATATCACACTCCCGCATCTTAGGTGTCAAAAAAATCAAGCCCGCGCTATTACTCCAGCGCAGGCTTGACATGTGCATGGTGGGCCCTCAGGGACTCGAACCCGGGACCGTCCGGTTATGAGCCGGATGCTCTAACCAACTGAGCTAAGGGCCCTCAAACAATCCGCCCACAAAGGCGGCGAATATTATTATACCTCATCATGCGAAAAAACGCAATAGATTTCACTCATTTTTTCGCAAAAAGCGGCGTGCCGATCGGCATATATTTCAGTGTAGAAGCTCAAATGGTGACACAGTGCCGCAGCAACCGAACACCCCCAAATGCACTGCCTGCCACCGCCTCACAATCTGTTCGCATCCTCACGCACTTCAAACACGGTATTTGAAGCGAGACAAAACCCGCGCGGCGGCCTTGCTGCGCCTCCCCTATAAATCGTCAGGCAAATATACAAGCCCGGACACTAATGCGTCCGGGCTTGTTCTGGCTCCCCAAGTTGGACTCGAACCAACGACCCTGCGGTTAACAGCCGCATGCTCTACCGACTGAGCTATTGAGGAAAATGTTCAGCAATACGACAAGGCGCCGTATTGCTGTCGTGCCACAGTTGGCACATTTGTGTAGGCATTACCTATTTTCCCGGGCCGTCACCAGCCAAGTATCGTCGGCACATGCGAGCTTAACTTCCGTGTTCGATATGGGAACGGGTGGACCCTCGCCGTACTCAACACCTACTATATATTGTTCACGCGCCTTAGCGTGGAAAGACAAAATGGTGACCCGTAGGAGAATCGAACTCCTGTTTGCGGCGTGAGAGGCCGCCGTCTTGACCGCTTGACCAACGGGCCATCTGGTACACCTTCAGGGGCTCGAACCCTGGACACCCTGATTAAGAGTCAGGTGCTCTACCAACTGAGCTAAAGGTGCTTATTCATACACCTACTGAGGAGCAGGACATAAAAAACTGAACAAGAGTAGAGGCAAGCAGTTGAGGTTGCCCAATAATCTGTTTGGAATGCATAACCCATGTGGAGGCAAAACTGCCCTTGCAGGGTGCAAAACAAACATATCAGGTC
>JAVBMB010000103.1:0-13347 GCA_031552995.1 Oscillospiraceae bacterium
ACACAAGCTTCGCCATATCCGCGCCGTACAGCACCATATCGAATACTGCCGAAGAGACAAGAACGGTCAAGGCGGCATAAAGTCCAAGGTCTATATCGCGAAACACCAGCGCCGAAAATGCGACGACAATAAGGTCGGTGATTAGAAAAATCCGCCCGGTTTTCATATGCTTATATTTTAGCTTAATAAGCCGCACAATAATGTCCGAACCGCCGGTAGTCGCCCCGGCTTTATAAATCAGACCCATGCCAAACGCCATCATCGCGCCGCCGGCCAATGCCGAAAGCAGCCGGTCACTTGTAACCGGGCCAAACGGCGCAAACAAATCAATCGCGGCAGAGGATACGACAATCGCAAACGCCGTAGAGAGCAGAAACTTAAGCCCAAACTTGTACATTCCAATCGCAAGCAGCGGCACGTTGATGCACAAAATAAGCACGCCGGTCGGCAAAGCGGTCAGGTGGTTGATAATTATAGCAATACCGGTAACGCCGCCTGGCGCCAGGTGATTCGGGTCAAGAAACAGCGCAATAGCGGCGGCATAGATTAACGACCCAAAAAGTATTATTAAGTACCGCACAAATATATTTGTTCTACGATCAAGTGAAATCATAACACCCCGCCAATCTGCCAGAAAATATGTATGACAAGCAATACAATACGCATATAACAATTTTACACGTTTTATAGCGATATAGCAATACCGCTTACCAAATATCAAAACAGAGCCTTTGCTGCGGCAAACAGCGCTGCAATCGGCACATAAATGATGTTTACCGAATAAAATGCAATATACCTCAAAATGGCGGTGAAAAATATGATGCGAATGAGGCGCAGGCCAAGAGTAAGAATTGTCCGCAGCCGCTTCCTGCCGGTTTTACTGTGGCTGTGCGGCCTTGTTATACTGTCGGTTCTGCTTTTATCAGCGCTAAACAATATGCTTTCCGACATACTCGACGGATATGTGGATGTAAGGTTGCGCGCCGCGATATCGCAGCAGGTAAGCTCCGCCGTTTTGGAGGAAATGACGGTTGCCGGTGATGAATACACAGGCATGGTCAAGCCGATTACAGGCGCAGACGGTCATGTGACAGCCATAGAGACCGACGCGATAAAGCTGAACATGTTTAAATCCCGCATTCGTGTCAACATTCAAAATAAGCTTGATGCCATGTCGGCAAGCAATATCAACGTGCCGATTGGCACATTGCTTGGCGGAAAGCTTCTTACAGGCCGCGGTCCAGGCCTTGTGATTCGTATAATCCCGGTCGGCGCCGCCGACGCGAAGCTTGTTAGCTCATTTGAATCCGCCGGGATAAATCAGACAATTCACCGGATAATAGTCGAGGTAGATATTTCCGCAACAATAATTATGCCGGGCGCGGCAGTGATGCATGCGCAAACCGCGCAAGTAATCCTAGGCGAGACAGTTATTGTCGGCAACATTCCCGGCAGCTATACATATATCGACGACACACGCGGCACAACCGACAAGCTTATCGACTATGCAATAAATTAATTGGACTTGTCAGTCGGCTTTTGATAAAATATATATCAAACAAAACTGACGGTAAGAGGTATAGCTATGGATGTTAAACAGCGGATGGATGACCTTGTTGCACAGCTAAAGCACCATGCTGCGCTTTATTACGAAAACGATGCGCCGGAGATAGATGACAGTGAATACGATGAGTTGATGCGCCAGCTTACAGCGCTGGAAACACAATACCCCCAGTACATTGACCCTGATTCACCGACGCGCCGAATCGGCGGCGCGGTACTCGAAGGGTTTGGCAAAGTTACACATGTCTATCCTATGGAAAGTCTGCAGGACGTATTTTCATATGAAGAATTATACGATTTCGACAGACGTATCAAGCAGACGTTTACAGAGGTTCGCTATGTGGCCGAACAAAAAATCGACGGCCTGTCGGTCTGCCTTGAATACGACGACGGAAGGTTTATTTGCGGCGCTACGCGCGGCGACGGCGCCGTCGGGGAGGATGTCACGGAAAACCTGCGAACTATACACGATATACCTGTCTCAATTTCAGATAAGCGCCATTTGTTCATCCGCGGCGAGGTGTATATGTCGCAGCGGGCGTTTGAAAGACTTAATGCCCGGCGCGAGGAGGTAAATGAGCCTTTGTTCGCAAATCCACGCAATGCGGCTGCCGGCTCCCTTCGGCAGCTGGACAGTTCAGTTGCCGCATCCCGCGGTCTGTCAATATTTTGCTTTAACCTTCAAAACGCTGCCGAACTGGGCTTTACGTCACACGCTGATACTCTTGAGATGATAGAATCCATAGGCTGTAAAGTTATAAAGACTTACAGTGTTTCAAGTGACATAAACGACATAACAGCATATATCGAGCGCGTCGGTGCGTCGCGCGGAGAGCTGGGATACGGAATCGACGGCATTGTAGTTAAGGTCGATTCTCTTTCGATGCGTGACGAGCTGGGAAGCACATCAAAAGCGCCCCGCTGGGCGGTTGCCTACAAATACCCGCCCGAGGAAAAACCGACAAAGCTGCTCGATATCATCATCAAGGTCGGCCGCACCGGCGTGCTGACGCCAAACGCCGTCCTCGAGCCGGTTCAGCTTGCGGGGACTACAGTCAGCCGCGCAACGCTTCATAACCGGGACTATATCCTGTCGAGGGATATAAGAATCGGCGACACGGTTTTTGTCCGCAAAGCGGGGGACATCATCCCCGAGGTGTTGGGTGTAGACATGTCAAAACGTCCAGCCAGCGCCTCGCCCTACAAAATGCCGGAAAGCTGCCCTGTCTGCGGCGCTCCGGCGCGAAGCGACCCCGAGCAGTCCGCTGTCATTTGTACCGGCGCCGAGTGTCCGGCGCAGCTTACGCGAAGAATAATTCATTTCGCCAGCCGCGACGCCATGGATATAGAAGGGCTTGGCCCCGCGGTTGTCGAGCTGCTTTTGCAGAATAATTTTATTGCATCGGCAGCGGGGCTGTACTCACTGAACCTCTCCGAAGTCGCTAAGCTCGAAGGCATGGGCGAAAAATCCGCCGAAAAACTGGGGCAGGCTATACAGCGCAGCAAACAGCAACCGCTGTCGCGCCTGCTGTTCGCTTTTGGCATACGCCAGGTCGGGCAAAAGGCCGCAAAGGTTCTCTCCTCCAGGTTCAAGACCATCGACGGGCTGATTCGGGCCGACATGCAGCAGCTGCTTGATGTGCCGGACATTGGGGGGATAACGGCCGCCGAGCTGCTTTCATGGCTCGCTTCACCTCAGGCGCGGCATTTGATTAGCGCTCTGCGCGACGCAGGTGTCAACATGACGGAGCCTGTAGAACAGGACAGCGCAATTTTCGCCGGAAAGACATTTGTGCTCACCGGCACGCTTGAAAAATATACGCGAAATGAGGCAAAGGCTTTGATTGAGCGCCGCGGCGGAAATGTCTCAGGCTCTGTGTCGAAGAACACAACCTACGTCCTAGCCGGGCAAGACGCCGGAAGCAAGCTGGCAAAAGCGAACCAACTCGGCGTCGAGGTCATTGACGAGATTAAGTTTGAGCAAATGCTGGACTGAGAAAATCATAAACTACCCACTAATAGCCCCGACGGATTTGAACTGTCGGGGCTTTCTCTGTCATCAAGCAATGGTTGTCCGAATACAATCTAGCAGGAGGGCAGGGAAAATGAACACAAAGGACATGTTAAAAGGCTTTATGACAGCATCAGGCCTGTTGCCTGAGCGTCTGTGGCGTGCGGCGTACAGCCTGAGTGACTCTCAGCGAGTCATGTGCGAAGAGTTTCGTCTAAGACTGGGCAGGCCGTTTCTTGCAAACGTCAGTGGTAAACCAACTACGCTGACAGATTCAAACGAGCAGCTGCTCGTCACCAAGGAAGACATCGACGACCTGCTCGCACGGGTCACGGGTTCGTCACTGCATACATATAATAACCAGCTCGCCTCCGGGTTCATAACGGCGCAAAATGGCCACCGTCTTGGCATTTGCGGCAACGCGGTGGTGGAAAATGCCGAAATAGTCACCTTGCGCGCCTATTCGTCTGTCAATCTGCGTATCGCAAAGCAGGCGGTAGGCCTGGCAGATTTTGCGCTTGGCCTCGGCTGGCAGCAGGGGCTTAATAGCGCACTTGTTCTCGGCGCGCCGGGCGCCGGAAAAACAACGCTTCTGCGCGACATGGCGCGCTCACTGTCGTATTCGCGGAACGTTTCCCTCGCAGACGAGCGCTGCGAGCTCGCAGCCGTAAAAGACGGGTTGCCGCAGTTCGATGTCGGGCGCTGCGATGTGCTGTCCGCCTGCGGCAAGCGGCAAGCGCTGGATTACCTTCTGCGCGGTATGTCACCCGGCATAATAGTTATGGATGAAATAACCTCGCCGCACGATGCCGGGATTCTTGCCGAAGCGGCATATTCCGGATGCGATTTTTTAGCCGGCGCACACGGAAGCGATATTCTCGACTTGACTCGCCGCCCGGCCTACCGGCAGATAATGGATTTGGACCTTTTTACTTCGATAATTGTCGTCTCAAACTCAGGAGACGGGCGAAAATACACATTCTGGCAGGCAGGGGGTGAAATTGATGCTGAAGATACTGGGAATAGTCATGATAGTGGGGTCGTGCTCGGCCATCGGGTTTTCCATGAACAAAAAACTGCGGGATCGCGTCACAACGCTTAAAAGCTTCGTTTCGGCTCTGCAAATAATCAAGGCCGAGATAGTTTTCCGCGCGCTGCCTATTCCGGATATATTGCAAATCATCATCAACGAGCGCCGCGGCAGCGCCGCCGAGTTTTTCTCGGCAATTATGTCAACCATGCAGTCTGAGTCAAGCAGCTTCTGGCGCGCGGTTCAAAAAAACTCGCACATGCTATCCGGCTTTTGCCTTACCGAAAGCGATATTCGACTCATTTCATCCGCGCTCTATCCAATCGGACGCTATGACGGAACATCACAGTCGGATGCGTTAACGTCGGCTGTTTCGGCGCTGGACGCCGAACTGGAAAGCGCCAGTCTGGACCTTGGTCAAAAAGGCAAGCTGTATCGCTCGCTCGGCATGACGGCCGGCATCATGCTTGCGTTGATAGTAATTTAAGTGCTTTTTCCGTCAGGGCCGAGGCTTTTGCTTCGGCTTTGACATTGGACGCCTGTAACAGGTACGGCTTGAGGTATAAGTCGCAGTCATATGACTCACCACGCATGGCAGAACACAACCGTTGCCGAATGCATGAAAAGCTGTTCTATAAGCCCGGCACAAAATCACCGACACTGCGGCACCACTCAAAATGATTAACCGCCGCATTCGATGAATCTTTTTTTGTCATCAACGGATGGTTGTCCGAATACAATCTATCATGACAAAAATGTTGGCGCGTCAAAACGGCAAAAGCACGAAGGAAGTAGAGGTAACAGGCAAATGCAGGTCGATTTAATATTTAAAGTCGCCGCCATCGGTATATTGGTAGCTGTGCTAAACCAGCTGCTTGTGCGCTCCGGCAGGGAGGAGCAAGCTATGATGACGACGCTGGCGGGGCTAATTGTGGTTATGATGATACTTATCCAGGAAATCAGCCGGATGTTTGCGCTCATCAAAACCACATTCGGGTTTTAGCTGTGGAGCTTGCAGTCAAGCTTTGCCTGCTTGCGCTTGCCGCCACTGCGGCTGCGCTTGTGATAAAAGGCAAAAACGCGCAGGGCGCGATGATGCTTTCGGTTGCGGTATGCGTTTTTCTGGCGGTTCAAATCATCCCTGCGCTTAAAAGCATTTACCTGTACTGCACCGACCTTGCAAGCAACACAGGTCTGCCGCTTGATGTGTTCGCCCCTCTTTTAAAGGTCGTTGGCATGGCAATATGTATTCGAATCACCGGCGAGCTGTGCCGCGACGCCAATGAGCGTGCAGTCGCCGCCAAGCTGGAGATCGCCGGTGCCGCGCTGAGCATAGTTTGTGCCATGCCGCTTATAGAGCGCGCCATGAGGTTGATAGGTGCGATGCTATGAAAAAGCTTGTTTCATTTGTAACACTGATAATCCTTATTGCAATCCTTTCAACTGCCCACGCCGAATACATCAACACAGACGAGCTTAATACTGCGCTGTCGGGCGAAGCAAAGCAGCACCTTGGCGATATAAGCCCAATCGGCGGTGATGTAAAGTCAGGCGCATTGAACCTCGCCGAAAGCGCTCTCGCTCTGTTTAGAGACAAGCTTAAGGACGCAATGAGTATCGGCTTCTTCACTCTGGCGTTGTGCATGCTCATCTCAATTGCCACATCGTTCGCCAAAAGCTCCGGCCTGCAAGTTCCGGAGAAGATCGTTGACATCACAGCGGTGTGCGGAATACTCATCATATGCTTTTCGGCGTCAAGCAGCCTGATAAATGAATGCTCACGCGCAATCGTTGACTTAAATATTTTTTCAAATATACTAATTCCGGCGTTTGGCGTCGCCACAGCCGTCGCCGGCAGGCCGGTCACGGCTGCGGCGTCCGCCGGCACAGTACTGATATTCACAAAGGTCATTATCACACTTGCGCAGACCGTTTTTATCCCGTCGCTGTATTTGTATATTGTAACCGTTGCCGCCGGCGCAATGTCCGACAGTCCGCTTCTAAGCAAGGTGGCACACTTCATAAAATGGTTGTCAACGATATTTTTTCGCGGATTTCTCATGGTATTCACCGGTTATCTGTCTCTGTCCGGCCTTGTATCCGGCAAAGCGGATGCAGCAGCCGTCAAAACCGCCCAAGTAACAATTTCGGGCGTCCTTCCGGTGGTCGGCGGTATAATTTCCGGCATATCAGATACAATTCTCGCCGGCGCCTCGCTTCTGCGCTCGGGAATCGGGGTATTCGGCTTCCTTGGCGCATGTGCAATATGCCTGTCGCCGTTTGTCAAAGTGCTGGCGCACATGATGGTATTCAAGCTGCTTTCAGCGTTCAGCGGCGCGTTTGCGCATGGCGGTGCCGCAAAAATACTCGATGGGATAGCGTCGGCTTACAGCATAGCTCTGGGGATACTGGGCACCTGCTGTGCCGTTCAGTTTATCTCAATCGTGGTCAGTATGGTGGTGACAAACGCATGAGCAGTTTTCTTTCGGCGCTGATGCTTCGTGTCTTTGCCGGCGGGTTGATATGTACGGCGGCCATGCTTCTCGCCGGTGACGGTGCAAAAAAAGAGGTCGTACGCATCTGCTGCGCCTGCCTGATGATTATTTTTGTGCTGACCCCATTAACCGGCGCTCAATTCTCGCTGGCCGATTTCAGCGTCACGCAGAAGGAGGTCGAACGTCAAATACAAAACGGACTTGATGAAGCCAGACAGAGCGAATATAATGCGACTGCCGCCGCTATTACGGATTACATACGCAGTAAATCCGAGAAGCTTGACATCAATTGTCAGCCCCAGGTCGAATATCTGGTGGATGAAAACAACGTCTTTCACATTACGTCAGTCACTGTCACACACACCGCCGTCGGGCAAAGCGCCATTGATGCGCTTAAAAAAATAATCACGGATGAATGTGGCGTTCCGCTGGAGCAAATCTACTTCATTGAGAGGTGAACCGGATGAAAATACCCGCAACTATTAAGATACCGGAATATCTTAAGGCCAACTTTGATAAATATAAGTATGTTCTGCTAATCTGTGCCGTCGGCCTGCTGCTCACTGTTCTGCCGCTATCCGGTTCAAATGGCGAGGCTGCCGCACCGCCGGCGATGCCTGCCGAAGACGGCGCATACGATGTCGCGGCATTTGCAAGCGGGCTCGAGCAGTCACTTTCCGAAATAGACGGTGTTGGCCGCGTGCGGATAATCCTGACCGTTAAAACCGGCTTCGAAAAAGTGTTTGCTTACGATCAGTCAAAAAACGAAACCGGCACAACAAATCAAACCGGCGCAACAAACCAAAGCCTTCAGAGTGAGCTTGTCACAGTGACGGGTGGCGGTCAGCAGAGTCCGGTCGTCCGCAAGATGAACTATCCGGTATTTATGGGAGCGGTCATTATTTGTGACGGAGGTGACAGCCCGAGAATACAGCTTGAGTTAACGCAGGCCATAAAATCTCTCACCGGGATATCCTCGGACAGCATAGTTATTACAAAAATGAAAAATTAGGAGGCAAATCATGGGACTAAAGAAAAGGGGAGCGGTCTACTCGGTGATTGCGCTGATGCTCTGCGTGGCTGTATACCTCAACTGGAACTACTCACGGGTGGATGACGGCGCAACCGTCGGCGCCGACACCACAGAGACCGGCGGCGGTAAAGTTATCGGCGAATCCGTGCTTGTCGACAGTACCGACAGCGAATATGTGCCGCCGAGTCAGCTTGAAACTTCGGGTTCCCTCTCCGGCGATTACTTCTCAGTCGCCAGGCTGTCACGTCAAAAGGCTCGTGACGAGGCGGTAAGCATTTTAAACAGCACCATCGAAAACGAGAACGCCAGCGATGATGCGCGCTCGGTTGCCAACACAAATATCCAGCTCATGGCGGATAATGCTATGGTCGAAACGCGGATTGAGAACATAATCATCGCAAAGGGGTACAGTGACTGCGTTGTATTTATCAACGACGGCAGCATAAATGTAATCGTTTCAAAAACTGAGGAGGGCCTGACGACGGCGGACGTCGCCAAAATCAAAGATGTAGTGTTGGAAGAAGCCGATGTCATCAGTGACCAGATAAAAATAATGGAGACTACATAACCTCCGGGCCCCGGCTGCCAGCCGGGGCTTAGCTTCGCAAAAACACAAAAAGCCTTGCCAAGCTAATCATCCACTTGAAATTTCGCAGCCGTTGTAATAAAATAGAAAATATTGAAATAGGGACGTGAAAGGATATAATGATGGCTGAAAAGGGATATTTTACAGTTCAAGATGAATGTGGCGTTATAAATATATCGCAGGAGGTCATTGCGGGCATGGCTTCTATTGCTTGTCAGGAGACTGAAGGCGTCGCAAGCATGGCCGGCATTGCCGACTCGACTGTAAAGGGAATTGTATTTACTACAAACGAGGAAGGCGAGTGCAGCCTCGAAGCGCATATCATTGTAAAAATGGGCAATGTTGTCTCCGACGTCGCCATGGCGGCGCAGGCAGGCATAAAAAACGCTGTCGAATCAACGGCCGGTGTCACGCTTAAAGCTGTTAACGTCTTTGTCGCCGGTATTGCGCTGAAATAAATCTAACGGGTACGCGTTATGCAGCCTGACACGGCAACCGCCGGGCCGGGCTGCATTTATGTCCGGTTTGTTATATTTTTTTTGGCGCACATATTAGCCTTTATTTTTTCGTCGCCACTGTGTATAATTAGTTGATACCACTGCGGATTCACTATACACCAGCATCGGTGTTTTTCGATAATATTGAACTAAATCTGGAGGCTTATATGAGCAGACGTTCTGCGCGCGAACTAGTTATACACATGATTTTTCAAGGTGAATACCTCGGCTAAACCGGCGATGTCTTGCTGAAGAAAAACCTCAACAGTGAGCATTTCGCTTCTCTTGCACAGGAGTATGAGCTTTACGCCGAGCTGCCTGAAAAATCGCAGAACGACTATATAAAAAGCGCGATTACCGGAGTAATGGAGCATCTGCCCGAGCTGGATTCATATATAGAAAAATACGCAATCGGCTGGAATGTGGGCCGTATCTCGAAGATATCGAAATGCGTTCTCAGGCTGTGCATGTATGAGCTGCTGTATATGGGCATCCCCACCGGCGCATCGGTCAACGAGGCTGTCGAGCTGATAAAGCTGTACGAGGGCGAGCAGGCAGCTCAGTTTATCAACGGTATAATCGGCAGCTTTGTCAAAAAGGAATTGCCTGATGTCTGATACGATACTGGCGCTCGACACAAGCAACTACCGCACGTCCGCCGCTTTTTACCGCGCGTCGGACAGCTCTTGGCGCAGCTATGGAAAAATGCTGGATGTAAAACCCGGTTCGCTGGGGTTGCGTCAAAATGACGCGCTGTTTCAGCACATCAAAGCGATACCTGATGTTTTGACAGAGCTTTTTTCATCGCAACCGCGTCTAATTGTCGGCTCGGTTGCTTATTCCGACAGGCCGCGTGATGTCGACGGCTCATACATGCCATGCTTCCTCGCCGGCGCATGCGCCGCAAAGTCGATAGCAGCAACACTGGGCGTGCCTGTGCACGCTTTTTCTCACCAACAGGGGCACATCGCCTCGGCGCTGTTCTCAGCCGGCCGGCTCGATTTACTGGATAAGCCTTTTTTGGCATGGCACCTCTCCGGCGGCACAACCGAGCTGCTTATCATCCGCCCTGATGCAAAGCGTATTATTGCCGCCGATATAATCGGAGGCACCAGCGATATTTCAGCCGGACAGCTCATCGACCGCACCGGTGTTATGCTGGGCATGCAGTTCCCGGCCGGCGCCGAGGTTGACGCAATGGCGGGGGATTATTCGGATGAAAAGCCTGCTCGAGTCAAGGTTCATAACTGTGTCTTCTCCCTCTCCGGAATTGAAAATCAAGTTAAAAGCCGGATACACCTGCCGCCGGGGCAGGTGTGTGCGTATGCGCTTGGAACCATTGCGCATGCGGTTATTACAGCAACATTGCAGGCCAGACGCACGCACGATCTGCCGGTGCTGGTTTCAGGCGGAGTATCTGCAAGCAACATGCTGCGAGAGGCGCTTCAAACACTGCCCGACATTATATTCGCCGAACAAGGCCTCGGGGGAGACAATGCCCTCGGCCCCGCTATTCTTACCGCATATAAAACCGGTCAGCTCGCGCCGCAGCGTGTTGATAAAACATAGCATACAACAAAACAATACAGGGGTGATGTAATGACGCAGGCCGCGCTAACGGTTACGCAGGTTTCTATCTATATAAAGTCTCTGCTCGACGGTGACGAGGTGCTGTCGCAGCTTGTCGTCAGCGGCGAACTGTCAAACTACAAGATGCACTCCTCCGGCCATCACTACTTTACGCTTAAGGATGACGGCGCAGTCATCGCCGCTGTCATGTTCAGCCGCGAAGCGTCGAAGCTGCGCTTCAGGCCGGAAAACGGGATGAAGGTTATAATCTATGGACGTGTCAGTCTGTTCCCCAAAAGCGGGCAGTACCAGATTTATGTCACCGACATCCAACCGGACGGAGTCGGCGCGCTGTATATCGCATATGAGCAGCTTAAACAAAAGCTGCAGGCCGAGGGACTGTTTGATAAAGAGCATAAAAAGCCGATTCCTCAATACCCGCGCCGCATCGCGCTTGTCACGTCGCCCACAGGCGCCGCTGTCAGAGATATGATTCGCGTGCTTCGCTCGCGTTTTCCGCTTACAGACGCAATCGTCTGCCCCGTCAAGGTGCAGGGAGAAGGCTCCGCCGATGATATCGCGCAGATGCTCGACTATGTCAACGCAGCGGGCCTTGCCGACTTAATAATAACCGGCAGGGGAGGCGGTTCAATCGAAGACCTGTGGGCATTTAATGAAGAACTTGTTGCGCGCGCGATTTATCGCAGCGTTATCCCGGTAATATCGGCGGTCGGGCCCGAGCCCGACGTCACGATATCCGACTTTGTCGCTGACCTCCGCGCCGCGACGCCGTCAAACGCGGCGGAGCTTGCCGTGCGCGATGCCGGGCAGCTCTCACTTCAGCTTGGCAATGTGCAGCGTCTGATGTCGCAGCGCATGGCGTCGCAAATATCCGCGCGGCGCGGCAAGCTGCAGCTTATCTCGCAAAAAAAGATATTATCAAGCCCGTTCCAATATTTTTCAGAGCGCCGCATGCTGCTTGCTATGCTTTCGCAGCAGATGGAAAACGCGCATTCTCGCGCTTTGGCATCGCGCCGGCTTACACTCTCGCGCTGCGCGGCTTCACTCGACGCGCTCAGCCCGCTGCGCGTACTCGGACGCGGTTACGCAATGGTTCAAGACAAGTCGGGTGTTATCAAGAATATCAAATCCCTTAAACCCGGAGATAAAATTGACGTAAAATTAACCGGCGGCAGCGCAAAATGCCTCGTCGAAAATGTAGTGACAGGAGAGAACAGCAATGGCTGAAAAGTTTGTATTTGAGTCCGCCATGAAAAGGCTGGAAGAAATAGTGGCCCTACTTGAAAAAGGAGATGCCCCGCTTGATAAAAGCCTCGCCCTGTTTGAGGAGGGCACCTCAATAGTCAAAAATTGCACCTCGGCGCTTGACAAAGCCGAGCAAAAGCTGACGATGCTGATAAAAACGGATGACGGCCCGCGGGAGCAACCCTTCGAGGAAGCAGCGCAATGAAATCTTTTAACGCACGTCTCGAAGAATACCGCGCCATAATCGAAAAATCACTCGATATGTTTTTCCCGGCGCACGAATGTCTGCAGAGCAAGGTGTTCGAAGCGGCGCGCTACAGCTTGCTGTCAGGCGGCAAACGCCTGCGTCCCGCCCTTCTGCTGGAGTTTTTTTCGCTGTGCGGAGGAGAGATAACCCATGCGCTGCCGACTGCCTGCGCCGTCGAGATGATTCATACATACTCGCTGATACATGATGATTTGCCCTGCATGGATGACGACGATATGCGCCGCGGCCGCTCGTCGTGTCACAAGGCATACGGCGAAGCTGCCGCTCTTCTTGCCGGCGACGCGCTTCTCAACCGCGCGTTCGAGGTAATGACGGTCTCTCCCGGCGTCCCGGCAAAGCGCGTTTTAAAGGCCGCTGCCTATATCTCACGCCAAACGGGCGTTTTTGGCATGATAGGCGGGCAGATGATTGACATGTCCGTATCGTCAGACAGCGCTATCCAGCGCGCGACCCATTCAACAAGGGTCGATTTAAAAACGGCCGCGCTCTTCCGAGCCGCGTGTGTCGGAGGCTGTCTCCTAGCCGGTGCGTCGCCCGACAGGACTAGCGCCGCCGAAGAGTTTGCCACTGCGTTTGGCGTGGCATTTCAGCTTGTAGACGATTACCTCGACGTCTATGGCGATAGCGACAGCTTCGGCAAACCTGTCGGCAGTGATGAAAAAAATGCGAAGAGTACATTTATCAGCATCCTTGGTAAGGATGAACTCAAATCAGCGCTTACATCAATGCTTTCACATGCGGGAAATGCCCTTACCTTTTTCCCGGATTCCAAGTTTCTAAACAGCCTGCTTGAATGGTCGGCACTGCGAACGAGCTGATTGTTTATTCATTCGCTTGATATTTATGCAGTCGCGTGGTATAATAGCCGCTGTGCAGATATTAAGCAAGACCTGATATTCTAAGCCATGTATTTTCGTGACACATTTTTTTCATAATTGAATGTCATTATATTTCATTTGTGAATATCTATTATAAAAACATAATATTTGCTGCGCCGGGCTAAGGTGTAAATAATGAAGGAATATTCAT
>JAVBMB010000070.1:0-12937 GCA_031552995.1 Oscillospiraceae bacterium
TCGTGACGCCTGTGACGGTATCTCCATGCAGCAGCGAGGCGTTGATCGGGCTGGCCCCCCGGTGACGGGGCAGCAGCGACGCATGAACATTTATGCACCCAAACTGCGGTATTGCGAGCGCCGCCTGAGGCAGAATGATGCCGTATGCCGCGACAACCGCGAGCTGCGGCGACAGAGAGCGAAACATGTCCAGCGCTTCGGCACTGCGAAGCCCGGCAGGCTGAAACACAGGTATATTCAGGCGCTGCGCCGTCTGTTTGACAGGCGGAGGAAGAAGCTTCATGCCGCGGTTTTTCGGCGTATCGCTTCTAGTAAACACACAGGCGACCTCGTGCCCGGCGCCGACAAGCGCTTCGAGCGACGGGACCGCAAACTCCGGTGTGCCCATGAACACAATGCGCATCAGTCCATGTCCTCCGGCACGTCCTCTTCGTCGCTCTGAGTATCAAGGTATTCTGTGACAAGCTCTGTGTAAAGCCTGCCGTTCAGGTGGTCGATTTCGTGACAGAAAGCGCGCGCTTCAAAGCCCTCCGCAGTGTGCTCGAACCAATTGCCAAACCTGTCCTGCGCGCGAACGGTTACCTTTTGAGGCCGCTTTACCATTCCTCGAACATCGGGTATGCTAAGGCATCCCTCCGGGCCGTCCTGTTCGCCTTCCGACATTATAATCACCGGATTTATTATCTCGACAACCGTATCGTCCTCAAGCATGACGATAGCGGCCTGGCGAAGCACGCCGACCTGCGGAGCGGCGAGACCGGCGCCGTGGGCGTCTGTAAGCGTCTCGAGCATATCGTCGAGCAGCGTGTGAATGTGTGCGTTGAAATCGCTTATCGGGCGGCACTTCTTCAGCAGGCAGGCGTCACCCTCCAGAACGATGTTGCGAATAGGCATAGTATGCTCCTCATCTGTATATCAAGTATTAGACGTGTTTCAGGCGTTAAAAGGGTTCATATCGGCTGCAATTGATACCGATTTTGAGTAGGGCGAACGGTAAAAAGCCGCCATCATCTTTGAAATCAGCTCACGGTATTCGCGGCTGTCTTTGCCGCGAAACGACACAGTAAAGCGGTAGCGGCGATTAAGCTTTGCGATAGCCGCGGGCGCTGGGCCGAGCACAGGAACCCCGAGAGCCGCGCACTCGCCCTCGAACGCGCGGCGAAGCGTCGCGGCAAGGCTTTGCGCGCCGCGCAGCGTCTCCTCTTCGGCAGGGCCGCTTAGCGTGAACACAAACATATCGCAAAACGGCGGAGCTTGAAGCGCGCGGCGCAGGTCAATCTCATAGCGATAGAAATCGGCGTAATCTTGCCGCGCGGCGGCAAGGATTATCGGATTTTGCGGCGTGAAGGTCTGAATTATCGCCCGGCCCGGCTTCTGCCTGCGCCCGGCACGTCCTACAACCTGCGCAATCAGCGAAAACGTGCGCTCGGACGCGTGGTAATCGCCGACATAAAGCGATAAATCGGCATCCAGTACGCCGACAAGCGTAACATTGTCAAAATCTAGTCCCTTTGCGACCATCTGTGTGCCAAGCAATATGTCCGCCGCACCTTCGGCAAAGCTGTCCAGCAGTTTTTCGTGGCTGACACGCTCGACAATCGTGTCGGCATCCATCCGGATTACACGGCAGCCCGGCAGCCGGGTAAGCAGCTCTTCCTCCACCTTCTGCGTGCCGGCGCCGACGAGCTTGATATGCGGGCCTCCGCACTGCGGGCAGGTTGTAATCATTTCGGTTGAGTGCCCGCAGTGGTGACACATCAGGCGGGTGTTTTTTGAGTGGTATGTCAGCGAGACGCTGCAATTTTCGCACTGCGGAATGTGGCCGCAGTCGACACACATCGCCATCCTTGAGCTTCCGCGCCTGTTTATGAACAGAATGCTCTGCTCGCTTCGCTCAATGTTGAGACGCAGCTCGCGCATCAATTCGGCGCCGAGCAGGCTGTCATCACCATCGCGCAGTCGGCTGCGCATGTCGGAAATTATTGTCTGCGGAAGCGGCACGTCGTTATACCGCTCGGGTATTTGAAAGAGCCTGTATTTGCCGGACTGCGCGCTGTAGTAGCTTTCAACAGACGGCGTAGCCGAGCCGAGCAGCAGCAAGCAGCTATGCTTTACAGCTCTATGTTTTGCAATGTCTTTTGCGTTATACCGCGGATCTGCGTCCGATTTATAGGAATACTCCTGCTCCTCGTCGATAATGATGATTCCAATATCGGAGATCGGAGCGAAAACGGCCGTTCTTGTACCGACGACCACTTTGGCAACACCGGAGCGGATACGTTTATATTCGTCGTAACGCTGAGAGAATGTCAGCCCGCTGTGAACGACTGCGACAACGTCTCCGAAGCACGAGTAGAACATGCGCACCATCTGCGGCGTCAGCGCAATTTCGGGAACGAGCAGAATCGCGGTTTTGCCGGCAGCGAGTACATCGGTAATCAACTTAATGTATACCTGCGTTTTTCCGCTGCCGGTTACTCCTTCAAGCAGCGCCGCCTGCGCCCCGCCCGGCAGCATGGCGATTATTCCCTCGTATGCGGCTTGCTGGTATTCATTCAGCTCGATTTCGGCGCTGACATCAGCTTTTTTTACCTTCGGACGGCGGTATACCTCGGCTTGTTCGCGTCTAAGTATGCCGATATCGCTGAGGCGCCTGACGACGGCGGCGCTGACGCCGGTGAGGTAGCACAGCTCTTTTTCGGGCAGTGTGTCGGCCTGCGCGACGCATTCAACAACGGCGCGGCGGCGTTCGGCCATCACGCCGCTTCCCAGTTGGGCACGGGCCTGCTCGACAGGCATGGCGAGGCTGACTTGCCAAATGAGCTTGTCCTTAATTCCACGGCTGAAAGTCTGTGAAACAGCTATGACCTTATCCTTTACAAGCGAATTGGTGTATTTGCGTATATTGACAAGCTGACAAGCTTTACAGAGCTCCCCCTCGGTAATCGGCTTTTCGGAGCTGTATACCTCTTGGATGATGAGACGCTTTTTGCCTTTGCCGCCGGCTGCCAGTGCCTGCTCGAGCGTCATATCACCCGGGGAATAGACCTCGCTGTCGCGGCTCCACATCCCTGGCGGCAAAAGGGCGCTTGCAGCTTCGAAAAATGTACAGAAATATCGCTTGCACATCCAAAGCGAAAGCGATATATCCTCCCCGCTGAGCACAACCATATCGTCAAACACATGGGATATATACTTTAACCCGCTTTTTGCCTCCGCCCTGCGCAGGCTGATGATGAAACCGTTCGTCGTGCGGTTGCTTCTTCCGAACGGCACATTGACCCTTTGACCAACCGCCGCGACGCCGGCCATATCGGCCGGCACGACATAGTCATAGGGTTTATCTACTGAATAGACGGCAGACGAAACGGCTACCCCGGCTATAAGCGGGAGGTCATCCATGAGTGCGTTTGTCGGGATGTCACTGGTCGCGGTCATCGACCGCGATACGCCCGCTAAGGATATCGGTGAGAGCGAGCTTGACCGACTTCTCGTTTAGAATTACCTCACGGCTCTCGGCATCCTCGGCGATGTCTCTGGCGCGCTTGGCTGCGATATTTACGAGCAGGTAGCGGTTGCCGACCTTTTTGAGCAGTTCGTGCATTGACGGATAAAGCATGTGTTATACCCCTTTACAGTAGTTGATTTTCAATCATTTGCAGGCATTTCTCTGTCCTGCAGCGACCGGACAGGATAATGGCTCGGATTTCATCGGCAGCTTGCTCGATATCGCTGTTAACGACTATGTAGTCGTATGTCCTCGACTGCCCCCATTCGCCCTTTGCGGCGGCAAGACGTCTGGCAATCGACTGATCGGACTCGGTTCCGCGCGTGCGAAGGCGGCGTTCGAGCTCTTCGAATGACGGAGGCGCTACGAATATCATTATGGCGTTCGGCCGGGCGGCTTTGACTTTTGCGGCGCCTTGGACTTCAATTTCAAGCACCACGTCGCGGCCTTGCGCAAGGTTCTCCTCGACCGGCGCAGACGGCGTTCCGTAGATGTTACCAGCGTATTCGGCGTATTCCAGCAGCCCTCCCGAGGCGATAAGCGCATCGGTCTCCTTTTTTGAGCAGAACAGATAGTTTATCCCGTGTTTTTCGTTTTGGCGGGGAGGACGGGTCGTTATAGAGACCGAATAGTACAGTCGGTCAAGCGTCGCGAATACATGCGACAGTACAGAGCCCTTGCCAACGCCGCTTGGCCCCGCTACGACATAAAGCGTACCGTTACTCATCCTGTTCATCCTCATCATCCTCGTAGTCGCTGTACAGCCTGTTTGCAATGGTCTCCGGCTGAATCGGCGACAGGATGACATGCTCGGAATCGGTGACAAGCACCGCCCTGCTGCGCCTGCCGTATGTGGCGTCGATGAGCATGTTGTTCTCTTTGGCTTTAGTAATAATTCGCTTTATCGGCGCGGATTCGGGACTTACAATGGCTACAAGCCTGTTGGCCGAGACCATATTTCCAAAACCGATGTTAATCAGCTTCATTATGTGGTTCCTTTCATGCGCGACACGCGCTATTCGAGATTTTGCACCTGCTCGCGGATTTTTTCAATCTCGGCCTTCATATCTATGACGATGCCGGCGATTTCGTAATCGTTGGCTTTTGACCCTATTGTATTTGCCTCCCGATTTAGCTCCTGCACAAGAAAATCAAGCTTGCGGCCGACTGCCGACTTTGATTGCAGCATTTTTTCAAGCTGGAGCAGATGGCTTTTCAGGCGGATAATCTCTTCGGTGACGGCGACGCGGTCGGCAAAAACGGCGGCCTCGGACAGTATGCGCTGCTGCGCAAGCTCGGAGCCGTCGAGCAGTTCCTCCATCCTTGCGGCGAGACGCTGGCGATATTCTTCCACGCTGTTGGGCGAGCGCTTTTCAACCGCATCAATGAGACCGGCTATCAGCTTGGCGCGGTGCAAAATATCCTCACACAGCTTATGCCCCTCGTCGCGGCGCATGGCGTTATAATCGTCCAGCGCGGCGGTCAGCGCGCCAAGTACCTCCTGTGTCAGCTGGGCACTGTCCGGCTCTTCCCGGTCTGCGCTGAGCGCGTCAGGCATCTTGAGAAGCGAAAATGCCGACAGTGATTCTTCTATACCGTACTCGCGCCTGATGCGCTCGAACGCGTCGATATAGCCCTTGATGACAGGCATATTCGGCGTAACTGTGATGTCGTTTCCCTCCCTGGCGCGAACGGATATGTAAATATCCACCTTCCCCCTTGACAGCGACTGCGAGACGTGTTTTTTAACTGCGTCCTCCAAATATCCATATATACGCGGTGCTTTTATTGTCAAGTCGAGATATCTGTGATTGACAGAGCGGATTTCCGCCGTTATTTCACGGATATCACTCTCTCTTTTAATTCGGCCGTAGCCGGTCATGCTGTACAGCAAATAATCACCCCATATTTGATATTCGTCAGCCGCTTTGAGCCGGCCGGGATATACGCAATAATAAATATTATATCAAAAACAAGCCTGTAATGCAATTACAGATGATTCACAGGCGGCGAAGATAAAACTTCGATAATCTTGAATGTTACCTTTCCCTTGCGTTTCATCCTGCGCGAGACAATTACGCACGCGCCCAGCCCGACCGCAAGACCAAGCGCCGAGGCTGCGATACGCAGGCTTTCGCTTGCAAGCGGCAGAAAGTACGCGCCAATCATAAGCACAAGCGGCATGGCATACAGCAGCGCAGCCAGGCCGAGAACCTGCGCGGATGAGCTTTCGAGCGTGACGCTGTCACCCTGATGTATTTCGATATCACTGAAAGCCGTGACGGTGATTTGCTCATCGGGGTTCTTGCAGCCGCCGCAATTTTCGCATCCCGTCGAGCATGAACCCCGGCGGCGAACCGATACCAGCGCATGCGACGGGCTTATCACCTGCCGTACTGTTGCCTGTTGACGCATTATTGTTTCTCCTTTGGTTTACAGCGGCCGGTAGCGCGCCATGATTGCCTCCGCGGCGCGTATCCCGTCGACAGCGGCGCTCATTATCCCTCCGGCGTAGCCGGCGCCCTCGCCGCACGGTATCAAACCGTCAATACCAAGGCTGCACAGCGTGGCATCGTCACGCGGGATTTTTAGCGGCGAGGAGGTGCGTGTCTCTACGCCTGTCAGCACCGCGTCACGGCTGTCGAAGCCCCGCAGTTTTTTGGCGAACTGTGGGATTGCGGCGGCGAGCGTGTCACCGATAAATGGCGGAAGCAGCGTGCGCAGGTTGTATATCTCGTACCCGACCGGGTATGTAGGCTTAACCCTTTGCGGGCGAGAGTGCGGTTTGATGCCGGCCAGAAAATCTCCGAGAAGCTCGACAGGCGCTGTGTACCCGCCTGCTGCGGCGAATGCGGCGCGCTCGAGCGATTGCTGGAACGCGATGCCCGCAAAGATACCGCTGCCATCCAAATCCTCCGGCGTGACCGAGACGCACAGCGCAGAGTTGGCATTGGCCCCGTCACGCGCGTGAAAGCTCATGCCGTTTGTGACCACGCCGCCATGCTCGCTGGCAGCGGCGACAACCGTTCCGCCGGGGCACATGCAAAAGCTGTAGCAGCCGCGTCCGTTAACCGATTGGGACAGCGCATACTCCCCTGCCGGAAGCCCGGGCGTGCCGGCGTATTTGTTATAAAGCGCAGCGTCGATATCGCTTTGCAGATGCTCTATACGCACGCCGCATGAAAACGGCTTATGCCGCATTGCCACATCAAGCGAATGAAGTAACTTGAATGTATCGCGCGCGCTGTGGCCAACCGCAAGAACCGCGATATCGGCCGGTATGCTTTGCCCCGAGACCGAAACCGAGCGTAGCCTGCCGCCGCTGACATCAATGCCGGTGACTGCGCAATTAAAGCTGACAGTGCCGCCAAGCCCGATGATGCGCCGCCGCATCGACATAACAATGTCCTTGAGCAGGTCGGTGCCAATGTGCGGCTTTGCTGCGGCCAGTGCCTCCGCCGGCGCGCCGTGAGCTTTAAGCAGGCTTAGGACTAGCGCGCAGCGGGCGTCGCCAATCCTTGTGGTCAGTTTACCGTCGGAATACGCTCCGGCTCCGCCCTCTCCAAACTGGATGTTTGTATCCTTGTCAAGCTCGCCGCCGCCAAAGAAGCGGTCGACGGCCCTGTCCCGCTCATCTATCGCACCGCCGCGCTCTAACACGAGCGGATGGTACCCATTTTCGGCGAGGATAAGCGCCGAAAACAGCCCGGCAGGCCCGAACCCGATAACAACGGGCGGGCCTGTCAAACCATCTCTGCCCCGCGGCGACGGCATGACAGCCGGCGCGACAGCGCGAATATCCGCAGCGCGCGGCGGCGTGAAGTCATCCGCGACGCCCAGCTCGATTGACCACACTGAGCGCAACCCTCCACGGCGCAAATCGTGCGACATCTTATGCACCGACCACGATTGCACATCGGCGGCGCCGATGCCAAGCGTTTTGCACGCAATCCTGAACGCCGGTTCGGCGCTTTCGCCGAACGGCAGGAGTATATTTGAGACTACGAAGTTCATATGATTACTCTGCCGGATTTTCCGGTTCCGTCGGCTCGGCAGGGTCAACCTGCGGCTCATCGATTATAACGGTGATTGTTTGCTTGCCGATAACCGTGATTCCGTTAATCGAGCAGACAACGCCGGCGGGAAGGATGTGCTCTCCAGGCGGCAGCTGGTCCGCCGTGAATTGCGGCACTATAGCGAAGCTGCCGGGCCCGACACCGGCTATATCATCATTTTTGCCAAAAACCGTGATATCAATACTCTGTTCGGGATATGTATATCCCGCGCCGATTGTAAATGCCTCCTGTGTGACGGTGACGACGCGCGTGCCGTAGTCGGGCATCGTGACGGTGACTGTGACCTTTTGATGCTCCTCCTTAATAGTTGCGCCGTTGATAATAGGTATTTCACGCTCGAGCGTGTAGTTGCCGCTCTCGATAAGGCTTTTTAGGTTGACCGGGTCGAGCGCAATCTGGTTGATTCCGTCAAGCGAGCTGGGCAGGCCGACTAACGTGACCTGTGCCGGCTGGATATCGACAACTGCGCCGACAACGCCCATATCCTGCTCGATTGCGGCTTTCAGCGGAACAAGCTTCTCCATCTTTATGGACAGGTCAAGCGAGACGACCGTTACATCGGCCTTGATGAGCGCGAGCCTCGACGCCGCAATCGGCTGTCCGTCCCCGTCAACAAGCTCGAACGTCAGGTTTTTGTCGTCTACTTTGTCTGTGACTGTGCCCCGGTCAAAATGCGCAACGGCCCGGTCAACCGATTCGAGATAAGACTCCGGCCCCTCAAGCGTAACATATTCCGGCGAGACGCGGTATGCGTCGGACAGCAGATTGTCGGGCAGCTCTCCCTGCCAATCAATTACAACAGGCACGGCCTTGCTGACAACACGGTCTATCTTTAACTTGATTCTTGACGGATATACATTTGTCTGCGTTACATTAAGCGGTATGTTGGACACCGAATACGCAAGGTTGTATTCGCCCGGTGCTGTAATCCCGGATGCGTTAAGTGAAACCTCGAGCTTGTCGCGGTTGATATCCTTTATTATGTCGCTGGGGCCTTGAACCGTTACCGTAACTGTGGTGTTGGCGCCTTCGAGGATGACGAAGTCGCCTTTAAGCTCTTTGACATAGACAGGAATGCCACTGTACGGCTGGTCTATTGTAGGTTTTTCCATGCTCATCACATAAAGCCACATCATCATGGCCACAAGCAGCGCCACTGCCTTTGACGCGACGTTGTGCGTTTTAATCCACTCTATCATTTAAGCTTCCCCCTTATCCACTCTAGGGGATTTTTTCTGACGACTTCCTGCTCGGGCAGCAACTCGTTGATGAGCAGCCGCTCAAGTGTCTCGGGGGCGAGGTGGCGCTTTAGCATGCCGCCCGCCGCGAACGAGATTGAACCTGTCTCCTCAGACACAATAACCGACAATGAGTCATACGTCTCGCTCATACCGATGCCCGCGCGGTGGCGGGTACCGAGGTCCTTGCTGAGGTTGAGGCTGTTTGACAGAGGAAGTATACATCCCGCGGCTTGCAGCCTGCCCGCCGAAATTATAACCGCGCCGTCGTGCAGCGGGGCCTTGGGGTAGAAAACATTCTTAAGTATCTGGCTGCTGACACTTGAGTCGATAATTGTGCCCGTGTTGGCAATGCTTATGAGGTTGTCGCTGCGCTCGAATATGATAAGCGCGCCGGTCTTTTCCCACGAAAGGCTTCCGACGGCCTCGACGGTTTGCATTATTGCCATCTCCAGCGTTTTACGGTCGGTCACCTTGTTGCGGAACAGCCGTATCCGCCTGCCGCCGAACCGTTCAAGTATTTTACGAAGCTCGGGCTGGAATATGATTATCAGAGCTACGAGGCCGACTGTCATGACATTGCTTAAAATGAAATAAAGCACATGGAGCTTTGACGCGTCGGAAATCCATGTCGCGGCAAGCAAAACAATGATGCCGTTGAGCAAGCGCTCGGCACCAGTTCCCCTCATGAACTTGATGAGCTGGTATATCAGCACCGCGACGATAAGGATGTCGAGAACATCCCTGAACGTAATCAGTGTCAGATAATGCCACATTTCATCTAAAAATGTCATACCTCACCTGCATCATAGTTTGATTTGCAGCCGGCGTTTCGGCGCGCAACGCGGTGTCCCCTCCCATGCAGGGCGCGACACCCTGATTTATAGTATTTTAGCAATTTTATAACACTTTTTCAATAGCAAAAACGGCATTTTTCTTACAGTTTTTTGAAGAAATATACGATATCTATGGGGCAGAGCGCAAAAACATGCTACCAAATGTGGTAGAATCTCTGTCGCCCGGATGCGGCATGGCACATCCGGGCGACGACTGCTGTGTAATATTGCGGGATTCTTAGTGAGAGCTAGCCTATAAGCCCTTCGACCCACTCGGCAGATACTTTTATATCGCCCTCTTGAAGCTCTCTGTAGACTTTTTCACATGTCTCTCGCTGTTCTTTTGACAGATTCGGCTCGCCTGACGGCATGCCGACACCGCCGTTCGCGGCGTCGTATGTCACTGTCTTTCCGCCGGGAAACTTGCCGTCCTGCGCCAGCTCAACCATGTCGATGACAGCCTCTCCCAGCCGCTTAAGCGCCGAGGTAATAACGACAGAGTTGGCCCCGTCGTATCTGCCGTTTGCGTACTGACTGGCATCGCTGCCGACAGCCCATATATCGATGCCGTTCGCGCGGCGCTGTTTGCCCTCGATAAGGGCGCCTAGGCCGGCGCCGCCTGCCGCGACAAACACACATTTGACACCGCGGTCATACAGGGTCGCCGCAAGCTGCTGACAAAGCAGCAGATCGTCAAATGTGCCGGAATATATGAAATCGTCTGCTGCGGCCGTGACCGCTGTGCCGTAATTTGTATTGGCGTATTTAATACCCTGCTGGAAGCCGTAGCTGTAAAGCTGGCTCGCTGTTCCCTTTTCGCCGAGAACAGCCCCGACACGGCCCTTATCAAGCTTAAGCGCCGCGGCAAAGCCGGCCATAAACCCGGCCTCGTGTGAGGCAAAGCTGAGGCAAACTGTCGTCGGCCCCATAGTGAGCGGCTTGAAGTCGAGTGCGACGAACATGCAGTCGTGATAGAGTATCTGCGCCTCCTGCAGCGGCTCGGCGAATACGTCTCCCGGCAGGACTATCATGTTATACCCCTCGCCTACCAGCTTTTTTATGGCGGCAAGCAGGGTATCCTTCGACATATCCTTCGGAACGATTCGCTTGACCTCAAGGCCAAGCTCGGTCTTGATACTGTTGTCGAGCGCCGACCAGACATTGGCGTTGACCGAATAGTCGTCGCCGTTTGTCGAGTTCGCTATCATGGCGACTTTGAGATCCCCGCCTTTTTTACCGCACGCCGAAAAGCATGTCAGCATGACGGCGGACAGCAGCAGTATGCTCAAGACTCGTTTTATCATGGCAACCTCCACGTTTAAACGGAAATACGGATTTTCAGAAGAACAGCGGCAGCAGCTCGTCAGATGAAATACCGCTGATGCAACGGCCGATATCGGCGTCATCCATTGCGCGCGCCAGCGCGTCTTTTGTATGAGTGACACCGATAAGCGCAGATTCGAGCTGCGTAATATCATTCATGCCAAAGAAATCCCCACTGATTGACAAGCGGCTGATACAGCCGCCCGCAACATCGAAGGACAGGCGTATTTTGCCGGCGGGGTATCTTGCCGCCGCCGAAAAGCTGTAGTCTCCCATATGCAGCAGGTTCCACCGGTCGCTGCGGTATTTCTCGCCGGCAAGCTTTTCGGCGGCGGCAATATCCGCAGCGGTAAGCTCGTACCTTTTGCAGCCGGGGAAGTATTTCGGCACGGACCGGGAGAGGTAGTCGATGAAAGCCTCGACCGACATACCGTTGCAGTAATTCTCGAGGTTTGTGACGCGGCTTTTGACCGACGCGACGCCTTTGCCCGCTAGCTTATCGGGGTCGACATTAAGCGCGCCCTGCATATAATCGAAGTTCGAGCCGAAAAGCAGTGTGCCGTGGTGCAGCAACCTGCCGCGGTGCAGATGCTGAGCGTTGCCGGAGAACTTTTTGCCGTCAACCGTAAGGTCGTTGCGCCCGCTGGCCTCGGCCGGGATATTGAGTCCGGCCAGAGCTTTCAGCACAGGGTCCGCAAACCGGGCGAAGTTGAAGAAATCGCCCTTTTCATACTTGGTGATGTATGTAAAATTGATATTCCCGAGGTCGTGAAATACTGCGCCGCCGCCCGACATCCTGCGCACAAGCGCAATATCGTTGTCGTTCAGAAAGTCGAGATTTATCTCCGCCAGCGCATCCTGATTGCGTCCGATGATGACCGACGGGGCATTGCGCCACAGAGAGAAAAACTCCTCCTCGCGGCTTTTCAGCAGATATTCTTCGAGCGCGAGGTTGAAATACGGGTCGGTACGGGTGTTTAGCAGAAAATGCATGGGTTTCTCCTGATTATTATGTGATGTCGATTGACGCTGTCGTTGTGACTACCGAGACAAATGTGTTCCCGCGGGCGGCGACGAGCGGCTTGCCGTCCTTGGTGAAGAAGTTAATAGGAGTGTTGTATTTTTCTTTTTCCCATGTTATCTCGACATATTTGCCGTCGCAGAAATAGTAGCCGTCGCCCTTGCCGGTCGTGCCGATTTCAACGAGCTTTAACGAGCTGTTCGGCACGTCGGTAAGCTCCATACGGATAATCAGCAGGTTCTTCACCTCGATTTGCTTTTTAAGCCAGGCATCCATATGCTTTTCGCCGTATTGGAAACGCAGATACGTGCCGGCATCGCTGTCGTATGTATAATATGGCTTGTGCGATGAGCTGAATGTAATCTGCACCTGCGTCATCGGCGTGCCGTCTGTTGCGCTGTGTTTTGTGGCAAACGTGAACGCCGATGGCGTCCCTTCAAGCTCAAGCGGCTTTTTTAGCTTGTCGAGCGCGGCCTGCATGTATTCGCCGCATGTGTAGACAGAGTGCTCCATCCCAAGCTGCTTGCGCCTTGTCGGGTCGCGGTGGAACAGTGTTCCCTCCCACGAGCCGCTGATGCCGTCGATACTGACGAGGTCGGAGCGGGCCTTTATCGCGTTATAAGCCGGCACGCTGCCGCCGAAGTGCATGTACACCGCGCCATAGCTCTGCGCAATGTCGATGAAATACGGCCTTGAGCTGCGTATACTGGCGAGATGGTCTATTTTTGTAGGGTCCTGAAATATCGCGAGCAGACGCGTAATACGCCCTTCCGCAAGCATTTCATATATAATATCGGCCTGAGAGATGCCCCACTGCGGAAGACTGTCCTTGCTGTTGCTGACCATAATGGCGACGGGACGGCGGCCGAGCGCGGAATCGGGTATCCCGTCGCACAGACAGGTCAGCGGATTGACATTGCCGTCCGGCACAAACT
>JAVBMB010000067.1:0-5160 GCA_031552995.1 Oscillospiraceae bacterium
ATGAAGGAATATTCATTACTTGACAATATAAACTCTCCGGATGATTTAAAAAAGCTTCCCGAAAGTGAACTGCCAGAGCTGTGTTCACAAATAAGAGGCTTTCTTATCGATAATGTCTCAAAAACCGGCGGCCATCTGGCGTCTAATCTCGGCGCAGTCGAGCTTACGGTTGCGGCTCACCGCGTTTTTTCCTCCCCTAAGGACAGTATTATGTTCGATGTCGGTCATCAGTCTTATATACACAAGCTTCTCACCGGCCGTAAGCACAGCTTTGCCACTCTGCGTCAAATGGGCGGTATCAGCGGGTTTCTGCGCCCTAATGAGAGCCCGCACGACTGCTTTGTTTCGGGGCACGCATCCAACTCAATTTCGGCCAGTCTCGGCATCGCCCGCGCCAACAAGCTGCGCTCAAGCCCCGGGCGCGTCGTTTGTGTAATCGGCGACGGCGCGCTTACGGGCGGGATGGCGTACGAAGCCATTAACGACGCCGGGCAGTCCGCAGAGCCGCTGATTATCATCTATAACGACAACAATATGGCTATAAGCAAAAACGTCGGCGCGATATCAAAGCGGCTTGGCAGCATCAGAATCAAACCCCGGTATTTTCGCGCAAAAGCTGCCATCAAGGGCTTTTTCCGAAGGTTTCCCCGCGGCGAAAAAACCATTAAAAGCATCTCTGACGTTAAAAACCGCATAAAAGCCGCGATAATGAAAGAGAGCCTGTTCGAAATAATGGGCTTTCGATACTTCGGCCCGGCGGACGGGCATGATGTCAGACTGATTATCTCGCTTCTCAGCGAGGCAAAAGAGCTCGGCGGCCCTGTTGTGATTCATCTAAAGACGACAAAAGGCAAGGGTTACTTCCCGTCGGAGAGAAGACCGGAGACGTATCACGGTGTCCCGGCGTTTGATGTAATATCGGGGCCCGAAACACCAAGCGGAGTCATATCGTCATTTTCGGGTGCTTTCGGCAAGGCGATGTGCAGCGCGGCGCACGCGAACTCAAGCGTGTGCGCAGTCACCGCCGCGATGGGCGAAAACACCGGCCTCGGCGATTTTGCCGAGCTGTACCCGGGCAGGTTTTTCGATGTCGGCATCGCCGAAGAGCATGCGGTAACGATGTCCTCCGGTTTGGCTTCCGGCGGCATGATACCGGTCTGCGTCATATATTCCACATTTCTGCAGCGAGGCTTCGACCAGATTATTCACGACGTTGCCATCGGCGGCAACCATGTCGTATTTGCGGTCGACCGCGCCGGGATAGTCGGCGCAGACGGCTGCACGCATCAGGGAGCGTTTGATGTCCCGTACATGCTCATGGTTCCGGGCATGCAGGTCTATGCCCCGTCATCGTACGACGAGCTTAATTCCGCGCTGACGCTTGCGCTAAACCACACCGGCCCTGTCGCGCTGCGATATCCTCGCGGCACTCAGGGTGCCTACACGGAAAACAGCTTCGAGCACGATGCAGTTATTTTGCAAACCGGCGATGCCGCTACAGTTGTCTCATACGGAATAATGATTAATCAGGCGATTGAGGCAAACAAGACGCTTTCGGAACGTGGGACGCCGGCCGATGTAATAAAAATAAACCGGCTGACCGGCTTTGATTTTGATATAATCGCCCGTTCGGTATCAAAAACCGGCAGGCTCATCGTTGTTGAGGACTGTGTCGAGAGCGGCTCACTCGGTCAGAGGATAGCCGCCAATCTTGCGGCAATGGATTTAAAAACCGATATAACGCTGCTCACTCTCACAGACAGATTCGTAAACGAAGGTAAAATTGATGAGCTCTATGCCCGCTGCGCCATCAATGCCGCAGCAATTATCTCAGCCGTAATGGAGAAAGCTGATGGATGAGCGTCTCGACGTCGCCATTGTTTCCCTTGGTCTGTCGCCAAGCCGGCAAAAAGCGCGAGCCCTTATCGAGGCAGGGCATGTCAAATTAAACGGAATCGTCACGCTCAAACCGGCAACGCGTGTTCCGCCTGATGCGGTAATTGAAGCCGCCGATGTCACTCAATATGTCGGCCGTGGTGGGCAAAAGCTTGAACACGCGCTTGATGTGTTTAACCTCGACCCAAAGGGCAAAAACGCGCTTGATATAGGCGCGTCGACGGGTGGTTTTACCGAATGTCTTCTTCGTCGCGGCGCGCCTGTTGTCGCGGCTGTGGATGTCGGCACATGTCAGCTTGCGCCGGCTTTAGCCTGTGACAGCCGTGTTCGCAATATGGAGGGGACGGACATTCGCGCACTGACGCCCTCAACGCTCGGCTTCCTTGCCGATATAGTCGTCTGCGATGTGTCATTCATCTCTGTGGCGCATATATTGCCTCATCTGCATCAGCTGACGTCGGTCGGTTGCGATATAATCATCCTCGTCAAGCCCCAGTTCGAGGCAGGGCGCGGCGCAGGGAAGAAGGGCGTCATAAGGGACAAAAAGACACATCTTCGTGTGATAAATGAACACATCGAAGCTGTAAAGCAACATGGATTTACATGTGTTGCGATGACACACTCGCCGGTCACGGGCGGCAGCGGAAACATAGAATTCTTCTCTCACCTCAGGCGAGAAGGGATATCCACCCAACAGGACATAAAATCTCTGGTAGAAACAGCGCACTCAGCGGCGGCAAAAGCTGATATACCGTCTAAAAATCATCGTCAACGACATAATCCACACGGGTGACACTTATGAAAAACGCGTTCATCTTTCCAAATCTCACAAAGCCGGATGTAGTGCTGGCGCTTGAAGGTGTGATTACACGCCTGCTTCGCTACGGCTTCAGGGTCATAATCGGCGAATCAGCGTCATCGGCGCTTCCGCCGGATTTTGCCGAGCGAAACGGAATCCTGATTATGGACGACGAATCGGCGGCTGAAGCGTGCGATTTCATACTTGTGCTTGGCGGAGACGGCACAATTCTGATTGCGGCGGATATTGCTGCCAAGCACGACAGACCTATACTCGGTGTCAACATGGGCACCCTTGGGTTTATGAGCGAACTTGAAGTCACAGAGCTAGATTTTATAAAGGCTCTAAAGGCATTAAGCTTTACGCTCGATATTCGCTCCCGCCTTGATATTACAGTCGAAAACACCACGGGAAGCGTCATATTCAGTTCGTCTATACTAAATGAAGTCGCCGTAAACAAAGGTGTCGAGTCAAAGACGATACGCATGTCTGTCGTCCTCGACGGCGAAGAGACAATATCCTTCAACGGCGACGGCTTAATTGTTTCGACGCCTACCGGCTCAACTGCGTATTCGCTTGCGGCGGGCGGGCCTATTCTCGCCCCGTCCAGCCCGTGTATCGCGATAACGCCGCTGTGTCCTCTTAGCCTCAGCGTAAAATCATTCGTCACCGAGGACACCAGTGAGATTCTTGTCATCCCGCACCACGATAATAAAAGGATTTATTTATCGCCGGACGGGTTCAAATCATTTGAGCTGATGCAGGGAGACAAAGTGCGGATAGTTAAATCGCCGCTCAGCGTCTCACTTATCAGGCTAAAAAATATCGGTTTTTATCAGCGTATCAGGATGAAATTAATGCGTTAGCCTCGCAGTGTTAAAATATATACGGGTAACCGCTTACCCTAAAGCGGCAGCCGTGAAAATCGTACGGCACAGGAGAGAATATGAAGTTTCAAAGGCAAGCCGCGATAGTCGATATCATCAGCAAGTTCGAAGTTAAAACCCAGGAGGAGCTTTCGGACCGGCTGATGGAAGTCGGTTTCAAGACGACACAGGCCACAATTTCGCGCGACATCAAAGAGCTGCGTCTTGTCAAGGTCGCATCGCTCAGCGGAGGATACAAGTATTCAACGCCGGATATGAACAGCGATTCGCTGCACATGCCGCGGCTAAAAAACATCTTCCGCGAGTGTGTTGTCAAGGTTGACCGCGCACAGAATCTTGTAGTTGTCCGCACACTTGTCGGGATGGCCAATGCCGCCGGCGCCGCTATCGATGCGATGAAAATCAACGACATAGTCGGCACACTTGCGGGCGATGACACAATAGTTATCGTCCTGCGCGACAATGAGGACGCCGTTAAGTTCTGTGGCCTTGTCGCCGAGATGTTGGCTTAACACGATATGCTCAGCGAATTGTATATCGAAAATATTGCCGTAATCGAACGCGCCGACATCAGTCTTAGCGGCGGGTTTAATGTGCTGTCGGGAGAAACCGGCGCAGGAAAGTCGATAATAATCGATTCGCTCAATGCAATAATCGGCGCACGGGTCAGCAGAGAAATCATCAGAACAGGGGAGACCCGCGCCGCCGTTACGGCACGATTTACCCATCTGCCGGCAAAATCTGTCGATACTGCGGCGCATCTCGGGTTTGAGCCGGAGGACGGGGCGTTTGTCATCAGGCGCGAAATATATGCCGACGGCCGCAATGCCTGCAGGATCAATGGCCGGCCGGCGAACCTGTCGGCACTAAAAGCTATCGGCGAGTCGCTTGTCTGCATCCACGGCCAGCACGACGGGCAAAACCTTCTCAACGAGGCACTGCATATAGAATATCTGGACGAGTTCGGCGGGCTTTCGCCGCGGCTCGACAGCTACGTGCAAAAATATGAATCACTGCTTCAGCTCAACCGAAGAATAAAGTCAACATCGCTGTGCGAAGCGGAAAAAGAGCGTCTGCATACCAGACTTATCGTCGAAATTGCCGAGCTGTCGAAGGCCGAGGCACAGCCCGGTGAGTACGAAATGCTGCGCGAGCGCCGCGCTTCGCTTGTCAGCGCAGAAAAGCTGTGCCTTGCTCTCGGCGGCGCGCTTGCAGCCATAGACGGCGGGGACGAGCAACCCGGCGCGCTTGACCTTATGCTCGACGCGATAAAACGTCTGGTGCCGGCCGGCAAGCAAAGCGCCGAGGCTGAAGCGCTTGCCGTAAAGCTAACCGAGATGTCGTCGCGTCTCACCGAGCTGTCGGGAGAGATGTCGCAAACGCTGCTTCGACAGGAATTTTCGTCTCAGCTGCTTGAGGAAACCGAGCGGCGCCTTGATTTGCTGACAACACTCGGTCATAAATATGACGTCCCGCCTGACGGGCTTGCTGAGCATTTGACTTCACTTCGGCAAGAGCTGGACAGCATCGACCAGCCGCAGGAGCTGTGGGAGAGCGATCTGGCCGAGATCGTCGTCG
>JAVBMB010000011.1:0-8317 GCA_031552995.1 Oscillospiraceae bacterium
GGAATCTCCTTTTGTTTGAAGTTTACATCCATAGTATGAGGATGATATCGCAAATTATTTAAAGAAGTTTTTTCCATTCGCCATACAGCCCCGCGGCAAGCGCCGCCGCGGCGACTGCCATTTTGTCCATCAGCGTGCCGCACAGCGGCGTAAGGTCAATTTCGCACGGCGAGATTACGCCGCCGCATACATCGACAATTTCGCGCTGAAGCGCCGCCATACCGCCCTCGTGCAGCACGGACGACGGCGTCAGCGTATCGCGCCCGTCCATGCCGTAAGTTATCACCATCTGCGCGTCGCTTTGCTTTGCAAGCCTCGGCGCGGCCCAGCCCGGCGCGATAAGTATTCTGCTGGCCGGCGCGTACTCGGTGCCTTCAAGCGCCACAAACATCCCGTCGGGCGCGTGGCATAGCTTTTGCGGGGCGCATATGCGAACCTCAGCCGATTTATTGCATGATTTTGTCAGCCGAACAAGCTGAGCCACGCGCGGGTCGCCCGCCGCAGCGTCGACGGTGATAGTCAGCATAGCATAATCCGCCTTTCAATATTTTGCGCCGCAATTTGTGCTTTGCGGCGAATGTCGGTGATATTATTTTTTCATTCCGCCGCACAAAAATACACGGGAAAGCGCGGCCGGGATGGAAAAATATCCCGGCCGCGCTTTTATTTTTTTATTTATGATACAGCTTCTTCGTCTGATATCTCGGCTCGCACGTAAGATTGAGCCCAAGCTTGCGGTATATGTCGGCATCAACCTGCGGAAGCATCACCGTAGAGTGAGCCTCGCACCCGCGAAGCGCGCCAAGCTGCTCGAACGCGCGCTGCGCCTCGCCGCTCATATTGGCTGAAATGCTCAGCGCAATCAACACCTCGTCGGAGTGAAGCCGTGGGTTGCGGTTTCCAAGCGCGCCGACCTTGAGGCGCTGGATAGGCTCGATGACGCTTCGCGCAATCAAATATGTATCCTTATTCATGTTGCACTGCGCCTTAACGGCGTTAAGCAGCGCCGCGGCCGACGGGCCAAGCAGGTCACTTGTCTTCCCTGTGACGATTCTGCCGTCCTCCAGCTGAATCGCGACGGCGGGCAGCTCTGTCTCGGCGGCGCGGCGCGCCGCGGCGGCGACGACAGGGCGGTCCTCCTTGCTTACGCCGGCCTGATTCATCAACAGCTCGGTTTTCTGCACGGCTTCCTCGGTCACATATCCTCGCGCCATGTCGCATTTTGCCTGAAAATGCCGGCGGATTATCTCGTCGCACGACGCGCGCCCGACGACCTCGTCGTCGATAATAGCCGAGCCAATCATATTTACGCCCATATCGGTCGGCGATTTATACGGACAGCTGCCCATAATGCGCTCAAGCATGGATTTCACAATCGGGAACGCCTCGACATCGCGGTTGTAGTTCACCGTCTTTGCGCCATATGCCTCCAGGTGATACGGGTCGAGCATATTCACATCACTCAAATCCACGGTCGCGGCCTCATACGCCAGGTTTATCGGGTGGCGCAGCGGCAGGTTCCAAACCGGGAATGTCTCGAACTTGGCGTACCCCGCCGAGATGCCGCGCAGATGGTCGTGATACAGCTGCGACAGGCATGTCGCCAGTTTTCCGCTGCCCGGCCCCGGCGCCGTCACAACTACAAGCGGATGCGAGGTCTCGACATATTCGTTCCTGCCAAAACCGTCCGGCCCGACAGCATGATTGAGGTTGTAGGGATACCCCTCAATCGGGAAGTGCAGGAACACCGGCACCTTTTGGCCTATAAGCTTATCCCTGAACTGCACGGCGGTCGCCTGCCCCGTGAAATGCGTTATGACGACGCTGCCCACAAAAATGCCTGCACCGCGGAACGCGTCAATCAGCCGCAGCGTGTCGGCGTCGTACGTTATGCCCAGGTCACCGCGAATCTTACTTTTTTCTATATCGTCGGCGTTGATTACCACGATAATCTCCGCCTTGTCTTTCAGCTGAAGCAGCATTCGCACTTTCGAATCGGGCAAAAACCCCGGGAGGACACGCGCCGCGTGATAATCGTCAAACAGTTTGCCCCCGAACTCGAGATAAAGCTTGCCTCCGATGCTGTCAATTCGCTTTATAATGTGCTCCGATTGCTCTTTGATATATTTATCGTAATTGAAGCCGATTTTTCGCATCACTATCCCTCCCCCAAAAAAAATTATGCGGCCCGCACGGCCGCCTGCGTAAACATGCCGCCCCGACGGGCCTATGTATATAGAATATTAAGCGGGACATTCTATCGCCATTATTGCATTTATCGTGCCGCGCGTGTAAAATGATATATGCGGCAGCCTTGTCCCTTGGATAGTTTATCACGATATATAGAATATTTCAAGGTAGCGCCGGCATTTTTATCTATATGCGGTGTCACATTTGGCGCCGCCCGCAGTGAAAGGAGATTACATTATGAATGTTAAAGCTTTTTACAACATGTCGTACGGCGTATACATTGTGACGACGTTTGACGAGGACAAAAACCGCTATACCGGGTGCGTGGCCAACAGTATCATGCAGATTACCTCGCAGCCCGCAACGGTTGCAATAAGCATCAACCACGACAACTATACCCACGCCTGCCTTAAAAAGCACGGCAAGCTGGCCGTGACTATTATGGGCGAAAAATCCCCGCCGACGCTTATCGGCACATTCGGTTTTTTCTCTGGGCGCGACAAGGATAAGCTGGCGGGCGTACCTTATACCGTGCGCCGCGGCGTCGCCGTGCCCGATAACGGCTGCGCATATCTGATATGCGAAATCATCGGCTCGATGGAGACAGCGACGCATACGGTATTTTTGGCGCAGGTGCTGGACAGCGACGTGCTGAGCGACGATGTGCCCATGACATACGCCTACTATCACAAGGTCATCAAGGGCACCACCGCGAAAAACGCGCCGACATATATCCCGCCGGAGGCGCTGGAAAAGGGCAAGGCCGAGCATAAATGCACGGTGTGCGGCTATGTCTATGACGGGTATTTTGCCTTTGACGAGTTGCCGCTCGGCTATAAGTGCCCGACATGCGGCGCGGAAAAGGATAAGTTCACGCTGCAGTGACGCTTTTGCGCGCGTCCGGCGGAAGACCGCCGGGTTGTGCCGTTTTTAGCCTCAAAATACCGAAGCGTGGGGGTGACGAATTGTCCGATTTGCTCGTTAAGCTGTATGACCTGCCTGAACAGGGATGTCAGGCGCCGCCGGATGTAACGATAAAGCCTGCGTGCGTCGTTGACAGGGCGCGAATACTCGGCTTTGTGCGCGGCACGTTCGGCGACGGCTGGGCAAGCGAGTGCGAATACGCCCTGATGCGCAGCCCGACAGCCTGCTTTGTAGCTGTAAAAAACCGCGAGCTCGTCGGCTTTGCCTGCTACGACGCCACAGCGCGCGGGTTCTTTGGCCCGATGGGCGTCGCCGAGGGCGAGCGTAACGGCGGCATAGGCGGCGCGCTGCTGATGCGTACGCTTGCCGCCATGCGCGACGCCGGCTACGCCTATGCCATAATCGGCTGGGCGACAGCGCAGGCCGATTACTATTCAAAAAAAGCCGGCGCGATTATTATCCCCGATTCCCCTCCCGAAAAAAGCATATACAAAAATATGATTTCGCGCGGGTGACGGCGGGCAGGCGCTGCAAAGTTTTGATTTGTATTTGTATATTTTAACAGCAATTATACAAATTGTATTTATCGCTTCCGCTGTAGGGTGTATTACTAACGCTGCTCATGCAAAACGGGGATGCCAAACATGGCATCCCCGTACAGCTTGTAGAAAAAGCAGAGCGCGCTCTGCTTTTTCGCAAGCCAGTCAGATTTTCCGCGAGCCGGTGCCGGGGAAAATCACCTTAACCCGCTCATTTTACGCATAAAATGGGCGAAATCCGGCCCGCGAGCCGGTGCCGGCTAAATGCCTGAAAACCCCGCAGGGTTTTCAGGCAAACTTAACGGGGATGCCAAACATGGCATCCCCGTTTTTATAATGCGGATTTTTACGCCAGCTTTGCGGCCAGACGCTTTGCAATCTCGTCGAGGAACTGCTCGGAGTCGACAGCCGTCGCCTTGAAGCCCGGCTCAACCAGACCAACGAGGTCTTTCGTCATCAGCCCGTCCTCGAGTGTCTGGATGGAGGCCGCCTCAAGCGCGTCGCCGAACTTGACAAGCTGCGGCAGATTATCCAACTCGCCGCGCTTTTTAAGCGCGCCGCTCCAGGCAAAGATTGTCGCCATCGAGTTTGTCGAGGTCTTTTCGCCCTTAAGGTGCTTGTAATAGTGCTTTGTAACCGTGCCGTGCGCCGCCTCGAACTCGTACTTGCCGTCCGGCGAGACGAGAACGGAGGTCATCATGGCAAGGCTGCCGAACGCCGTCGACACCATATCGCTCATGACATCGCCGTCATAGTTCTTGCACGCCCAGATATAGCCGCCCTCGCTGCGGATGACGCGCGCGACGGCGTCGTCAATCAGCGTATAGAAGTACTCAAGCCCGGCCTTCTCAAACTCGGCTTTAAAGCCGCCCTCGAACACCTCATCGAATATCGTCTTGAAAAAGCCGTCATAGACCTTGGCTATCGTGTCCTTTGTCGAGAACCACAGATCCTGCTTCGAATCGAGCGCGTACTGGAAGCACGCCTTGGCGAAGCTGCGGATAGACGACTCGAGGTTGTGCGCGCCCTGCCAAACGGCGGGGCCTTTTGTCTTCTGCACCGTTACTGTATGCTCTTTGCCGCTTTGCCCCTTGAATGTCATTGTGCACTCGCCCGGCTCGTCGGTGAAGAAATCGACGCTCTTGTACACATCGCCATAGGCGTGACGGGCTATGGTTATCGGCTTGACCCAGTTCTTGACGACCGGCTTGATGCTATCGACAAGAATCGGCGCGCGGAACACTGTGCCGTCGAGAATCGAGCGGATTGTGCCGTTCGGGCTCTTCCACATCTCGGTCAGCTCGGGATATTCTTCCATGCGCTGCTTGTTGGGGGTAATGGTGGCGCACTTGACGGCAACGCCGTATTTTATGGTGGCATTGGCGCTGTCAACGGTAATCTGATCCTTCGTAGCGTTGCGGCTGAGCAGGCCAAGGTCATAATACTCTGTCTTCAGGTCAACAAACGGAAGAATCAGCTTATCCTTGATCATCTGCCACAGGATGCGGGTCATTTCGTCGCCGTCCATCTCGACAAGCGGGGTTGTCATTTTAATTTTGTCCATTTATTGCTCTCCTTATGGTTTTTCCCGGCCGGCCGGGTGTTTTTTATTTGTTTTTTCACACGGGCAGCATTGCCGAGCGTGTGCGGTTATTTTGCCTATGCCTGCCCGTAGCCGGCCGCGTAGTAGTTCATAAGGCAGCCTTCGGAAACTATCAGCTTCTCCTCCGGCGTCAGCCCCTTGCACAGCAGTGTGATGTCGATGACCTTGCCGTCGGCGGTGATGACCTTGCCGGGCATTTCTTCCTTGCCCTCTAGCACGGCCTTTTTGACGCCCGGCACCCACACCCAGTCACCCGGCTTGTAGTCGAACGGGGTATCCTTGCTGATGGTGAACGGCACTATGCCCCAGTTGATGCAGTTGCTGCGATAGCGCTTTGTGGCGTACTCGTAGCAGATGTTGGCGAAGCCGCCGAGCACCTTCTGGCACGATGCGGCCTGCTCGCGCGCCGAGCCGTCGCCCGGCTTTTTGGCGAACACGCACGAGCCGACTGTCGTCCTGGCAATATCGCCGCCGACTTTCTTCAGCACTTCGACCGCGGCGTCCGGCGCGGTGCCGGTCTGACGCTGGGTCTCAAGCTCGCGGATTTTCTTGCTGGCGCCGACATATTCCGGCACGCGGCGCGACAGCGCAAACTCCGACAGCGCTATCGGGTTGCTGCGGTAGGAGGATGTCTCTCCCGACGGGATGAGCTCGTCCGTCGTCGTCACATCGTCCTGGATGACGGCGCACAGGTTGACAAGCAGGTCCTGATCAAGCTGGTACATCTTCGGCCAGTCCTTGATTCCGGGGCCGAGGCGCAGCTCGGCGGACGTATCCGCCTTGCCCCAGCCGTTATAGATGCGCTTGGCGTACACAGAGCCGTCGTATTTATAATCCATCTCCGGCACGTCATACTCGATGTCGGTCGCGGCGGTCAGCACGCCGCCGTTCATGGCTGTTGCGGCTATCGAGCGGGCGTCCATCAGCGCGACGGCGGAAATCTGCCCGTCGCCCGGCTTGCTGCCCTCGCGGTTGGCAAAGTTGCGCGTGGCGTGACGGATGCTGAGCGCGTTGTGCGCCGGGGTATCTCCCGCGCCGAAGCACGGGCCGCAGAATGCCGGCTTCATAACGGCGCCGGCCTCCATCAGCTTTGTGGCAACGCCCTCTTTTGTGATTGCAAGGCTGATAGGCGTCGACGACGGGTACACCGACATATCGAAATAGTCGTTGCCGATGCTCTTGCCCTCGAGTATGGCGGCGGCTTCGACAATGCTCTCGTACATACCGCCCGAGCAGCCGACGATGACGCCCTGGTCACATGTCACCTTGCCGTTAACGATATTGTGGCGCAGGTCCATCTTGACCTTTTTGCCAAGCTGCTCCTGGCAATCGGCCTCAGCCTCGGCAAGGATGCGCTCGGGGTCGGCTTGCAGCTCTTTAATCGTATAGGCCTTGGACGGGTGGAACGGAAGGGCTATCATGCACTCGACCTTGCTGAGGTCTATCCTGACCACGCTGTCATAATAAGCGCCGTTTTGCGGCTTAAGTGTCTTGTACGCTTCGGGACGGCCTACATTTTCGTAGTACGCCTTAATTGTGTCGTCAGTCTCCCAAATCGAGGTCAGGCATGATGTCTCGGTCGTCATGACATCGATGCCTATACGGAAGTCGGCGCTCAGCTCCTTAAGGCCGGGGCCGAAGAACTCGAGCACCTTGTTCTTGACGTCGCCATTTGGGAATGTGGCGGCGACAAGCGCAATGGCCACGTCGTGCGGGCCGACGCCGCGGCGCGGCTTGCCTTCTAGATAGACGGCGACGACTTCCGGCGCTGCGATATCGTATGTATTCTTAAGCAGCTGCTTTGCAAGCTCTCCACCGCCCTCGCCGACGCCGATGCAACCGTAGGAGCCGTAACGGGTATGGCTGTCCGAGCCGAGAATCATGCCGCCGCAGGTTGCCATCTCTTCACGGGCGTACTGGTGTATGACAGCCTGATTGGGCGGAACGTAGATGCCGCCGTACTTTTTGGCTGCCGACAGGCCGAATGCGTGGTCATCCTCGTTTATCGTGCCGCCGACGGCGCACAGGCTGTTGTGGCAGTTGGTCATGGCGTAGGGGATCGGGAACTCGGTCATCCCGCTGGCGCGCGCCGTCTGGATGATGCCGACGAATGTGATGTCGTGCGAGACCATCGAGTCAAACAGGATGCGCATATTCTTCGGGTCGCTGCTCTTGTCGTGCGCGCGAAGGATGGAATAAGCGATTGTCTTTTCACGTCCCTCAGGCATCGGTGCCGCCACAGGCTCCAGCTTGCCGTCTTTATAGACGTGGCCGTTCTTGATAAGTTCTACCATTTTGCACTCCTCCATTTTTGTGTAGCCCATATGATTTGCAGTTTATATAAATAAAATATTGCCCTCAGGTTTTGCCGGCCTGCGCCGGCATTTCGTGCATGAACACCGTCACGGCCAGCAAGTCTGCGCTGCCGCCCGGGCTGACATTGCGGCGTATCAGGTCACTGTCCATATCAAGCACGCCTTTCTCGCTGTACCGTCTGTGAAGAGCCATCGCCTGCGCGCGCAGCGCAAGCGCGGTATCCATATCGTGCCTCGCCAGCACATTTGTGTCGGTGACATTCGCTACAAGGCATATCAGCGTGCGCACGCACGATTCATTCATATCAACCCCGCGCCGGCGCAGCATCTTCATACGCGGAAGCCCGTAATTCCTTACGCTGGTAAAGCCGCTCTCGGCCTCTCCCCTCGCGCCCTTCGCGCCGTACCGCAGGAACACGCGCTCGCCGTGTGTACGCGCGGAGCGCTCGCGCAGCCCGTCGTAGTCTTCGCGGCACAGCCCCGCCGTCATCCGCGCCACCATGCGGCTCAGCGCTACCGGCGAAATATTTGCGTCCATTGCGCTGAGCCTGCCGGCGGCGCCGCACAGCAGCCCGAGAGAGAACAGCGCGCCCTTGTGCGTGTTAACCCCGCCGGTTGCGCGGAACATATCCTCCTCGGCGGCAAGCCCCGCGGCGCGCAGGCGGCCCAGCAGCCCGCGCTCGTCGACTCCGGCGCTTTTTTCACCGATTCGTGCAAGCTCGATAAAGTGCGGGCGAAGCGCGGCA
>JAVBMB010000062.1:0-40975 GCA_031552995.1 Oscillospiraceae bacterium
TTTGCCCCTTTTGACCCATATGTGCAGGACTTTAAAATCAAGCTGGAAGGCCCGTCCGCATCCCACTGGCTTGGCACGGATGAGTACGGGCGCGACATACTCAGCCGAATAATCTACGGCACACGCATATCGCTGTCAGTCGGCATTATCGGCACCACAATTACAACCGTGCTCGGTGTTTTGATGGGCAGTATTGCCGGCTATTACGGCGGGTTTATCGACACGGTTATATCCCGAACGATGGAGATATTCAACGCCTTCCCCGACCTGCTGTTTGCGCTGGGCGTCATGTACGCGCTGGGCACCGGCATAATAAACCTGTTCATCGCAATAGGTCTGCTTGGGTGGACGAGTACGGCAAGGCTGATACGCGGCCAGGTGCTGCAGATTAAGCAGCGCGAGTTTGTCGAAGCGGCTAAGACATCCGGCGGCAACAGCTACTGGATTATAATGAAGCACCTGATTCCCAACTGCCTGTCGACGATAATCATCGTAGTTTCGATGAATATCCCGGGCAATATCCTGACCGAAGCGACACTCAGCTTCATCGGCCTTGGCGTCAACCCGCCGACGGCAAGCTGGGGCGCAATGATTTCGTACGCCAAGACATACCTGCGCAAGCACCCGTCATACAGTGTATTCCCCGGCATCGCCATCATGATAACCGTCCTCGCCTTCAACATCCTGGGCGACGGCCTGCGCGACGCGCTTGACCCGAGACTGAAAGAATGACAGCGGCAGGCATCATCATTTGGGGAGGTGCCCTATGGGCGAAATAATTGCTGAAATAAAAAACCTAAAGACATATTTCCTCACCGATGAGGGGGTCGTGCGCGCCGTTGATGATGTATCGTTCAGCATCGAAAAAGGCAAGACACTCGGCATCGTCGGCGAGTCAGGCAGCGGCAAGAGCATAACAAGCCTGTCGATGATGCGCCTTATACAGCAGCCTCCCGGAAGAATCGTCGGCGGAGAGATACTGTTTAAGGGCAGCGACCTGCTGCAGATGTCCAATGCCGAGATGCGCAATGTGCGCGGAAACGATATCGCCATGATATTTCAGGAGCCTATGACGTCGCTGAACCCTGTAATAAGGATAGGCAAACAGATTTCCGAGGCGATTAAGCTTCACCAGCATCTTGACGACGCCGAAGCAAAGAAAAAGACCATCGAGCTGCTTAAGCTTGTGCATATCCCGAACCCGGAAAAGCGCTACCGCGACTATCCGCACCAGCTCTCTGGCGGCATGAGGCAAAGAGTCATGATAGCAATGGCTCTCAGCTGCAACCCCGAGGTGCTTATCTGCGACGAGCCGACAACTGCGCTTGATGTTACGATGCAGGCGCAGATACTTGACCTTATCAACGAGATGAAGCAAAAGCTCGGCTCGGCCATCATAATGATTACCCACGCGATGGGCGTAATCGCCGAGACTGCCGACGATGTAATAGTTATGTACGCCGGCAAAATAATGGAATACGCCCCTGTCGACGCGCTGTTCCAAAACCCGATGCATCCCTATACCCAGGGGCTGCTGAACTCGATACCAAAGCTGAATCAGGTGGACGAAAAGCTGGTCAGCATCCGCGGCACGGTGCCGAAGCCTACAAAGATGCCCAAGGGCTGTCCGTTTAACCCGAGGTGCGATTACGCCCGCGACATATGCCTGCAGGAGCGGCCGGGAGAAATCCGCGCCGACGACGGACGCATCGTTTCGTGCTGGCAATACAGCGACAGATGGGGGGAGCAGGTCGATGAGTGAAAATGTCACCCCGCTGCTTGAGGTAAAAGACCTTAAAAAATGGTTCCCCTCTTCGGGCGGGATATTTGAAAAACGCGGCCGCTATGTCAAGGCGGTCAACGGCGTCAGTCTTTCAATAAACAGGGGCGAGACGCTTGGCGTTGTCGGCGAATCCGGTTGCGGCAAGTCGACGCTGGGCCGCACGATTATCCGGCTGATTGAGCCTACCGGCGGCCAGGTAAAGTTTATGGGAGAGGATTATCTTGCGCTTTCGGGCGAGGATTTACGCCGCAAGCGCCGCCACATGCAGATAATATTTCAGGACCCGTACGCTTCGCTGGACCCTCGCATGACCGTCGGCGATTTGATAGGCGAGCCGCTCGACATCCAAAAGGAGTTCCCAAACAGGAAAGACCGTAACGACCGCGTGCTTGAGCTGCTGGATATTGTCGGGCTCAGTCAGGACTATGTTCAGCGCTACGCGCACGAGTTTTCGGGCGGCCAGCGTCAGCGTATCGGCATCGCGCGCGCACTTGCGCTGCGCCCCCAAATGCTCATTTGCGACGAGCCCGTCTCGGCGCTTGACGTCTCTATTCAGGCGCAGATACTGAACCTGATGGAGGAGATACAGAGCACGCTCGGCGTCACGTTTCTGTTCATCTCGCACGACCTCAGCGTTGTCAAATATGTTTCGAACAATGTCGCTGTCATGTATCTGGGCAAGGTTGTCGAAATCGCGCCCAAGGCCGAGCTTTACAGCGACTCGCGCCATCCGTACACAAAGGCGCTGCTGTCGGCGATACCGATACCGGACACGAGGGTGAAAAAGAAGCGCGTGCCTCTGTTCGGCGACATACCCAGCCCAATCGACCTGCCGTCCGGCTGCTGCTTCCGCACAAGATGCCCGCAGGCACAAGACATCTGCACACAGCAGGAGCCTGAGCTTACCGGCGCGGACGGCCACATGTGCGCCTGCCACTTTCAGTAAGATTAAATCCGATGTGGATTTATGTGAATAAAAAAATCATGAAGGAGATGTAACTATGCTAAAACGCGCAACGGCATTAGCCCTGGCAATGATTATGCTGGTCGGCCTGGTCGGCTGCAATCAGGATGCCACAACAGCGCCTCCGTCTTCAGACGGAACGACAACGACAGCCCCTGTGACGACGACAACCCCGCCGACTGCCCCTCCCGCCGACGGGCCGAAAGAACTTGTCTACGGCCAGCTTGACGTTAAAGCTGTTCTCGACAGAACAATCGTTACCTACATCGAAAGCGCACAGATATGCGAGCAGGTTTTTGAAGGCCTGCTGTACTACAATCCGTTCACCTCCGAGCTGCTTCCCTGCCTGGCCGAAGGCCCGGCAAAGATTTCCGAGGACAACCTGACCTATACATTCACGCTTAAGAAGGGCATCAAGTGGCACGACGGCACCGAGTTCACAGCGGATGATGTGCTGTTCAGCTTTGAGCGCATTTTCAATCCGGCGACCGGCTCGCTCGTCGTCGAAGACTATCTGATGATTAAGGGCGCCCAGGAAGTGGTCGACGGCAGCGCCACCACGCTCGAGGGTGTCAAGGTCATCGACCCGTATACCGTGGAGTTCACCATTCTTGAGCCGTTCAGCCTGTTCGAGCTGTTCGTCGGCACCTGTCCGCTCTATCCGCGCAAGGCCACAACAGAAGCCGGCGCCGACTGGGGCTTTAAGGTTCTTGTTGGCACCGGCCCGTTCAGGTTTGAAAAATACGACCTTGATAAGGGCGTTCGCCTCGTCCGAAACGACGAGTATCACGATGCCGACCGCCTGCCGACAATTGATTCTGTCTATTACAAATTCTATCAGGACCTCAACACCATGCTTCTTGACTACGAGGCGGGCAATGTCGACTCCCTCATCCTCGACGCCGCTTATGTAGACCAGTACAAGGATGACGCGGATTTCGGCGATCAGCTTCAGATGTTCCCGACATTCGGCCACTTCTTCATCATCATGAACTTCAACATGGACCCGTGGAAGGACAACCCGAAGGCGCGCGAGGCCCTGTCCTACGCCATCGATGTAGAGTCGATTTGTAACGACCTGTTCGACGGCCTGTATCTGCCCTCCTCCTGCCTGCTCGCTCCGTCCGTCCTCGGCCATGACCCCTCGGTACCAATAAAGAAATATGATCCCGAAAAGGCAAAGGCTTTGCTTGCCGAAGCCGGCTATCCCGAGGGCGTCGAAATCAAGTTCGTAACGACGAACCTTGAAAGCGCGGGCGGCAAGATGATAGTCGCCATTCAGCAGTCGGCGGCGGCAGCCGGCTTCACAATAGTTCCCGAGCAGGTTGACCGCGCCGTGTGGACCACAATCCGCAACAACGGCGAAGTACAGACATTTGTTGCCAGCTGGTTCCTCGGCGTCGGCGATGCCGACGGCATGGTCTACGGCTTCTTCGAGTCGGGCAACAACAAGTTCTTCTCGTCGATGTACGTCAACCCGGAATATGACAAGCTCGTAGCCGATGCCAGAAAGACGCTTGATGAAACACAGCGCGGCGAGATGTACAAACAAGCCGATAAGATGCTGGTTCAGGACGACTTTGTCACAATCCCAATAGCCTGGCCGGCAGCTTTCTACATGGTGCAGCCGTGGCTCGTCAATTTCCAGACCGCCAACTATGTCCCCAACTTCGAGCACTGCGATATTGACCTGACGCTGCAGCCCAAGAGATAACACAAGCCATCCTCTTCCTCTTTTACAGGGGACGCCGGTAGCCCGGCGTCCCCTGTAGCATTTGCCGCAGAGTAACTCGACGATATCATCCGCACAATGTGTTCATCGCGCCACGTCGGTTTACGATAATGCGGTGCCAGGTAACAGGTGATAAAAACACCCTGCCGCAAGCGGCAGGGTGTTTCAGACTGTCGAAAAACCCACTCCGTTGAGGGTTTTTCGACAATTTTCAATTTTGATAAAAATTCTCGGGAAATGAATTTTCGGAATTTTTGATTGTAAGCGGGGGTTTTAGGAACTTTTTAATCACGTTACTTTTCATGTAAAAAAACCTGAACACCTTTCTTTGACAGCAGCAAACACCCTGCCGCAAGCGGCAGGGTGTTTGCTGCTGTATACGGTTTATTTCCAGCTCAGGTTATAGTACGGCCTGTTAAACTGTGTATCGGATGGTGTAAGCACGACATCCTGACTGTAGGCAAAGACAAGCTCGGGCACATAGACAGGCACATACGGCATATCTTCGGACAAAATATCCTGAATCTGCTTGTAAATCTCAAGGCGCTTGTCGGCGTCAAGTATAGACGCGCCCTGAACAAACAGGTCGTCGACTGTCGGGTTGTTGTATCTTGCCATGTTTATGCCGTTAATGTTCTCGCTTTTGAACAGCAGCTGATACTTGTCGGCGTCGCCCGGCATGCCCAGCGAGATAACACCCATTGAATAGTTGCCGCCAAAAACGTCCTCAAGATACTTGTTCTGCTCAAGCATCTCGATTTCGACCTTGAGGCCGATTTCGTTAAGGTCCTGCATCAGGATTTCGGCAATCTGCTTGAACTGGCCGTCGATGACCTTGATTGTGCCTATATCATACGGCAGCGTCAGGCCGGCATCTATCAGCAGCTGCTTTGCCTTTTCCTTATTTGTCTCGTATTTCGGCGTCACGTTGTCTGAATGGCCGAAGACTGTCGGCGGAATCATAGTGTTGCTGACCGCCGCAAAGCCGCTCGCGGCGACCTCAACCATAAACTCCTTGTCCGCGGCATAGCCTATTGCCTGACGGACGAGCTTGTTGTCGAACGGGGCGACTTCGGTATTCATCGTCACAAAGTAAATGACATCGGCCTTCCACTGGTGTATTTGCAGTCCGGAGGCGACTACTTCATCATAGGAGGAAAGAGAAAAGTCGCCTATATCAAGCTCGCCTGTCTGCAAACCGATTGTTGATGTGGTAGGGTCGGTTAGTATCTTCACAGTGACATCTTTTATTGCCGCCGGGCCGCGGAAGTAATCGTCAAAGCGGGTAAGCTCAATCTTGTTGCTGGGCTCGAAGCTGACAAACTTGTACGGGCCCGTGCCGATCGGATGCTCGCCGTAGCTTTCTCCGGCCTCGGTAACGGCTTTTTCATTGACGATAAGAAGGCTGTTGACAGAAAGCAGGAACGGCGCGTACGGCGCTTTCAGCCTGATATCGACAGTGTAATCGTCAACCGCCGTAACAGACTCTATCTGCGCGGTGTAGGATGCCATATACGGGGACTCCATGTCGCGCTCAATCGTAAATACGACATCGTTTGCTTTGAATTCCTCGCCGTTGTGGAACTTGACACCTTTGCGCAGATGGAATGTATACGTCAAGCTGTCGGCGCTGACGTCATAGCTCTCGGCCAAAAGCATTGTCACCTCGTCGCCGTCAAGGTAGCAAAGCGGGTCACAAATCTGTATGTTGATGGTGTGCTCGGCGCCCGACGCCCATCTGCTGGGGTCGAGAGATGCGGGGTTTGCGCTGATGAAGGTATTCAGATGCTCTCTGGCGGGTTTTGCAGGCTCGGTCGTTGTTGGCGGCGTCGTTGTCGCGCCGGATGTGCTTGTTCCGCCCTGGGTGGATGGCGCCGTCGTTGTCGTGGCTGTAGGCGCGCATCCGGCAAGAAGCGCAAGCGCCATCACCGTAGCAAGAAGTGTGCAGATAATGCGTCTTTTCATGTGATTCCCCTCCGTGTTTATTATTCAAACAATTGCTGCCAAAAAATAGTGAATGCCGGCCGGGGTGTGCGCAAGCATGTTTCCAACAACCTTATTTTAGTTTAATATACGTTCTTACTATACAAATGTCAACAAAATTTGCCGGGCAGTTACTCCGCTTGCCAAAGGATAAAACCCCTCTGCCGCGTTTGCGGCAGAGGGGCAGCTGATCTATAATTACTTCCAGCTGAGGTTGTAGAACGGCTTATTAGCCAGCGGATCCATCACAAGCAGGTCAAGGTCGGGGCTGTAAGCGATGGTGAGCTCCGGCACGTATACCGGTATGTACGGCATATCTTCAGACAGGATATTCTGAATCTTGTCATAGGCCGCCTGACGTGCGGCAGGGTCAAGAACCGTCGCGCCTTCGTTAAACAGCTCGTCGATTTCGGGGTTGTTGTATCTCGCCATGTTAAGGCCGTTGATGTTCGAGCTTGTGAACAGCATCTGATACTTATCGGCGTCGCCCGGCATGCCAAAAGCCATGCCGCCTATGGTGAAGTTGCCGCCAAAGACATCTTCAAGATATTTGTTCTGCTCGAGAAGCTCAATCTGCCCCACAAGGCCGATATCGGAGAGATCCTGAAGCAGAACCTCGGCGATTTTCTTAAGCTCTCCGTCGATGATTTTGATGGTGCCGATATCATACGGCAGCGTCAGGCCGGCGTCGGCAAGCAGCTGCTTGGCCTTGTCCTTGTTTGTCTCATAGGCCGGCGTCACGTTGGACGAGTAGCCAAAGACGGTCGGCGGGAACATTGTGTTTGCGGGGGTGGCATAGCCGTTTGAGGCGACGTCAACCATAAACTCTTTGTCGACGGCATAGCCGACGGCCTGGCGGACGAGCTTGTTGTCAAACGGTGCGGCCTCGGTCTTGAGCACTATGAAATAAATGGAGTCGGCATTCCACGAGTGGATCTGCAGGCCAGAGGCGACTACATCGTCATAGGCCGACAGCGAGAAGGTGCCGATATCGATTTCACCTGTCTGCAGGCCGATTGTGGCGGTGTTCGGGTCGGGGATTATTTTTACGGTGACATCCTTGATGGCGGCCGCGCCGAGGAAGTATTCATCGTTGCGGGTCAGTTCAATCTTGTTGCTCGCTTCAAAGCTGACAAGCTTGTACGGTCCGGTGCCTATCGGTTTGTCGCTGTACTTGTCGCCGCCCTCGGTTATCGCCCTTTCGCTGACGATGAACAGGTTGTTGACAGACTGCATAAACGGCGCGTACGGGGCCTTGAGCTTGATGGTGACTGTGTAGTCATCAACCTTGGCGGCCGACTCAATCTGGCCGGCGTTGCCCGCCATGTACGGGGAGGCCATGTCGCGCTCGATAGTAAAGACAACGTCATCCGCCTTCAGCTCGTCGCCGTTGTGGAACTTGACGCCCTTGCGCAGAAAGAATGTGTACGTCAGGCCGTCGTCGCTCACTTCATAGCGCTCGGCGAGAAGCGGGGTTGTCTCGCTGCCGATGGTCAGGCACAGCGGGTCATAGATTTGCACGTCGATGCTGTGCTCAGCCGCGGTCGCCCACATTGAGGGGTCAAGCGAAGCAGGGTTGGCGGCGATATAGGCAGTAATGTGTTCTCTTGCGGGTTTGGCGGGCTCGGTGGTAGTCGGCGGTGTGGTTGTGGTTGTGCCCGAGCCGCTTGGGGCTGTGGTCGTTGTGGTTGTGGTGCTGGGTGCGCAGCCGGCAAAAAGTGCAATTGCCATGCATGTGACTAGAAGTGTACAGAGAACGCGCTTTTTCATGTGTTTCCCTCCGTGTTAATTATTCAAACAGTTGCTGCCAAATAAATTTGCTTAGAGATATCCGCAACGCGGCTTGAAGGCTACCTATAAACTATTCTCAAATATAATATTCAAGTTTATTATAGATATTATTAATATATAGTGATAATATATAAATGTCAATACACATTTGAGTATTTTTTTCACAATACAATAAAAAATCTGCGGCGTTTGCGGCATATATCGACGCTATTGTATAATAGGGTCCGCGGCAAACGGTGTTGCCGGCCTGCCGCAGCACAGGGCCGGGTGCGCGGCATTTGCATTGGGATATTGCGTCTGTATGGCATAGGCGCAAAACATGCCGCATACAGGCGAGAACGCGGGCATTTTCCTATCGACAGCCCGCCGGACATATGATAATATGTGATAGGCTTGGCACTGAAAAATATGTGCGCAAGGCACTGTGACAGAAAGAGGTTCCTCTCCATGATGAAGCTGAAATACCTGTTTGACAACCGCGACCTTGCCAATATGCTTTTGGCAAACTGGGAGCACGACGAGGATAATCATGCCGCGCTGGACGGGTTTCGCATCTCGGCAAACGCCGTCTATCCGTTTTATCGTGCCGGCGCGTTGTGTTTTTTGCGTTTTGCGCCGGTTGAGGAAAAGCCGGTGCGGCAGGCGCACGCCGAGCTGGCGTTTTTGACGCTGCTTCGCGGACGAGGCTATGACGCTGTCGAGCCGGTTTTGTCAAAAGACGGAAGTTATATCGTCGAGCGCGCAACCCCGTGGGGCGAATATATGGCGATGGCGTTTTGCGGCGTGCCGGGCACGCGGCTCGACAGGCTTGTGTATTCACCCGCGCTGTACGAGGGCTTTGGGGCCGCCATGGGCAGGCTGCACGCGATAGGCGTTGGCTGCACGCCGGGCGACGGGCCGCCGCGTGCTGACTGGCGGCGCGCGCTTGAGATTGCCGAAGGGCATATGATAAAAAACCGTGCGCCTTTCGCGGCCCTTAACGAAGCGCGCGCCCTGCGGCAAAAGATGTCTGCGCTGCCGCGTCCGGTTGGTACATACGGGCTTATTCACGGCGATTTTGAGCTTGATAATGTTTTCTTTGACAACGCGACAGGCAAATATCATATTATTGACTTTGACGGCGCCGAATACAACTGGTTTATCGCCGATATTGAGCGCGCGCTTGCGGCCATCGATGACGAGCTGCCAAAGGCACATGCGCCCGCCGCGCGGCAGGATTTTATTCGCGGCTACCGAACGACGTTTGAGGTCAGTGACGATTCACTTGAGCTGCTGCCGCTGATATCGCGCTACTGGAGCCTTATAGGCTACGCCAGCCTTCTGCGCTCGACGGCGGAAAAATGGGCCAACGAACCGGATTGGCTTGTTGGCCTGCGCAAAAAACTGGATGCCGCTATGACCGGGCTTCTCGGCGGCTTTGGCAAGGCGGACGACACGGAGCAGGGCAAATAATTCCGGCGCGTTCAACCGCTTCGGTGTCGATTTTCACGCAGTTCGGCAACTGCAAAACAATAACGCGGGGGCGGCCACCGGCCGCTTCCCCGCGTTTTCTTTATTCTGCAACCTGCCGGATGTCAGTCCTCCGGCCACCAAAGCAGCTTACGCTGCGGCTTAGTTTCCCAGCCCATGCCCTTCATTATTTCTTCAATCTGCTGGGTGCTCTCGCCGCTCCATCCGTATGCGCCAAAAGCCATGCCTACCCGGCTCTTTGGATTAAGGCCTTTCATATAGCACATAAACGCCGCCACGGTCGGCATCATGCTGCGGTTCAGCGTCGGCGAGCCGACAAATACATACTTCGCCTCAAGTATCGGCCCCATCGCGGTGGAATAGTGCTGCCTGCCAAGGCAAATCAGCTCGGTCTTTATGCCGTCCGCCTCAAGCCCGGATGCGATTTTTGCCGCCATGCGCCCAGTCGCACCCCACATCGTATCATACACAACGACGGCACGGTCATCTTTCATCTGCCCACCGGCCCAGTATGCATACTTTTCAACGGCATCGGCGATATTGTCACGCAAAATCACGCCGTGGCTCGGGCATATCATCTCAAACGTCAGGCCGGAAACCTCGCCAAGCAGCTTGTTCACCTGCATCCCGAACGGAAGCACAATATTGCCGTAGTAGTCGGCTGCCCGTTCAAGCAGCCGCTCAAGGCCGATTTCATAATCGAACCGCTCATCGGTTGCTATATGCTGACCGAACGCATCGTTTGAGAACAGTATGTTCTCATCCTGCAAAAATGTCGCCATACTGTCCGGCCAATGCACCATAGGCATCAGCACGAACTTGAATGTGTATTTGCCGGTGCACAGCGTATCGCCGGTTTTTACAATGTTCAGCTGCCTTTCGCGCAGCGTGTGGTAATACGCCCTCAGCCCCTTGTCGCCGCTTGGCGATGTAAATATCTTCGCGTTCGGGCAGAGCTCCGCAAGGGCGGGCAGACCGCCGGAATGGTCCGGCTCGACATGGTTTGATATAATGTTGTCAATCTTCTCAAGCGGCACCACGTCGCGGATGCGTTCGAGCATCTCCTGCGTGAACGGCGCTTTTACGGTATCGATAAGCGTCACCTGCTCATCGAGTATCAGATACGCGTTATATGTTGTGCCATACGGCGTGGCATAGCCGTGAAATATGCGGATATCTCTGTCGATAGCGCCGACCCAGTAGATGTTTTCCCGCAGCTTTGTAGCTTTCATATGCATTCTCCTTCCGATGGGGCTCTCTAAGCCTCAATATCCCTATAATAATGTAAAACGGCCGCAAGTTCAATGGCGGCCGCAACATGAGATGTAAAATGTGTGCCTGCCGCACATAAAAACACGCGGCCTTGCGGGCAGAACGCTCTATTTTTTCTTTGCGTCCGGCATAAAATGCGTCGAGCTGGACATAACGCTGAAAATCAGCGTCTCGACATCGTACGGGTTGTACAGCCTGTGCCGCACGCCCTTGCGAACAAATATAGAATCTCCCTCAAACAGCCTGTGCGCGCTTACCTCAGTCTGATACTCGACGCTTCCTTCCAGCACTGTAGTGAACTCGCTGTAGTCGTGGACGACAAACTCGGGGCTGTCGGTTATCCCCGGCGGGATTTTGACAAGCATGACCGCCATATCCGGCCTGCTGCCGTCCTTCAGCTTCCAGGGCATCATAAAGTGATACCTGGCCCCGCCGCCGATTGATGAAAACTCCGCGCTCGAAGGCGGCGGCATCACAAGCACGTCAGAGGGAACCTCGTCGGTGAACAGAAACGGTATTTCTACGTCAAGCGCGTGGGCAAGCTTGCGAAGCACCGGCAGCGACGGCTCGATAATATCGCGTTCTATTTGCGATATATACGCCGACGTGACGCCGGTAAGCTCGGCAAACTGCGTGATATTAATGTCTTTCTGCTGGCGCAGTGTGCGTATCTTTTTGCCGACCAGCCTGAGGGAGACCATATTGTCACTCATCCTCGTTCCCCCCTGTCTCAGACTTTACTACCCATATTATCATCGCGTCGCTGTCACCGTAGTTATAGATATAATGCCCCGTTTTTTTAGGAATATATATGCTTCCGCCTGTCTCTATGCGGATACATGCGTCGCCGTAATGATACTCCAGCTCGCCGGACAACACATAAATGCACTCGTCGGTGTGGTGAGATATATTCTCTCCGCTGATTCGGCTCTCGGGCGGTATAGTGACCTGCAGCACCTCAAGGTCCGGCGGGGTTGTACTCCTCCACACTAGCGGCGTCAGAACCTGGCAGTTCCCGGACAGGTTGAGGTACGACACCTTGGCGCGCTGATTTTTTCGCACGACAACGATATCCTCGGAATCGTCATCAACAAACAGCATCGATACCGGTATGCTCAGCTCATCCGACAGGCTGCGCAGAACGGACAGCGAAGGCTCCATTTTATTGCGCTCAAGGTGCGATAAATACCCTGTCGTCACCCCGACTTTTTCGGCAAGCTCGGACAGCGTAAGCTTTTTACTTTTGCGGGCGTCTCTAAGTACATCTCCCAGCATAATGTCCCCCGAACCGATATTGTGCGCTTAACGCGGCAACATCTGCTATAATGAATATAGTAATTTCACATATTAAGTATAACTATAACATACATGAGATATATTGTGTCAAGTGAAATGATAAACTTTCATACAATCTTAGCGCATTTTATGAATAAAAAGCATAATAATTGAAATTGGTTACGGTTTTTGATATAATATTATTTAAATGAAACAATGGCGGTATCCCCCGCCTGATAAACAACCATGCCGCACGCCTGCAACGGACAATCAGCGGCATCAAAACGAGGAATTGGCGTGCTTAAAATAAAAAATGCTGTCATTAAATATATAAAAAGCGCCGATTTGATACTGCTGCTGATTGCGCTTGTCATATCGGCAGTCGGCATGCTGATGATATACTCTACGACGCGGACTCTCGGCACAAACAGATATATCCTTGTGCAGGGGCTGGGTATCGCCGTTGGCGGCGTCGGGTTCATCATCATGTCGCTTATCGACCTGCGCCGCTTTCCGCGGCTGTGGGTTGCGCTTTTTATATTCAACATACTGTTTCAGCTTTCGCTGAAGTTTCTCGGTGTCGCCGGGGATACCGGCAACAAAAGCTGGATACCTATCGGCTCAACCGGTCTGAATATCCAGCCGGGCGAGGTCGGTAAAATTATATTTATCTATACGCTTTCAAGCCACATCCACGCGCTGAAGGGCAAAATCAACTCGCCGTTTTCTATTTTGCAGCTTGTTGCGCACATGGGCATCACGGCGGCGTCGGTTTTTTTAGTCTCGCGCGATATGGGCGTGACGCTGATGTATCCGATGATATTCATAATCATGCTGTTTGTAAGCGGCATCTCGCCGCTGTGGGTCGGCGGTATGACGGCAGCCGGTGTCGGCATGGTGCCGGTAATGTGGCCGTTTATCAGCCTGAACCAGCAGCAGAGGATACTTGTCGTTTTCGACCCGGATATCTCTCCAAAGTTTGCGTGGCACGCCAAACTGAGCATGGCGGCCCTTCGCCGCGGGCAGTTGCTCGGGCGGGGGTATATGAACGGCACCCACTTCGTCAACCGGCACAACGACTTTATTTTCGCCGCTCTTGGCGAGGAGTTCGGTTTTGTCGGGTGTATTGTGCTGATTGTACTTTTGACGCTGCTTGTATTTCGGATATTTTATGACTCGACGAAATCCGACGATTTGTTCGGCCGCCTGCTGTGTGTCGGCATCGGCGGGATGCTGATGATACAGATTCTTATCAACATCGGCATGTGCGCCGGCGTCATGCCGGTTATCGGCCTGACACTGCCGCTTGTCAGCTACGGAGGCACATCGGTTATGACCACAATCGCATCGCTTGGCCTTGTGTCGGGCATCACGATGCGGCGACGGCCGGAATGGCTGCGCACATCGGCGAACAACACCTAAAAAAAGGCGCTTGCGCCTTTTTTGCTTTGCGGAGGCCACATTAAGAAAACCTTAAGGTAAATATCAACACCGCATTTAGAAATAGCTTGTAAAATACCATCATAACATTGGAAAAATATCTAAAACACGCGAAAGGGAGAGCGGTAAATGGAGCAGCGGGCATCTATACTCGTCGTCGATGACGACCGCGAGATAGCACACGCCATACAAAAACTCCTCGGTAAGGAGGGGTATGATGTCTATGTCGCCTACGACGGAATGCAGGCGCTGGAGAAATTGGCCGAAACCCGCATTCAGCTCATCTTGCTTGATGTAATGATGCCAAAGCTCGACGGGCTGTCGGCTACCATGCGTATCAGGCAGGACCGGAATATACCCATTATTATCCTTTCCGCCAAAAGTGAGGACAGCGATAAAGTGCTTGGCCTGTCGATGGGCGCGGACGATTATGTCACAAAGCCGTTCAATCCGTCAGAGCTCGTCGCGCGCGTGCAGTCTCAGCTCAGGCGCTATATGCACCTCGGTGACATCAGCGCCGGCATAAAGGGCTCACAGATTGTAACAGGCGGCCTGATTCTTGACGTCGAGGCGAAGCAGCTGCTTGTCGACGGCGTGCCGACAAGGCTTACCGCCACCGAGTACCGCATAGTCGAGCTGCTGATGTACAACCTGGGCAGGGTGTTTTCATCCGAGGAGATTTACGAGCGAGTATGGAATGAGGACGCCTACGCTGTTGAAAACACTGTTATGGTGCATATCAGGCGCATACGCGAAAAAATTGAAATCAACCCGAAGGAGCCAAAATATCTAAAGGTGGTGTGGGGAATTGGATACAAAATCGAGAAGGTTTAGCCGCTCACCGGTTTCCAAGACGGTTGCGTTTGTGCTGGTATGCGTTTTGATAGGCGTCATAACGTATCAAGCGCTGTCACTGGCGTTTATGCTTAACACGCAGGAAATCTCCTATGCGGTCGACTCTGTGCTTGAATCGGAATATGACCGCTCTCACGATATGTCGCGGCAGGTTTCCAGTATAGCGTACATTATAGACGAGATACTGACCGAAAAAGGCGCCGACGCATCCGCTTTGCAGTACCTCGATGACCGCTGCCTTTACTACGCGTCCGACGGCTCAGGGTTCGAGGCTTCGAACACCGATATGCGCTCTCCCGGCCAATTTGCCGACATGTCCGAGTATGTGCTGTGCAGCGTGGATGGCGAGCTCACCGCCATATACAGCTACCTGCGCTATATGCCGACGCTTAGAATCGGCGAAGGGCATACGATATATATGACGGTAAAGCCGGAGTTTGTGCAGCAGCGCCAGCAGATGTGGGACAGCGTGCGCGGCATGATAGCCAAGCCAGCGATACTCATCGTCGTTTTCTTTCTTACCGCGTTCGCTCTCGTCGGGTATCTGATGCTCGTCACCGGCCGCCGCCCGGGCAGCGACGAGCTTCATGTGTCGGTCATCGACAATATATATACGGATTTTCAGCTGATACTGATGGGCTGCGCCGCGCTTGCGTGCGCATGGCTGCTTGCCGTGGCAACCGATGATTTCAGCTTTTGGCAGCGCTCATATATCATTGTGATGTACGGCGCGGCATTTGCCACATCGGCATGCGCCGCCGCGCTGCTTACCTTCTCGCTGTCGCTCGTGCGCAAAATAAAAGGCAGCAGGCTGCTGCGCCACAGCTTTTGCTTTGCGGTTGTACACCTGATTTGGAAGATTATTATCGCCGGCTTCCGGTTTATTATCTCATTTTTCGACAACATGTTTTTCGGCGCCAAGTTCCGCCAGTATCCTTTTGCCCGCTCGCTGTTCAGGCGTCAGGTGTCCTATATAGTCATCTCGGCCGTGCTGATGCTGATTGCGCTTGTTACAATGGCCGGCGGCGCTGAGTCCTTCCCTTTTGTGATACTGCTCTGCCTTGCCGAGCTGGTAATTACGTTTCTCTATGTACGCTCATGCAACCGCACATACGAGGATATGGAGAAAATCTGTACTCAGGTTTACGAAATATTCCAGGGCAATATGGAGTATGACCCCGCCGTCACACCAGGGTCTCAGCTGTCGGCAACATCCCACCAGCTAAAGGATGTCGGCAGCGGCATGCAACGCGCGCTCGACCGCCAATTGGCGAGCGAACGCATGAAAATCGCCCTTGTCACAAATGTCTCGCACGACCTTAAAACACCGCTCACAAGCATAATCGGGTATATCGACCTGCTGTCGCGAGACAACACACTCTCGGCCGAAGCGCGTGACTATGTCAACATATTGACACAGAAATCGCAGCGACTGAAAACGATTATCGAGGATTTGTTTGACCTTGCCCGCACGACAAGCGGCGACGCGAGCATATCCATCGAGACGCTTGACCTGCGCCGCCTTGTCGAGCAGACGCTGGCCGATATGGGAGACAAGATAGATAATTCCGGCTTCAAGGTGCGCAGCACACTGGCCGAGCGGCCTGTATACATTGCCTCGGACGGGCGCAGGCTGTACCGCGTCATACAGAATATTATGGATAACGCGCTGAAATATTCAATGCCCGGCACGCGTATATTTATATCGCTTAAAGTCAGCCGTTCATCGGCCGAGCTGACATTTAAGAACACAGCCGGCTACGAGATGAACTTTGCCGCCGAAGAGGTGCTTGAGCGCTTTGCGCGCGGCGATAAATCCCGCACGACCGAGGGCAGCGGGCTTGGGCTTTCGATTGCCGAGGGCTTTACGCACGCCGCCGGCGGTGAGCTTAAGCTTGATATTGACGGCGACCAGTTTACCGCGGCGCTCACGTTCCCATTGGCGCCGGCGCCGGAAGCTGCGCCCGAGGCGCAGCCCGACGGCAGGGCGTACACCCCGCGCGAGGATATCCGCCCGATTCCGGTGCCTGTCAATATCGACGACCCGCGCTTTGAGCCGGAGCGCACGGTTGATCCGGACGAAATCGAGTCGGCGCTGAACGACTTTACGCAGCCCGCCGCGCCCGGGCTTACACTTGAAGCGGAGACCAAACAGCCCCCCGACGCAGGGCATGATTTTTTGGCCGACGATGCGCCCGATGATAAATCGCAGGACATCGAGCCGTCAAAACCATAGCCCGTCCACAAGGTTTAGTGTTACGCCGCATCCTGCGGCATGACGATTTCAATCTGCCGGCGCGCCGGCCCGCGATGCGCGGAGCGGCGGACAGGGCGGGCAAGGAAGCGGCCCGCAGCGTGCGCCGCCAGCGCCGTAACCGTCAGCAGAATCCCGATAACCGCCAGCGGCACAAGCCCGATTGACCCGGCGTCGGACGCCCCTGCCAAAATAAACATCGCCGCGACGCAGACTGCGCGTATAATTCCCAGAGTTCGCAATATAAATGCGGTGTGCCTGTCGTTTTTGCTCATGATAGGCTCCTCCCGTTATTCCGCTTAAATGCAGCGGCGCCTGATTTGTATTATGTTGCATTTTTTCGCGGTTTGCAGTATTGTATACTTGTCCCTATTTCAATAATACATATGATATTGTCCGATAAAACGGACAGTCTTATGCTTTACCGCAGGCTGCGCATTATTCCGATTTTGGCGTATTGTGGAGGTAAGTATATGAAAAAGCTGCTGGCAACCCTGCTTATTTTAATCATGATATCTTTTCAGGCGGTGGCGCTTGAGCCCCCCGAGCTTATCGCACTCTCGTCCATACTTATCGATGTGCAGACCGGTCAGGTGCTGTTTGAGAACAATGCAGACGCACAGCGCGCGATGGCCAGCATCACAAAGGTGATGACCGGCATATTGGCTCTTGAACATTGCGCCCCCGGCAGCATCATTACCGTTTCGGAGGCAGCGTGCTACTATATGCGCGAGCGCGGCGGAGACTGCTACCTGATACCGGGGGAAGAGGTGCCGTTTGAAATCATGATGCGGTACCTGCTGATTGTCTCGGGCAACGAGGGTGCCAACGCGCTGGCCGAGCATGTTTCCGGCTCGATGGAGAAGTTTGTTGAGCTGATGAACGAAAAAGCCGCCGAGCTTGGCATGGTGAACACGCAGTACCGCAACGCGCACGGGCTGCACGAGGCCGGGCATTACTCTTCTGCCCGCGATATAGCCACGCTTGTCACCTATGCCATGAAAAACCCCGATTTTGCGCAGATTGTAACCGAGCCGTCTGTTGTAATGCCTGTTACAAACAAGCACAGCAGGGATGTGAAGATGTACTCGACAAACATGATGAACGACAACCACACGACGTCATCTTATCTGTACGAGGGCATAAAGGGCGTCAAGACCGGCTATTCCGGCAGGGTGTCCGGGCTGTGCTTTGCCGGCGCGATGGAGTATGACGGCCGCGACTTCTACTCGGTCGTTCTCGGATGTGAGGACCGTCCAAAGACGATGACTAGCTTTACCGACACAATAAAGCTGTTCGATTACGCAAAGCAGTTCCGCTATCAACCGCTGACGGAGGTGGATGTGCCGGTTACATCCATGCCGATTCTGTTCGGTATCAGCGGGCGCGCCGATGTTGTGCCCGACCGTGATATCGGCGTGATGCTGCCCGGCGACGTGACGTTTTCCGCAAACGATATGTCATATGCAATACAGATGGATGAAACGAATAGATTTTCGGTTAAAAAGGGCGAAAAGCTTGGCACCGTTACCGTCAGCTATGACGGCGTCGAGTACGGCACGGCGGAGCTTATCGCGAGCGAGAGCGGAAGCGCGACGGCAATTGTTATTATGATAGCCGCCGTCATTGTACTGTTCGCCGCCTATCTCCTGCGCCGCGGCGAACGCAAAAAGAACAGGCGCTAGACGATTGCAGATTTTCGGCTGAGCACAGCGTGCAACGCCTGCGGCAATTGAATGCTTTATACATTAAAATGGGCGGGTTAAGGTGATTTTTCCGGCAGATGTCCGTGGAAAATCTGACCGGCTAACGAAAATGCAGAGCGCGCTCTACTTTGGGGACAAGAGGGTAGCGACGACGGTGAAGAATGCGGACGGTTTCGACAATTAAAAAAGCTAATGCCGAACGGCATTAGCTTTTTTTGATTATATTTTGCTGCGCGGCGTGCGCATCTCAGCTCTGTCAGTAGCGGCTGTCCTCCAGATAGCGGGGCTGTTCCTTAAGGCGGAAGTGCGAGACAAGCGACTGAAGCGTATCCGATTCGGCGCTCATCAGCGCGCTGGCCGCGGCGCTCTCCTGCGCTGTCGCGTTGTTTGTCTGAACAACACGCGCCACATCCTCGACGCCCTGGCGTATCTGCCGCAGCGCGTCGCTCTGCTCGTTCGAGGCACTGGCGATGGACGACAGTATCTGGCTGCTTTGACGCACACCGTTCACGATTTCGTTCAGCGAGTCGGCGGTCTCCTTGGCTATCGCCGCGCCCAGCTGCGCCTTGCTGATTGAGTTTTCTATAAGCTCGCCCGTACTCTTGGCGGCCTCGGCGCTCTTGCTGGCAAGGCTGCGCACCTCGTCCGCCACAACGGCAAAGCCTTTTCCGTGCTGCCCGGCACGCGCCGCCTCAACCGATGCATTGAGCGCGAGAAGATTCGTCTGGAACGCGATGTCGTCGATTGTCTTTATAACGGTTTCAATCGCCCGGCTGGCGCTGTTGATATCTCTCACCGCATCGCTCATGCGGCGCATCTGCTCGGCGCCGCGGTCGGCACCCGCCATAATATCGTCGCCCAGCTTTGCGCCCTGGTCCGCCAAATCGGAGTTCTGCCGCGCCTTTTCGGAGACATCGGATATTGCGGCCGACAGCTGCTCAACCGCGGCGGCCTGCTCGGTAGAGCCTTCGGCAAGGCTGTCGGCGCCCGAGGCGATATCCTTGGCGCTGTCGCCGACGCGCTGCGCCGATGTGATAATGTGCGAAAACGCCTCGTTATTCGTCTCAAGCATATGTATAAGCGCGCGGCCGACCGCATCGTTATCCGATCGCGCGGATACATCCATCGTAAGGTCGCCGCGCGACAGCGCGTCGATAACGACCGCCTGCGCCTTGTTTGCCGTAATCACGCGGTTGAACGAGTCGGCCAGGTTTTTCAGTTCATCCTTTGTGGTCACATTAAACGTAATATCCAAATCGCCCTTCGCAATCCTGTCGCCGGCGTCAACCAGCGTCAGCACGGGCGCCACTATCCTGCGGGCCAGCAAAAAGCTGATAACCCCCGCAACAATCGCGCTGATCAGGCAAACAATTATGCCGGTTATCATAAAGCCGCGCTGGGCAGCGGCGCTGATATCAAGATATTTGCCGACAAACAGCATACCAACAACCGTACCGCCTTCTGTAAGCGGGCGGTAGTGAACGGTGGCGTCTCTGTCAAGAACCTGCGCCGTGCCCTTGTACTGGCTGCCGCCAAGCACCGTCCTGCTGACGTCCTCATTCGCCTTTGTGCCGACAGCCCGTGTGCCGTCCGCATTCTTCACCGTTGTCGATACCCGCTCGTCCCCAAGGAAAATCGTCACCTCGGAACCGGTAATTGCTTTTATTCTATCGACAAATGCGCTCTGATCCAGCCTGAAGCCGACCGACACAGCGCCGATTATCTCACCGTCCGGCCCGTAAACAGGCGCGCCGGAACGCACGGAAAGCTTGACTGCCGTGCCGGCCTCAATAAACGTCGCAGGCTTGCCGCCCAAAGCGGAGGATATGTTTTTCTGCCCTTTGACGCTGTCGCCAAAGTTATCCGGCTCGTGACAGCGGGCAATAACCGTGCCGGCCGCATCGGTTATCGTACAAAACTCAACGTTTGACGCGGCCATCAGCGATTTCCCGGCTAAAAGAACAGCCTGCCGGTCTCCGTTTGCGACAGCAGCGCTCATCGCACCGTCGCCGGCTATATACAGCGCACCCTGCAGCGACACCGACTTATTGTTTTCGACATAATCACTCAGTGTGTCCGCCGCGTGCAGCAGCTCGCTTTCGACTGCGCTGCCGACATAGTTGTTGAACTGAATTATACATGCCACAAGCACCGCGATGGCAGGTATAACCGCAAGGATAATCATCGGGATGCTGATTTTCTGACGTATGGACTTCATGTTGAACCTCCGAAAAGTTGGTAATCATAACATTTAAAGTATACAGATTTTGGATATAGATATCAATGAAAATATACTGCCGATGGCGTAAAAACCCAAAAAACGTCTCATAATGTAAAATAAAGTTTCATGTGCCGGCTATTCAACTGGCTTTTTTCTAAACTGCCGGTTTGCGCGGCTTATATGTATAGAAAAATGCGCGCGGCTTGTGTCAGAAAAAGGAGGATTTATCCTTTATTTTACCGACGCGCTGTAGTATAATTGCATACGGCGGCACAGATATTTGATGCCGCGAACGCAGTAAAACCTTGGCGCGAAGAACGCCAAACAATACGCAGCGGCGGGATTTTACGCCGCCCTGATGCCGGAGGCACTATGATACAATTTTGCGAGGCTGTCGGACGTTTGCTTGCCAGTGACCCCGGCTGCCGCATATTCCCCGCCCGCGCGCCGCTGCCGGATTTGCGGGCACTCGCATCAAGCCTGATGAATGGCGGCACAATGCTTGTCGTCACCGGCTTTCCCGTCGTGCCGGAAAATATCGGCGAGACCGACGGCCCCGGCGGGGCGGTCAACATCGCACGCGCTCTGCGCGCTTTCGGAAAAACGGTGTATATCGTCACCGACGCGATGTCTCACGGCATGGTCTCGGCAGCGCGCGATATATACGCCCCCGAAACCGAGGTTTTTTGCGTGCCGAATGATTGCCCCGGGCAATACTGCGCCGGCTTGCTCTGCCGGCTGCGCCCGACTCATGTCATAGCTATTGAGCGCCCCGGCAAGGTGATGGGCCACTTCCGTAATATGCGCGGCACAATAATCGATGATGTCGTGGCCGATACCGACAGCCTTATCGGCGGCTTTAACGGCGTGTCTGTCGCCGTAGGCGACGGCGGCAACGAGCTTGGCATGGGCTCGCTGCGCCACATTATCGCGCAGATTGCATCAAACGGTGAAGCGGCGGCCGCCGACCTGGGATGCGATTTCCCGCTTGTAGCGGGTGTGTCCAATTGGTGGGGATGGGGCATCGCCGCGCTGCTGTCGGCATGCGCCGGGCAAAGCTTGCTGCCCACCGACGCGCAAGAACACGATATGCTTGCCGCCGTCACCGCCGCCGGCGGGCTCGACGGTGTGACGCATCAGCCGACGATGAGTGTCGACGGCTTGAGTCTGGAGGAAAATCTCGAAATACTGCGCGGCCTGCGCCGGCTCACCGATGAGTTTTTGCGAGGCCAAGCTGTGCATACAACAAAAACGGAGGGGTAAATGTGAGTGACAAATTGACGCCGCGCGCGATTGACACCGAATCTCTGACACCGGCGCAAACGCGCCAGCTGTTCCGCCGGAACGGGCTTGTGCGCACCACTGCCGGCCTGTGCCCCGGGTTTGCGCAGTGCAACCTGATAATACTGCCGGACGATGTGGCCGGGGACTTTGCCGGCTTTGCCGAAAAAAACCCTCTTGCATGCCCCGTGCTCGAAATGACCTCACCCGGGCAGCGGCAGCTGAAACGCATCGCGCGTGATTCGGATGTCGCGCGCGACTTCCCGAAGTACAGGATTTACGAAAACGGCGTGCTGACGGGCGAGCCGCTCGATGTGTCGCATCTGTGGCGAGACGATTTAGTCAGCTTTATGATAGGCTGCAGCTTTTCGTTCGAGGACGCACTGCTTAAGGCCGGCATTCCGGTGCGGCACATTGAGCAAAATTGCAATGTGCCGATGTACATCACGGACATCGACTGCGTGCCAAACGGCATGTTCAGCGGCAAAATGGTCGTATCCATGCGTCCGATGACACCGCTGCAAGCCGAGCTCGCGGCCGAAATTACGTCGCGCATGCCCCGCGTCCACGGCGCGCCGGTGCATATCGGCGACGGCCGCGCCATCGGGGTAAACGACGTAATGCGTCCCGACTTCGGCGACGCCGTCACGGTAAAGCCCGGCGAGGCGTGCGTGTTCTGGCCGTGCGGCGTGACGCCGCAGTCTGTGGTGATGAACGCGCGCCCGCCGTTTGCGATAACCCATGCGCCGGGCCATATGTTTATCTGCGATATCGAGAATGAAAGCCTTATCGACCGCGGCGACGGCGAAAACAACAAATAGGCATTGATAATACACGGTTTTCATGGTATACTATGCCCGTTACGGTGACAAATGCCGTGACAGGTTAAATCAATAGTTCCGATTTGTATGATTATGGCGGCTGTTACCGCCGTGCTGACCGGGGAGTTAGCGGTTCCCTGTTGCCTGAGATCCGCTATATGCAGGGGCGATCGTACAAATGAGGGGTCTGCACTGTGTCGCAGCCCCGGCGGCAAAGCTGTGAGAGGCCGGTCCTGCGCAACGTGTGTCTGTGAACCATGTCAGGCGGGGAACCGAGCAGCATTAAGCGGTACGGCACGTGTGCCGCGGCAAACCGGTCTTGAGCCGAGCTTCCGGGTAACGGATGCGGAAGGATTTCGATTTTGTATGCACGGCGGTAACAGCCGTCATAGACAGCATGCCGCGTTTTTCGCGGCATTGAGAACACAGGAAAGGCAGGTGAAACAGATATGGCAGACCATGTGGCGTTCTACCGAAAATGGCGTCCTCTGACGTTCGGGCAGGTCGTCGGACAGCAGCACATTACGCGTGCGCTTAAAACCCAGGTCGAAACAGGCCGCACGTCACACGCGTATCTGTTCACCGGCACGCGCGGCACCGGCAAAACGACATGCGCCCGCATACTGGCGCGCGCCGTCAACTGCCTTAATCCCATTGAGGGCGAGCCGTGTAATGAATGCGAAGCGTGCGCCGCCATGCTGGCCGATTCGGCCCTTGACGTCACCGAGATAGACGCCGCTTCAAATAACGGCGTCGACAATATCCGCGAGATGCGCGAGGAGGCGTTTTACACGCCGGCATCGCTGCGCTTTAGGGTGTACATAATCGACGAGGTTCACATGTTGTCGCCCGGCGCGTTCAACGCGCTGCTTAAGACGCTTGAGGAGCCGCCCGCCCATGTAAAGTTTATACTTGCCACAACGGAAATACATAAAGTACCGGCTACGATTCTCAGCCGGTGCCAGAAGTATGATTTCCGGCGGATTCCGCCCGAAATCATCGCATCGCTGCTTGAGGATATCGCAAACGGCGAGGGCATTGCCCTCGAGCCGGGCGCATCGTCGCTGCTGGCCAGGCTGGCCGACGGAAGCATGCGCGACGGGATATCCCTGCTTGACCGCTGCTGCCAGACCGGCACGCCGGATACGGCATCGATTGCGGCTTCGCTCGGCATCGTCTCGCAGGGCGAGACAGCCGATCTCATGCGCGCGCTGATAAGCGGCGATGCCGCGAAGGCGCTTGAACTGTTCACAGCCGGCTATATCGCCGGGCGGGACATTGTATCGCTGTTCGACGAGCTGCTGACGCTTATGCGCGATATGTATATACTGAAGGCCACCGGGGCGGACAGGTTTTTGCTGTCGAGCGCGGCGTATGATATCGATTCGCTTCGCGCGATGTCCGATTCTTGCGACACGCTGCTTCTTGAGTTTTTCGTCTCATGCGTGTCCGACCTTCTGCGGCGCCTCACGCGTATTGCGATGAAACGCGTCGACGGTGAGATGTGCATTATGAAGATGTGCCTGCGGCACGCGGCAATTGATGACGGTGTTTTGCCGTCACCGGCAAAGGCGCCGGTATCCTCCGCGCCAAAGGAAACGAAGCCGCCCGCGGCTGCCGCGCCGGACGGAGCGCCCCATGCGTCGGACGCCCCGCCCTGGGATGACGAGCTACCGGCCTCCCCCCGGCGCGAAGCCCCGCAAATGCCAGAAAAAGAGCTGGCGCCGCCAAAAAGGCAGCCGGAACCGGTCAGAAAGCAGAGCGGCGCGCCCGCGTCGTCAGGCCCGGCAAACGACCAGCTTATGACACTCGTTACCGCAGTAAGGCCAAAAGTCAACTCGGCTGTCAGCACATACCTCTCGCTGGCCGAGGCACAGAACATTGACAACATACTTAACATATATGTCGCCGAAGAGAGTCTCATCTTTATCGAAAAACCGGCTGTGCTCGACATTTTGTCGAAAGCCGCCGCCGATATGGGGCTTTCCGGCGTAAAGATAGCAAAAAAAACGACGGACGCAAAGCCTGCGGACGCCGACACCCCGGGGGGCGGGCTGCTGAGCCACGCCGAGAGCCTGGGGATAAAAATAGTACGCTGATATACAGCTTAACACCGAAAGGATGATTTTATATGAAACCCGGTAAAATGCAAGGCGGCATGAACATGAACGCCATGATGAAGCAGGCACAGAAGATGCAGCAGGATATGATGAAGATTCAAGCGGAGATTGAAGCGCGCGATTTTATCGCCAGCGCGGGCGGCGGTGTCGTCAAGGCAACCGTATCGAACAAGCAGCTCAAATCGCTTGAAATATCCAGAGACGCCGTCGACCCCGATGACGTCGATATGCTGTGCGACCTTGTCATCGCGGCCGTAAACGACGCGCTTAACCAGGCGGAGGAGACGATGTCCCGCGAGATGGGCAAGCTGACCGGCGGTATGCCGGGTATGTTCTAAGCCCGGTCATGAATTATCTTGCACCTCCGCTGGAAAAGCTGATTGAGCAGTTCGAGACACTGCCGGGCATCGGGCGCAAGACGGCCCAGCGTCTGGCGTTCCATCTGATATCCATGCCGGGCGGCGGCGCGCAGCAGTTCGCCCGCACAATACTTGACGCCTGCGGGTCGATATCCTTTTGCACCGTGTGCCAGAACCTCACCGAAGGGGACATCTGCCCCGTGTGCGCCGACGAGCGGCGCGACCGCTCGACGATATGTGTCGTAGCCGACCCTAAGGACCTCATCGCCGTAGAGCGCACGCGTGAATACCGCGGCCTGTACCATGTACTTCACGGCTCGATATCGCCGCTCAGCGACATCGGCCCCGACCAGATAAAGATAAAAGAGCTTCTCGCAAGGGTAAACGCGGGCGGCGTAAGCGAGGTCATCATGGCCACAAACCCCGACACGGAGGGGGAGACGACCGCAATGTATATCTCGCGCCTGCTGCGCCCGTTCGGCATCAAAATCACCCGCCTCGCCTACGGCGTGCCGGTCGGCGCGCACCTCGAGTTTTCGGATGAAGTAACGCTTACGCGAGCGCTTGAGGGACGTACCGAGATATAACTTCCCCGCCCCATAGCCATACATTCCAACCCCCGCCGTCATTCTTCGCGCCGCCCGGCGGCGCTCAGTCCGGGGGATAATAAATACATACGGTTGCCGCCGCACGATCGGCTGACGGGCGCGGCATCAGCGGCTGAAGAAAGACAGCGCCGCCCGGCATTATAACACACGTGCCGCCCTGGTTTTGCTTTGGGTGGCATTTTGCGCCGGACGGCCCCACACAATCGCGGCATTTTGCCGCGTACATTCACCTCAAAAGGAGGCTGAGCCAAACAATGTCCACCTGGAGTACACTTCTGAGATTCACCAAAGGCGTGCGCCGGCACTTCATCTTCTCGGTTCTCGCCGCCATAGTATACATATTTTTCAACTTCTTATCGCCGCAGATAATCAAGATAACCATTGACTCGGTCATCGGAACCGAGCCGATAAGCGCGCCTTCGTTCGTCATAAACATCATCGAAGGCTGGGGCGGGCGCGACTTCCTGCGCGACAACATAGCGCTGTGCGCGGCCGGGATAGCCATATGCGCTTTGGTATTTTCGGTGTTCAACTACATATCAAAGAACTTCAACGCCACATTCAGCGAGACATATGTCAAGAATATGCGCGACACACTGTATAACCATGTGCAGCACCTGCCGTTTTCGTGGCACGTCTCCAACCAGACGGGCGATATAATCCAGCGCTGCACAAGCGATGTGGATGTTGTGCGCAATTTTGTGGCAAACCAGCTTATTCAGGTCGTGCGCACGACAATCATAATTATTGTGTCTCTGGCGCTGATGCTGTCGATGAACGTCAGGCTGTCGCTTGTTGCGATAGTGTTTATCCCGATAGTTATCTCGTACTCTTTCTTCTTTTTCAGCGCAATCGCGCGCAAGTTTCGCCTGGCCGACGAGGCCGAGGGCGAGCTGACCGTCGCCGTGCAGGAAAACCTGACCGGCGTGCGCGTCGTGCGCGCATTCGGGCGAGAGAAGTATGAGCTTGAAAAGTTCGACCGCAAGAACGAACACTACGCAAACCTGTGGATAAACCTCAGCGGCACAATGGGTGCCTACTGGGGCAGCGGCGACCTTGTAACCGGCGCGCAGGTTTTGACCGTCATGATATTCGGCGCGATACTCGCCTCAAAAGGGCAACTGACGCCGGGAGAGTTCCTTACATTCGTCACATACACAAGCATGCTGGCATGGCCGGTACGCGCGCTTGGCAGGGTGCTTACCGATGTCAGCAAAATGCGCGTGTCGATCGACCGCATAAGAGAGATTCTTAACGCCGAGCCGGAGCCTGCGCAGCCGGATGCCGTGACGCCGGATATCCGGCAGGACATTGTCTTTGACAATGTCACATTCGGCTATACCGAAACTCCGGTGCTTAAGGATATCAGCTTCACGATACCGTTCGGCAGCGTGTTTGGCATACTGGGCAGCACGGGAAGCGGCAAAAGCACAATAACATATCTGCTCAACAGGCTGTATGACCTGCCGCAGGGCAGCGGGAATATATCGATAGGCGGGGTAGACCTGCGCGATATAGACCGCGAATATCTGCGCCGCAATGTCGGCGTCGTGCTGCAGGAGCCGTTTTTGTTCTCCAAGACAATCCGCGAAAATATCGCGATTACAAGGCCGCGCGCCGCAATAGAAGAAGTGCGCGGCAAGGCGGCGGTCGCCGCCGTTGACGACAACATCATGGAGTTTGGCAAGGGGTATGAGACGGTGGTCGGCGAGCGCGGCGTTACGCTGTCCGGCGGGCAGAAGCAGCGTGTCGCGATAGCGCGCACGCTTATGATGGATGCCCCTATCATGGTGTTCGACGACTCGATGTCCGCCGTCGATCTTGAGACCGACGCGCAGATACGCGAGTCTCTGCGCAGCAGTACAGACAAGAATACGGTTATACTCATCTCGCACCGGATAAATACGCTGATGCAGGCCGATTACATCCTTGTTCTGGAGGATGGCAAAATCGCCCAGTTCGGCTCGCCGAAGGCGCTTCTTGAGCAGGACGGCGTCTATCGCAGGATATACGAGATGCAGAGCCAGGCCGCCGCGGGCAATGTGCCCGGCGCGGGGGAGGTGGAGTAATGAGCGACACGTTTGTACCCGAACAGGAGCAGCAGATCAAGACATCGTTCGACATAAACATATGGAAAAAGCTGATTCCTGTCGCAACAAGGTTCAAAAAACCGATGATTACCGTTGTAATCACGATGTTGGCAACAGCTTCAATCGACATAGCAATGCCGCTGTTTACCAAATACGCGGTGGATAATTTTATAGTCAAACAGACGGCGCAGGGTCTGCCGTCATTCTCGGGGTTATACCTTTTGCTTCTTATTGCGCAGACACTGCTCGTCATAACGTTCGCCAGGCTGTGCATGACAATAGAGATGCGCATGGGGCGCGACCTGAAACGCATGGCGTTCGTGCATTTGCAGCAGCTCGGCTTCCCGTATTATAACACGACGCCGGTCGGGTATATCCTTGCCCGTGTGATGAGCGACACAAACCGCATAGCAAGCCTTGTGGCATGGAGCTTTATCGACCTGTTTTGGAGCGGCTTTTTCGTGCTTGGCTCATTTATCGTCATGCTGGTGCTGAACTGGAAGCTGGCGCTGCTTGTCATGACGGTTGTGCCGTTTGTGGCCATTATAACCGGCATATTCGAGGGGCGCATACTGACGCTTAACCGCAATGTGCGCAGGATAAACTCGCGCATCACCGGCGCGTATAACGAGGGCATCACCGGCGCAAAGACGTCAAAATCCCTCGTCATCGAGAATCAGAACTATGATGAGTTCAAGCTGCTGACGACCGAAATGTTCATCAACTCAAGGAAGGCAATACGCCTCAACGCGCTGTTCGTGCCGGTAATTACATTCTTCGGCTCTATGGCGGCGACATTTGTGCTGGCGCGCGGCGGCGTGCTTGTCATGAACGGCGCGCTGGAGTACGGCACGCTGTCGGCGTTCATTGCTTACGCGTTCAACATCCTCGAGCCTGTGCAGCAGATAGCCGGTGTCCTGGCCGAGTTCATCGCGACACAGGTGAATATCGAGAGGGTGTTTGCCCTCATCGACCGCAAAAAGGATATCGAGGACCGGCCTGATGTCGTACAAAAATACGGAGACTGCTTTGAGCCGAAGGTTGAAAACTGGGAGCCCATCAAGGGTGAAATTGAGTTCCGCAATGTTTGGTTCAAGTACCCCGACGGGGATGAAAACATTCTGGAAGACTTTAACCTGAAGGTCCCCGCCGGCACAAATGTCGCTATCGTGGGCGAGACAGGCGCCGGGAAATCGACGCTCGTCAATCTCGCCTGCCGGTTTTTCGAGCCGACGAGCGGACAGATACTTATCGACGGTGTCGACTACCGCGAGCGCAGCCAGCTGTGGCTGCACTCCCACCTCGGCTATGTGCTGCAAAGCCCGCACCTTTTCTCCGGCACCGTTAAGGAGAACATAAAATACGGAAAGCTGGATGCCACCGACGATGAAATCCACGCCGCGGCCAAGCTGGTAAGCGCCGACAGCGTCGTCGCCAAGCTTGAAAACGGCTATGATACCGACGTCGGCGAGGGCGGCGACCGCCTGTCCACAGGCGAAAAGCAGCTTGTCTCCTTTGCGCGGGCCGTGCTGGCCAACCCGCCTATTTTTGTGCTTGACGAGGCTACCTCCTCTATAGACACCGAGACCGAGCGGCTTATTCAGCAGGCTATATCGCACATACTCGGCGGGCGCACGTCGTTTTTGATAGCGCATCGCCTGTCTACAATACGCCACGCCGACCTGATACTCGTCGTTCGGGACGGCAAAATCGTGCAGCGCGGCACACACGACGAGCTGATGCGGCAAAAGGGTTATTACTACGGCCTTTATATGCAGATGCAAATTGAGCAACAGTCATAACACACCGGGGCGGGCCGCGCGCGGCTCGCCCCGGCAGACAATTTTATCGCTGCCGGAGGATACAATGCAACGCATAGAAACAGCGCGGCTGGTGCTGCGCGGGTGGACTACGGACGACGCGCGGGATGTGTATGAATACGCAAAAAGCGCGAATGTTGGGCCAAACGCCGGCTGTAAGCCGCACGACGATATCACGGAATCGGGCAAAATCGTCCGGATGTTCATTGACGACAACGATGTATGGGCGATTGAGCTGAAGGGAATCGGCAAGGTCATCGGCTCGGTTGGCCTGCACCGCGACCCATACCGCCCCGGCGTAAACAGCAAGATGCATGGGTATGTCCTCTCGGAAAAGTACTGGGGTCACGGCCTCGGCACCGAGGCCGCCGCACGCGCGGTGCGCTTCGGCTTCGAGCAGATGACGCTTAGCATGATATCGGTGTACCATTACAGGCACAATGCCCGCTCACGCAGGGTTATTGAAAAATGCGGTTTCACATACGAGGGCACATTGCGCAGCGCCTTCGTCATATACGACGGCAGCATTGAAGACGCCGTCTGCTACTCGATGACAAATGAAGAGTTTCTCTCGCTTACGAGATAGTGCGGCGGCATTCCTTGACAGCGATGCGGAATGATAGTATATTAGGCATTGTCGGCTGGCAGCTGCCAGTAGAAATACATAGATTAGGCGGTCCGCTATGGAAAACGCGCTTGACAAAAAGGCTATACGCGGCGATATATTTAAACTGATTGTGCCGACTGTTCTTGAAAACATGCTTCAGATACTGGCCGGCATTGTTATCACCGCTATGGTCGGACGGCTTATGTCCGACGATATTTCGGCGCAGGGCATCAGCAACAGGATATATAACCTCAGCTTCGCGCTGTTCCGCGGCCTCGGTGTCGGCACGACCGTTGTTGTGGCTACATACTTCGGCGCCGGCAACCGCGCTAAATGCCGCCGGATAATCGAGCAGACATACCTGACAAGCATACCCGTCGCCGTGCTATTGGTTATGATGATGTTCATATTCGCCCGGCCGCTGATGGCGTTTTTCACATCGAACGCCAGCCTTGTGCGCACGGCAATTGACTATACGCGCATAACTGTGTGGGCGACGCCGTTTATGGCGATAATCAGCATAAACACCGCCGCGTTTAATGGGCATGGGGATACAAAAACCCCGATGTATTTGGCGCTGTTCCTCAATATCATCAACATCGCCGTCGGATACGTGCTTATATTCGGCGTCGGCGGTGTCGGCGGCTTGGGCATAATCGGCGCGGCGTACACTACGATTATCTCTCAGGCGTGCGGCTGCACGGCGGGGCTTGTGTTACTGTACCGCAAAAGGGGATATTTCGGCACGGTCAATCACGGCGAGTCATTTTTTAAAATGGACTTTAATATCATACGCGATGTCTATGCCACCGGTATACCCGCGGCATTCGAGAATCTGTTCTGGCAGCTGTCGGCCATTTTGATGAGCAAGGTCATTCTGGGCTACGGCAGCGACCATTACGCCGCGTATCAGCTTGGGCTTCAGGCCGAGATGTTCACCGAGATGCCGGCGATGGGCTTTGTCGTCGCGTCGACGACACTTTCCGCCCGCGCAATCGGGCAGCGAAACGGCCCGCTGTACCGCTCGTACTACAGCTCTATGATGCGCATGGCAATGCTGGTTGCAATCCCGGCAACGGCTGCGCTGTTTCTTGCGCCGGTTCCGCTGATGAAGCTGCTGACCGACAAGGCGATACTGCACGAAATCGGCTCGAAATATGTGTTTATTATGGGCTTTGCGCAGGTGCCGCAGGTGCTGTCGAAGGTCTACAACGGGTTTATTCGTTCGTCCGGCGGCAAACGCGTGCCGATGTATATCTCGTTCATCGGCATATGGCTTATCAGGGTGCCGCTTGTAATGCTTATCGGCTGGGTGTTAAAGCTCGATATCATCTACATATGGTTTGCAATCTCGCTCGATCAGATAAGCCGAATGGCGCTGAGTATGCTGTATATGAAACGCAGGGATGTGAAGCATACCGTCGAGCGGATGATTGCCGCCGACGAGGCGCAGGGTATTCCGGTGCCGACGCACAGTGCGTGAACGCCAGATAAAAGCAAAAGACCATGCGGCGGCGCCGCGTGGTCTTTATTTATGCATCTTATTTTGCCCACACACCGGTGGCGGAAGCGCGGAGGTACGCATTGATAAACCCGTCCAGCTCGCCATCCATCACAGCGCCGATGTTGCCGTTTTCAAAGCCAGTGCGGTGGTCCTTAACCAGTGTATATGGCATAAACACATACGAGCGTATCTGGCTGCCCCACTCTATTTTCATCTGCACACCCTTGATATCCTCGATTTTATCGAGATGCTCGCGCTCTTTGATCTCCATCAGGCGGCTTTTCAGCATCCTCATCGCCACCTCACGGTTTTGATGCTGGCTGCGCTCGTTCTGGCAAGCGACGACTATGCCCGACGGTATGTGAGTGATGCGGATGGCGCTTTCGGTCTTGTTGACATGCTGCCCACCGGCGCCGCCGCTGCGGTATGTGTCCACTTTAAGGTCGTCGGGGTTGATATCTATCTTGATGTCGTCGGTAAGCTCGGGCATTACCTCAATGGCGGCAAAGCTCGTGTGGCGCCTGCCGGAGGAATCAAACGGCGACACACGCACAAGGCGGTGTACGCCCATCTCGCTTTTAAGGTATCCGAACGCATTCTCGCCCTCGACAAGCAGCTCGGCGCTCTTCATCCCGGCCTCGTCGCCGTCCAGCCAGTCAAGCACTTTCCACCTAAAGCCACGGCTGTCCGCCCAGTGGGTGTACATGCGGAACAGCATCTCCGCCCAGTCCTGCGCTTCGGTCCCTCCCGCGCCGGCATGGAATGACATTATGGCGTTGTTTTTATCATATTCGCCGCTCAGCAGCGTCGACAGGGTCTGGTTTTCCAAATCACGGCAAAACTCGGCAAAGCTCTGCTCGATTTCTCCAAGCAGGCTCTCGTCTTCGCCCTCTTCGGCCATTTCTATCATCGTCACCGTGTCCTCATACAGTGTCGCAAGGCGGGCGAAGCGCGCATTTTTATCCCGCAGCTGCTTTATGCGCTGCAAGATTTTTTGTCCCTGCTCGGGGTCATCCCAAAAGCTCTGCGCCGTTGTCTGCTCCTCCAGCCCGGCGGCCTCCTCAAGGCCGCGGTCAAGGTCAAGCGCGGCGCGGAGCTCGGCGAGCCGCGGCTTCATGTTGTTGAGTTTATACCGTATATCGTCGTATATAAGCATGTGAAATCCCCCTGAAAAATAAACCTGAGCTGCGTAAACTCGGCGTTTGCCGCTTCGCGCGCTATTCATTATACCCAAAACTTGCGCGATAGTAAAGAGAAATATGCCCCGCAGCATGCGCCGCGGGGCATATTGGCGTTATTTTTACGGCCTCCACATATTCTGGTCGTCATAAGGCGACGGCTCTTCATCCCTCTGCGCGGCCCGGCCGGTATCGCCGATAAGATATCTGTAGTATCCGGCGAATGTCACAGACATGTAAGGCGTTACCCAAAAAACAGGTATTATCAAGAGGCATGCAAACACCCACGGCAAAAAGCTGAGCTGAAGCACGAAATACTGCATACGGTTGCCGCTCATCAGGCTGAGGCTCTCTCTCAGGCAGGCCATTACGCCAATATCGGGGTTATCAATCATCACAAACACGGCTTGCGAAAAGCCGAGGCTCAGCCATATCGAGATAATCCAGCCTATTATTGATATAATACTTCCGAAGGCGGAAAACTCAAGCATCTGAAACACGAGCCCGGGTATCACCGGCAGCGACGAAATAATCGACATCACCAGGCCGATAAGTATGCATTTGCCGGCGCGCGAAACAAGGTCAAATATCGCGCCGAAGCTTGCCGGCTGCTCGCGCGAGACTTTCAGGCAGTACGAATACGTGTAGCCGTATTCGACTATCGACAGCAACACGCCTACGACAAACGAAAGCCCAAAAATCAGCCAGCTTGTCGGCATAATATAGTTCTGAAACATCGAGCCGTAATATAAGAGACCGTCCTGCGCGGCAGAGGGGTCAATAGACTGTGCGGGGATATTTGTGAGCCAGTTGAATACAAAGGGGATAATCATGTACACCAGTGTCACAAGCATGACGTGCGGGTGCGCTTTGGCCATATGGGTCTTGGCTTCCTGCTTTAGAATCGCTCTGTTCATTAATAAACCTCCGCTAAAAATGTTACGGGTGATAGGCTGTGTATCGCAATATTCGTCTTTGAAGCTGATGCCATTATATCACACGGCATTCAAGAATGGAATACTGCCGACTTTTAGCAGCAAAAATTAATTAGCCAGACTAAATTTTTCGTGCATTTCACGCAGGTATGTGGTAATATATCTAAAGTGGCAGTTTATGCTTTTAACGGTCGTGGCTGCCGATACACCACACGGCAGGAGGGTCATACATGCGATTTGAAACCGATATGGGTACGATAGGTATCTCGAATGACGCCATCGCCGCCATCGCGTCGGATGTCACCCGCAGTTGCTTTGGCGTCAAGGGGATGACATCGCGCAGCGGGCTTGACGGGCTTGTGCAGCTGCTGCGGCTTGATGCCCAGCCAAGCGGCGTAATCGTGCGCCCCACAAGCGACGGGCTGATTGAGCTTGACCTGCATATCGCCGTCAACTACGGCGTCAATATCCCCGCCATATGCAGCTCGATTGTCACCTCGGTGCAGTACAATGTCGAAAAACTGACCGGCATCAAGGTGAGCAAGGTGGCGCTTTTTATCGACGCTATCAGGAACTGATTATTCTGGCGCCCGGCTTTTCGGCGCTATTATAGCCCGAACCATGTTGAGAGCGGCATCAAATTACCAAGGGGTTTCGGCGAGGGGTTCGAAGCCCGCAGGAGGCAGGTCAATGGCAAAGATTATCGATGGTGAAATGTTTAAAAATATGATTATTTCCGCCGCAGTTGCCGTCGAGCAGCGCAAGGAGGAGATAAACTCCCTGAACGTGTTCCCCGTGCCGGACGGCGATACCGGCACGAATATGTCGCTTACGATGGCCAACGCCGCCAGGGAGCTGGGTAAGCTGCAAAACCCGACGCTCGGCAAGGCACTTGAGGTCACATCGGCCGCGCTGCTGCGCGGTGCGCGCGGCAACTCTGGCGTCATCACATCTCTGATATTCCGCGGCATTGCCAAAAGCCTGAAAGATGCCGCCGAAGCGGACGGCCGCGCGCTTGCCGCGGCCATTGAAGAGGGCGCCGATACCGCCTATAAGGCGGTTATGAAACCCGCCGAGGGCACGATGCTTACCGTCTGCCGTGTGTGCGGCGACGCCGCGTGGAAGGCGTCGAAGAAAAACCGGGAGCCGGAATATGTGCTGTCGCGCATTATCGAGGCGGGTAAGGAAGCACTTGAAAAGACGACGGAGCAAAACCCTGTTCTTAAGCGGGCGGGCGTCGTCGACGCCGGCGCATTCGGTCTGCTCATCATATTCGGAGGCATCCAGCTTGCCCTGTCCGGCAAGCTGGCGCAGCTGGCCGCGATGGTCGTGCCGACTCAGACGAGTACGATGACCGCCATCGGCGCAGATTTTACGCAATTTGATGTTGAAGAAATTACATTTGCTTACTGCACCGAGTTCATCGCCGAGCGCACCGACAAAAAAGTTAGCGTCGAAAAGTTCAAGCATTTCCTCAACTCGATAGGCGACAGCGTCGTTGTCGTCGAGGACGAAACGCTTGTAAAGGTTCATATACACACCGATACGCCCGACAGGGCGCTTGCCGAGGGCCTGCGGTTCGGTATGCTGTCCAGTATAAAGATTGAAAACATGGTCGAGCAGCTTGAACGCCAGAGCCGCGACGCCGTGCAGGCCGGCATGGGCAAGCGCAAGATAGCCGAGCCGGAGAAAAAATACGGCTTTGTCGCGGTAGCCGCCGGCGACGGCGTCGTCGAGCTGTTCCGCGACCTCGGTGTGGATAATGTGGTGCAGGGCGGTCAGACAATGAATCCATCGACCGAGGATTTGCTGCGCGCCATCGACTCAACGCCGGCTGAAATAATATATATGCTGCCCAACAACAAGAACATCATCATGGCAAGCCAGCAGGCGGCTTCGCTTTCAGAAAAAATCGTGCGCGTTATCCCGTCGCGCTCGGTGCCGCAGGGCATCAGCGCGCTGCTCAGTTTCGAGGACGAACACGACGCCGACTTGAACGAGACAAATATGGGCGCCGCGTCAAAGAATGTGCGCTCCGGCGCGCTGACCTATGCCGCGCGCGACAGCGAGTTTGACGGCAAAAAAATATATCAGGGCGATTTTCTTGCGCTGGAAGAGGATAAACTGCTCGCCAACGCGCGCACGGCCGAGGATGCGCTGGGCAAGCTTGTTTCAAGCATGTGCAAAAAGGGCGCCTCGTTCGTCACGGTGATTTATGGCGAGGGCGCGACGTTTGAACAGGCGGAGTGGCTGCGGCGCAGAATCGAAGAGCTTGCCCCGTCGGCCGAAATAAATGTCATTTCCGGCGGGCAGCCGGTGTACTCGTACATTATATCTGTCGAGTAGCCGGGTGAACGCCTGCCCCGGCGCGTGCTGGTTATGAGTGGGGAATAGAGAGCGCAAAAAGGGCGAGTGTATCGCCCTTTTTGCTGTAAGGCTGCTATAAATTACTCCTTGATAGCCTATATGAATCCGTGATAGAATATATATAATTGCACTGCACTGCCGGAGGTGGTATTTTGCCCGCCGAAATCATGGGAATCGAGACAAATTATATAGATATCGGCACCGGCGGGCAGACCGTGCTGTTTTTGCACGGGTGGGCCGCGCCGATTGCGCTGTACCGCAAGATATTCGACAAGCTCGTCGACATGGGCTATCGCGTGCTTGCCTTTGATATGCCCGGTGTCGGCGGCACGCCGGAGCCGGGGCGGCCGTTTACCGTAAAAGACTATGTCGATTTCACGCTTGAGTTCTGCGCCAAAATGTCGCTTGACTCGTGCATCATAATGTGCCACTCGCACGGCGGGCGCATCGCGCTTAGTATGCTCAGCGACAGCGCTTGTCCCGTAGCGTGCGGCAAAGCTCTGCTTATCGACGCGACCGGCGTGCGCACCGCTCCGCCTGCCGCAAAGCGCGCGGGACAAAGCCTTTACAAGCTTGTCAAGACGCTTGGTACATCCCAGCTGACCTCCCCGCTGTTCGGCGCGCTTTACCGGAACATGCGCGACCGCCGCGCCAGTGCCGACTATAAGGCGGCGTCACCGGTCATGCGCCAAACAATGGTGAATGTGCTGCCGGCGGATTTTACCGATGTCATGCCGCTGATATCGGCGCAGGTGCTGCTGATATGGGGCGAGCACGACACGGCTACGCCCCTTGAGCACGGGCGGACGATGGAGCGGCTTATCCCCGGTGCTGGCCTTGCCGTAATAAAAAACGCCGGACATTTTTCGTTCACCGACAACTGGCCGCAGTTTTCCGCCGTTCTCGACGCATTTTTATAATTTAAGGGGGGCCGCCGATGCCTGCCGCTGCCGAGTTTATTATCTACGCCGTCATGGTTTCACTTGCGCTGATGGCTTGCGCGTTCACCGCGCTTCGCCGAGCGCTGCACATGTATCAGCTGTGTTCATACCAGAACAAATCATATATATCATGGCTGGGGGCTAACGCGCGTGAGGTTATGTCTCCGCTGCGTTTAATCGCGCTTGCCGTCATTTGCGCCGGGCTGCTTTGTGGTGTTTTTCCGCTTGCGCTTTTTGGCGCTGTGGCGTTTTTGTTTGCATTGCGCCACAAAAAAGCCAAAAAGCCGCTTGTGTATACCGCGCGCGTCAAGCGCTTGATAGTCACGGCGGCCGCTTTTTGGTGCATTTCGGCGAGTTTACCGCTTAACGAGTGGATTAATGCCGCGGCAAAGGGCTCCGACCCGCCGGTAATCCTGGTTTTTCTGCCGTGCGTTGTGGTTTTGCTTCAGCCTGTGCTTGTCATGCTGTACAGCGCGATAAACGCGCCGGCCGAAAAGGCAATCGCCGGCCGCTACATCAGGCAGGCCGAGGACATACTGCGCTCTCATCCGTCGTTGACCGTCATCGGCATCACGGGAAGCTACGGCAAAACATCGACAAAGTATTTTCTAAGCGAGCTGCTAAGCACAGAGTACAATGTGTACATGACGCCCGGCAATTTCAACACGACGCTCGGCGTCGTGCGTGCCGTGCGCGAGGGACTGCGCCCGATACACCAGATATTCCTGTGCGAAATGGGCGCGCGTCACCGCGGAGACATCATCGAAATATGCCGCCTTGTCCGCCCGACACTCGGCGTGCTGACATATATCGGGCAACAGCATATGGAGACATTCGGCTCGCAGCAGACAATCACCGAGACAAAGCTGGAGCTTTATGACTGGCTGTGTTCCTGCGGCGGCAAGCTTTTCGTCAACGCCGACAGCGAGATAGCCGCGGCGCAAAACTACACATCCGGCACGGTGTTTTACGGCAGCGCAAACAGCACCGGCTACCGCGCCGGCGATATCGCGATAAGCGCCGCCGGTTCGTCGTTCACAGTCACGGCGCCGGGCGGCGAGAGCTGCCGGTTTACGACAAAGCTGCTCGGCACCGCCACTGTGCAGAACCTGACGGGCGCGATAGCCGTCGCGCACAGTATGGGTATCCCTATGGCGAAGCTCAGCGCGCCTGTTCGCGCGCTTCAGCCGGCTCCGCACCGGCTTCAGCTTATACGCGCCGGTGCGATGTCTATAATCGACGACGCATATAACTCGAACCCCGAGGGGGCGCGCGTCGCGCTGGACACGCTTGCGATGTGCGCCGGGACAAAAATAGTGATAACGCCCGGGCTTGTGGAGCTTGGCGAGCGCGAGCGCGAGTGCAATATTGCGCTTGGCCGTCACGCGGCGAGTGTGTGCGACTGTATTATAACCGTCGGCCGCCACGGCGCCGACGTCGCGCAGGGCGCGCGAGAACAGGGCATCACCCCCGCCGGGCTTTTTGAAGCCGATGACCTTGGCGCCGCAATGGCACACGCGCGCGCCTTGCCCGGCGCAGACAAGTTTGTGCTGCTGCTTAATGACCTGCCCGACCTGTATTGACCGGTTCCGCCGGAGCGCGAATGGGAGTGATTGCTATGAAAACGCGAGTAGGTGTGTTTTTCGGCGGAAAAAGCGTCGAGCACGAGGTGTCGGTGATATCCGGTATGCAAGCGCTTGCCGCGCTTGACACCGAAAAATACCAGCCTGTACCTGTATATGTCACAAAAGAAAATGATTTTTACACCGGCGCGGCGCTCAGCGAAATCGAAAGCTACCGCGATATCCCGGCCATGCTTGCTTGCGCAACGCAGGTTGATTTTCAGCGACGCGGCCCCGATGCCGTCATGCTTCGCCGCAAACGCTTGAAATTTGGTGACAACACCGTCGGCGTCATCGACGTCGCTCTGCCGGTATTCCACGGCACGGGCGGCGAAGACGGCATTATGCAGGCGATGTTCGAGCTGCTTGAGCTGCCGTATGCCGGCTGCGACGTTACCGCCTCGGGCAGCGGCATGGACAAATGGGTGACGAAGGCGCTGTTTGCGCAGGCCGGCGTGCCCTGCCTGCCCGCCGTCAAGGTGGCAAAAGCCGCTTTTTTTGCCTCGCCGCAGGACGTAATAGCCGAGGTCACCGAAAAATTGGGCCTGCCTGTCGTTGTCAAGCCTCATAACACCGGTTCCAGCGTCGGCATTTCGCTTGCGCGGGACGCCGAGACGCTCTATGCCTCAATCGAGGACGCGCTGGCATATTCGATGTTTGCCATATGCGAAAGCGCCGTCGAGCCTCTGCGCGAGATAAACTGCTCTGTTCTGGGAGACAGCGAACACGCCGAGGCGAGCGTATGCGAAGAACCGGCGCGCCACGGTGAGTTGCTTAGCTTCGAGGATAAATACAAGGGCGGCGGCAAGGGCGCAAAGGATTCCGCCGCAAAGGGCTCCGGTATGAGCTCTCTTTCCAGGCGCATCCCGGCCGATATCCCGGGCGAACTTACCGAGCAGGTGCGCGTGCTTGCCGTCAAAGCGTTTCAGGCCATCGACGCCGCAGGCGTCGCGCGGATTGATTTTCTGCTTAACGCCGAGACGATGCAGCTGTGGGTGAATGAAATCAACACGATACCCGGCTCTCTGGCGTTTTATCTGTGGCAGCACACCGGCCTTTCGTTTTCGGCTCTGCTGGACAGAATGATATCGCTTGCGCTTAAGCGGAAGAGGGAGAAGTCGCGCCTCAGCTTCACGTTCGAGGGCAATCTGCTGTCGTCGGCTTCGTTGCCGCGCGGCAAGGCAGGCAAACTCTAGGAAGTATAAAATACAAATATACGCAGATGTGGAGGATTATAGTATGACAGTCATCACAAGAGATTATGTTACAAGCGCGCTTGGGTGCGAAAACCCGCCAGCCGCCAGATGCGCCAGCGGCGACACCGCGGTCTTTGAGACAAGGGACTGCTATGACGACCGCCTGCAAGGCGACGGCAGCGTCATCGACCAGGCGTCGGCGCTGGAAAACCCCGCCACGGGGCCGCTTTTTATTGAGGGGGCCGAGAAAGGCGATATCCTCAAGGTGGAGATTGTCGACATCACACTCGCCAAAACCGGCCTGATGCGCGTGTCGCTTAAAAGCGGCGCGTTCCAGCACAACATGAAGGAGCGTCAGGTGCGCCAATATGACCTGACCGGCACGACCGTCAAGTTTAACGACATGCTCGAGCTTCAGCTGCGCCCGATGATAGGTGTCATAGGCACCGCGCCCGAAGGCGAGGTGATACCGACCGTTACCCCGCGCGAGCACGGGGGGAATATGGACTGCAAAAAGATTGTTCAGGGCTCCACGCTGTATCTGCCGGTCAACACGCCGGGCGCGCTGCTGTCTATGGGCGATATCCACGCGCTGATGGGCGACGGCGAGGTTATGATATGCGGCCTCGAGTGCGCCGGACGCATAACAGTCAAGGTGACGGTTATCAAGGACACATGGCTGCCCACGCCGTGCCTGCGGCTCGACGGCCGCTTCGCGACGATTCAGAGCGCCGAGACGCTTGAACAGGCGTCTGTGCTTGCATCACGCATGATGCAGGA
>JAVBMB010000016.1:0-2567 GCA_031552995.1 Oscillospiraceae bacterium
TTTTGGAACTTTTTAATCACGTTACTTTTTATGCAAAAAACCTGAACACCTTTCTTTGACAGCCTAAGAATGCTGCCCGGCGTCTGCCGGGCAGCATTCGTTATTTTGATATTTTCCGCGCTCAGTCGGCGCTGTATACTATTTTGCCGTCGATAACGGTCGTCAGCACCTTCGCCGCAGTCTCCAGCGCCGGGATGGCGCTCCAAATAACAAGGTCGGCATCCTTTCCCGGCTTCAGGCTGCCGATGCGGTCGTCGACGCGGAGCCCCACGGCGGGGTTGACAGTCACCATGCGCAGCGCGCGCATATGCTCTACACCGTACCGCACGGCCTCCCCGGCGGATATAAGAAGCACGTCGGGGCCGCAAATAGGCCCGTCTGTGATGATGCAGACATTGAGGCCGCGGTCGTCCAGCTGCTTTAGGAACCCGACGTCGCCGCCGGTAAGTTCGCCGTACCCCTCCGGTATTCCTATCGGGCCGAACATGACGCTGCCGCCGCCGGCGACAAGCTCATCGGCGTACAGATTACAAGCCCAGCCATGCTCTATAGTATAATCGCAATTGAACTCCTTGGCTATCTCGATGACGGTCAGCATGTCAAACTGCTCGCTGTGAACTTTCAGCGGTATCTCGCGTTTCAGCGCCGGAATCAGCGCCTCGCACTTGGCGTCGTAGGGCGGCAGCTTTTCGCTGTCGCCGGCGGCGGCCTCTTTTTTCTCCATATAGTCCTTGGCTTTTCTAAGCGTCTGGCGGAATATGCTCGCTATACCCATGCGCGTCGCGGGTTCCTTTCCCTGCTTGCCGTAGCATCCCTTCGGGTTGCCGCCCATCGCGCATTTCATCACGGCGGGGTTTAGGATAGACAGTTCGTATATGCTGTTTTTGCCGGCGGTTTTGGCCACAAAGCCGGTTCCGCAGATAACATTTGCGCTTCCCGGGATGAAGCAGCTTGCGGTTATCCCCGATTTGTGGATTATCGAGAAGGATTTGTCGTGGATGTCGATAGCGTGAATCGCCTGCAGATGCGGAGTTGTCGGGTCGGTTATCTCGTTCAGGTCGGGGCTTGACAGCGCAAAGCCGCCGGCGTGCGTGTGCGCGTCGATAAGGCCGGGCGTTATGTATTTGCCGGCGGCGTCGATAACCTCGGCGCCGGGCGAGGTTATATTGGTGCCTACCTGCTTTATCTTGCCGTCTTCAATCAGGATATCGCCGTTTTCTATGACGCGGTCGTTATCCATTGTATATATCGTGGCGTTTTTTATAAGCAGCATGTCATTTGCCCTCCCTTGCGAAGAAATGGCGCCCGGCGACAATAGTGTGCTCCACAAAATTGTCGAACCGCACGGCGGGGTTGCCGCGGCAGACAGTGATATCGGCCTGCTTGCCCGGCTGAAGCGAACCGACGAGGCCGTCGACGCGAAGCGCTTTTGCCGGATTTATCGTTATCATATCTATTATCTCGTCGCCTGTGGCGCCGGCGCGATACATCTGCGCCGCCACCCACCACAGCTGCTCGTAGGCGTTGGCATAGCCCTCGTCGCCCGAGCAGAACAGCGACAGCTTAAGGCCCTTGCGGTACAGCTCGACAAAGTCCTCATGGCGCATATCGCACTCTGCCCCGATTATCATGTTGTTCGCGTCGCCGAGGAAGACCTGCCAGCCGCGCTCGATTATAACATCGGCGCAGTTCTTTATGCCGTAAGCGCCGCAAATGACCATATCCAGGTCGTATTTTTTGCCCAGCTCAATGACGCTTTCTATCTCTCCCTGTGTGTTCGCGTTTACAACAAACGGTATCTCCCTGTTAAGAGCGCGGCAAATGGCCTCCTTGCCGGCGTCCCAGTCCTTCTCTTTTTTGCCCATGTACTCTTTTGCGGCGCGGAACGCCTCGTCAAGCATCTGGAACATGGCCATACGGGTCTGCGGCGCCGCCTTTTTACCGAATGTATCCTTGACGGTCTTTGTGTAGTTGCCTTTCAGCGCGATGCGCTCGGCCAGGAATACGTCCGCGGTGTGGCTGCCGTCGACATGTATCAGCGATATCTGGCCGCCGAGCAGATTCTTGATACCCGGGCTCAGGCCGTAGGATGTGATGCCGGCACGGCCGAAGCGCTGAAGCTTAAGCTCGCGCAGGTCGAATGCGTGGCGAACGTCCATCTGCGGCGCAAGAGGCGAGGAGGTCTCGTTGAGATCCCACATGTCGAACGCTTCGGAAAAGGCCATGATGCCGACGGAGCACAGGCCAAGCACGAAACCGGGGTATACATCCATGCCGGCGGCGTCAATGACTTCGGCGCCGGGGGCGGCCTGCAGGCCCTGACCCACCGCCTTGATTACATCCCCGTCACACAGGATGTCCCAGCCGGAACGCTTCTCGCCTGAGCCCAGATAGACATTGCCGTTTTTTATCAAAATCATATGCCGGTTCCCTCACTTTCTCTATTGCGTTGCGCGCCTGTAAAAGTACGGCGCGCCATGCGGACATTATACACCATATGAGCGCGCTCGGCAACCGCCGCCAAAACAATTGGAAAAATACAAACAAAGCTGCCGGGATGCCGGGTC
>JAVBMB010000051.1:0-23782 GCA_031552995.1 Oscillospiraceae bacterium
GTTGCCAAAAAGCCCGAAGAATCGATGAAGGGCGTTATCAGTGCCGGTCTCGTCGAGACCTATGCCGTTTTGTCCCTGCTGATTTCTGTTCTTGCCATATTCCAGATTCCCAATCTGTGAGGGTTGAGGTATGAACGGAATCGAGAACATCTCCAACAGGATATTGGACGAGGCTAAGGAAAAAGCCCGGCTAATCCTTGAGGAAGCGGGCCGTGAGGCTCAGCGGATTGAGGCCGACGGCCGCGCGAAGGCGGACGCCGAGCTTGACATTATCCGCAAAGCCGGCAGCGCAAAGGTCGCCGACATCGAGGAGAAGGCTCGGCTCAATTCCGCCATGGAGACCAGAAAAATAATTTCAGCCGAAAAGCAGGCATTGATTCAGTCGGCGTTTGACAAAGCGCTCGAGCATCTGCTTGCGCTGCCGCAGGACGAATATGTTGAACTGCTGGCAAAACTTGCGGCAAACGCATGTGCCGACGGCCAACCGGGCGAGCTGCTGCTTAGCGCGCGCGACCTTGCCGCATGCGGCGAAAGCGTACTCAAATCCGCAAAAAAGCTGGCGCCAAACACCGACCTCACCCTGTCTTCCGACACTGCCGCGATTAGAGGCGGGCTTGTTATACGCCGCGGCAAGGTCGAAATAAACTGTGCGCTGGAAGTCAGTATAAGGATGCTGCAGGAGGAGATATCCGGCGAGGTGGCCACCTGCCTTTTTGGCAAGGGGGCGTGAGATAGTGGCAAAAAAAATAAAAGATACCGACTATCTCTACATCAGCACACGGCTTAAAGTGCTTGAAAAAAACATGCTCAGCCGCGAAAAGCTCTCCCGCATGGCATCGGCAAAAACAGATGACGAAGCTCTGAAGATTCTCGGCGAAAACGGATGGCAGGATGTTGAGCCCGACAGGCTCGACTCACTCGAACGCGCAATCTCTGCAAGAAGGCAAGAGATGCTCGACTTGCTGTACCGTTACGCGCCCGACACAGGCATAATCGATATTTTCAGGCTCAAATACGACTATCATAACATCAAATCCATCATCAAGGCCGAGGCGCAAGGCATCAACTGTGCGCATCTGCTGACCGATGCCGGTACTGTTCCATCCGCCAAAATGGTGGCCGCTCTTCGTGACAAAGCGCAAGACGATCTGCCGCAGGTCATGTACGACGCCGCAATCGAAGCGCACGACACGCTTGCCCGCACGCGTGACCCGCAGCTCAGCGATATCCTTTTGGATAAGGCCATGCTTGTTCATATGATGCAGCTTGCCGTCAAGGTAAACAGCGCATTTCTTCAGGGTTATGTCAGTCTGATGGCCGATTGCGCCAATCTGCGCATCACAACACGGGCTCTGCTTACCGGCAAAGGTTACGATTACCTCAAGCGCTCGCTTGTGGCCGGCGGCAAAGTTTCCCCCGAAGAGCTGTCCGTTAATCCGTCTGCCGAATCGCTGGCCGGTTTGTTCTACCACACGCCGCTGCGCGACGCATCACGCTGCGCCGTCGAGTCAATCAAAGAAAATGGCCCTCTGGCAGCGCTTGACAAAGCGTGTGACAACGCTCTTCTCGAATATCTTAAATCATCCAGATTTATTCCGTTCGGCGAGGCACAGGTTATCACATACCTGCTGCTTGTCGAAAACGAGCTTACATCGGTTCGCATAATCCTTGCCGGCAGGGCGGCCGGCCACAGCGAGCAGACGATTATGGAAAGGCTGAGGTTCGGCTACTATGTATAAAGCAGCAGTAATTGGAGACCGCGAAACCGTCATGGGCTTCCGCGCTCTTGGCCTGGCTACGGTCGTCGCTCAGTCAGCCGAGGAAGCGGCCTCCGCGCTTAAATCCTTGGCGGTCAGCGCCCATGCCGTCGTATACATCACCGAGCAGCTCGCCGCGCTTATTCCGGAAGAGATTGCCGGATACATTGAAAATCCTGAATGCGCTATCATACCCATTCCGTCAAAGGATGGCAGCCTTGGCATCGGCGATCGCGAAATGCACAAGGCCGTCGAACGCGCCGTAGGCGCCGATATCCTGCGGGACAGGGATTAGCATAATGACGCACCGCTCTCCGGCGAGGGCGGCGCGGCGCGCGCTTTTAAGTCTAATTATCGCCGGAGAAATGGATACATATATGAACAACGGAAAAATAGTTAAGGTTGCCGGCCCGCTTGTAGTCGCCTCCGGGCTGGAGCATGCCGACATGTTTGACGTCGTTCGCGTAGGCAAGCAGCGGCTGATCGGGGAGATTATCGAAATGCGCGGCGGTAACGCCTCCATTCAGGTTTATGAGGAGACATCCGGCATCGCCCCCGGCGATGCCGTCGAGACAACGCACGCTCCTCTTTCCGTCGAACTGGCGCCAGGTCTCATCACTACAATATACGACGGCATTCAGCGCCCGCTCGAAAAGATACGCGAGCTCGTCGGCAACACTATCACGCGCGGTGTCGAGGTTCCGGCTGTCGACCGCGAAAAGAAGTGGGACTTTGTCCCCGTGTGCAAACCCGGCGACAAGGTGATTCCCGGCGATGTGCTTGGCACGGTCGAGGAAACCATCGTTGTCACGCACCGCGTCCTCGTTCCCAACGGCGTTAAAGGTGAGGTTGCTGATATAAAGCAAGGCAGCTTTACAGTGACTGAAATCATTGCTGTTATCAAGAAAGATGACGGCACACTTGTCGAGCTTCCAATGCTTCAGCGCTGGCCGGTTCGTGTCGAGCGTCCGTACAAATCCAAAATCGCGCCGGATATCCCGATGATCACCGGCCAGAGAATCATCGACACGCTGTTCCCGATAGCAAAGGGCGGCACTGCCGCCATCCCCGGCCCGTTCGGAAGCGGCAAGACCGTCACACAGCATCAGCTCGCAAAGTGGAGCGATGTTGACATCGTCGTCTACATCGGCTGCGGAGAGCGCGGCAACGAGATGACCGACGTTCTGCGCGAGTTCCCTGAGCTGCTCGACCCGAGAACAGGCGAGAGCCTGATGAAGCGCACGGTCTTAATCGCCAACACATCCGATATGCCCGTTGCCGCGCGCGAAGCTTCGGTCTACACCGGCATTACAATAGCCGAATATTACCGCGACATGGGTTACTCGGTCGCCGTCATTGCCGACTCAACATCCCGCTGGGCCGAGGCGCTGCGCGAGATGTCCGGCCGCCTTGAGGAGATGCCCGGTGAAGAGGGCTATCCCGCATACCTCAGCTCGCGTCTCGCGCAGTTTTACGAGCGCGCAGGCCGCGTTGTCGTCAACGGCAGCGAATATCGTGAAGCAGCCCTGTCCGCAATTGGCGCTGTATCGCCGCCGGGCGGTGATATCTCCGAGCCGGTCTCCCAGGCTACGCTTCGTATAACAAAGGTGTTCTGGGGCCTCGACAGTTCGCTGGCCTACCGCCGTCACTTCCCGGCGATAAACTGGCTAAACTCGTACTCGCTGTATCTCGACAGGCTGTCCTCATGGTATGATGACAATATCAGCCACAGCTTTATGACTCAGCGCAACGAGGCAATGCAGCTTCTGCAAAAGGAGAGCGAACTCGACGAAATCGTCAAGCTTGTCGGCGTTGATGCCCTCGGCCCCGAAGACCGTCTCGTCATGGAAACTGCGCAGATTCTGCGCGAGGACTTCCTGCAGCAGAACGCGATGAGCGACACAGACAGCTACTGTTCACTCGACAAGCAGTTTGCGCTTATGCGCCTTATACTGACATATAACAAGCTTGCTCAAAAAGCTCTTAAAGCGGGTGCCCCGATGAAAAAAGTGTTCTCCATCGCCGCGCGCGACCGTATCGGCCGTGCAAAGGATGTCCCGCAGGAAAAATATAAGGACGTTTTTGCCGATATCGAGAAAGAGATGACCGAGCAGCTCGATCAGTCTGCAGGAGGTGACGTCGCATGATTAAGGAATACCGCACAATACAGGAAGTCGCCGGCCCGCTTATGCTCGTGCGAGATGTCGAGGGTGTCGCATATAACGAGCTCGGTGAAATCGAGCTTCAAAACGGCGACGTCCGCCGTTGCCGCGTACTTGAAATGAACGGCAGCAACGCGCTTGTCCAGCTGTTCGAGGCATCCGCCGGCATCAATCTCGCCCAGTCAAAGGTTCGTTTCCTCGGACGAAGCATCGAGCTGAGCGTCTCGCCCGATATACTTGGCCGCGTGTTCGACGGCATGGGCCGCCCGAAGGACGACGGCGCCGAGATACTGGCAACCCAGCGCCGCGATATTAACGGCACTCCGATGAACCCCGCCGCGCGCGACTACCCAAATGAGTTTATCCAGACAGGTGTTTCTGCCATTGACGGGCTCAACACCCTTGTCCGCGGTCAAAAACTGCCTATATTTTCCGGCTCCGGCCTGCCGCACGCTCAGCTTGCGGCGCAGATAGCAAGGCAGTCGAAGGTGCTTACAGGTGACAGCAAGTTTGCCGTCGTATTTGCCGCCGTCGGCATTACATTTGAAGAGGCCGACTTTTTCGTCTCGGACTTCACACGGACCGGCGCTATCGAGCGAAGCGTACTATTCATGAACCTTGCAAACGACCCGGCTATCGAACGTATTTCAACGCCGCGTATGGCGCTGACCGCCGCCGAGTATCTCGCTTTCGAGCTTGATATGCAGGTGCTTGTCATCATCACCGACATCACAAACTACGCCGAGGCTCTGCGCGAGGTTTCAGCCGCTCGTAAGGAGGTCCCCGGCCGCCGCGGATATCCCGGCTATTTGTACACCGACCTTGCAACGATGTATGAACGCGCCGGCCGTCTGCTCGGCAAAAAGGGCTCAATCACAATGATTCCTATACTTTCGATGCCTGAAGACGACAAAACCCACCCGATTCCCGACCTCACCGGCTATATCACCGAGGGGCAGATAATCATCTCCCGCGAGCTGTATCGCAAAGGCCTCACACCGCCGATTGATGTCCTGCCCTCACTTTCCAGGCTTAAGGACAAGGGCGTCGGCGCCGGCAAGACGCGTGAGGATCACGCGAATACAATGAACCAGCTGTTTGCCGCCTACGCCCGCGGCAAGGAGGCCAAAGAGCTGATGACGATACTCGGCGAAGCCGCACTTACCGATACCGATAAGCTGTACGCCAAGTTCTCTGATGAGTTCGAATCTAAATATGTCTCGCAGGGGTACGACAACAACCGTACTATTGAGGAGACTCTTGACCTCGGCTGGCAGCTGCTGTCTATACTGCCTGTCGGCGAGCTGAAGCGTATCAAGCCGGAGTATATCGAAAAGTATCATCCCAACAAGTAAGGAGGGCTCTCTTCATGGCAAGGCTCGCGGTAAACCCCACCAGGATGGAGCTTACGCGGCTTAAACGGCGATTAAAAACCGCTGTCCGCGGCCACAAACTGCTCAAAGACAAGCGCGACGAGCTGATGAAGCAGTTCCTCGACCTTGTATATCTCAACAGAGACTTACGCCACAGTGTCGAAGCGGCTCTCGTCGAGTCATATCACGGCTTCGCGGCTTCTTCGGCACTGTTGCCGGCCGGTATGCTTGAACAGAGCTTTCTATACCCTAAGCAGAGCATTTCTATCGAGTTGAGCTATAAAAACATCATGTCGGTCAACGTGCCGCGTTATGCGGTCACCACATCGACAGACGACGCCGGCGATATATTCCCGTACGGCTTCGCCAATACTCCTGCCGAGCTTGACGATTCCGTACTTCGCCTGCAAAAAGTATTGGACGAAATGCTCCGCCTCGCCGAGGTGGAAAAGAGCGTCAAGCTGCTGGCGGAGGAGATTGAAAAAACCCGCCGCCGCGTCAACGCGCTCGAATATGTCATGATTCCGCAGCTTGAGGAGACAATCAAGTATATCGCCATGAAGCTGGAGGAAAACGAGCGCGGCAACATCACGCGTCTGATGAAGGTCAAGGACATGATGGTCAAAGCGCAGATTGAAGCACATCAGCAATAAGTATATGCCTAAAATAAAAAACGGAGCAGGGCAGTCGCCCCGCTCCGTTTTTTATTTTAGGCTACTTTTTCACAAAATCGGCAATGGCGTCGGCGACTCGTTCATCCACTCTGGCGTATGTGTTATAGTCCGTTGGCTTTCCCATACCCTCTGTTTCGCAAAATGTATGCGTCAGTGTCGGGAAGTCGGTAAATACCGCAAGAGAATTGCCGGAAAACGCCGTCTTCCACAATTCAAAATCTGTCATTGTCACCTGATAGTCATGCCCTCCCTGCAAGAAAAGCACCGGTTTATCAACATTCTCTGCCTCGACAATCGGGTCATAGGCCGCTAAATCCAGCCAGTATGTCGCATACGCGCCCATATATGCCTTTGCGCTGCCGCGGTCATCCTCGGTAAGAGCGTTTACCATATCCACAGCGTCGGAATATTGTTTCCTGTACGCCGCTTTTTGGTCTCCGGTCAATGACGCCTCAAGCGACAGCGCATAATCGATTTGCTCAAGAAGAAGCTCGCTCATCGGCCTCGCCGAGCCTGCAAGTGAGATATATCCGGCCACATCATCTTCGGTGTCAGCCGCACATATTCTCGGAATAAGGTATCCTCCCATGCTGTGCCCTGCAATAAATACTTTGCCGGAATCAATACCCTCTATTGTCTTGACCAGCGCCGCCGCATACAGCGCGTCGTCGATTGTCTCCTCCTTGACCGTCAGGTTGACATCGCTAACGGCCTTTGTTTGATATATATATGTCCGCTTGTCATAGCGCAAACACGCGATTCCCCGTTTCGCCAAATATTCGGCAAGGTCCTTAAACAGCTTCTGCTTGCCGACAGTCTCATCCCTGTCGGCCGGTCCCGAGCCGTGGACAAATATTACAACAGGGAACGGACCGTCGCCCCGCGGCATTGACAATGTACCCGGCAGCTGCCAATCACCCGGGTTTATCACAATTTCACTCTCAACGGCGTACTGCGCCTCATCTGATTCGGTCTTCGTTGTGGTGGACGGCTCAGCCGGCTGAGGCTGCGTCGTCGTCTCCGTCGGGGCGGAGGACCCCTCATCAGGCGAAGTTGTCCCCGCTCCCGGCGTGCATCCCGCAAGCAAAATCATAAACATAAGTGTAGCAAGTATTCGTTTCATATATACCTCCTGGTGTGTCGTGCGGTCTCTTTTTTTTATTATACCCCCGCCGGCACTTCAAATCAACTATGCCAACATACGCGCACCTCATGTTGAAATCCTTTTTCCAACCCGTTTATTGATATTTTTCCCGCCTCATAGTATAATGAAATAGTGTACTTAGTACTTTTATTATTGATGTATAAAGAGGTATTATCGCCATGCCCACACTTGTTATACTCGCCGCCGGGGTCGGCAGCCGATACGGCGGCTTAAAGCAGCTCGATACCATCGGCCCGAACGGGGAAAATATGATGGACTACGCAATCTATGATGCCCGCAGCGCCGGGTTCGACCGTCTCGTGTTCGTCATCAGGCGTGAGCTTGAACCGCTGTTCAGCGAGATGTTCACGCCGTCAATATGCGGCATATCGGATATATCATTCGCTTTCCAGTCACCGGGTGATTTACCTGAGGGCATGTTTGTACCCGAGGGCAGGGTAAAACCGTGGGGGACGGGTCACGCGCTCTACGCCGCGCGTCACAATATAAACGGCGTGTTCGGGGTTGTCGGGGCGGATGATTTCTTCGGCCGTGACGCATTCCGCCATCTTTATAGCTTTCTCACAACCGATGTTTCCCCCTCACTCTCCTGCATGGTAGGCTATCGCCTTAAAAATACCCTCAGCGAAAGCGACAGCGTCTCTCGCGGCGTGTGCCGTGTCAAGGATGGAATGCTGCAGGCGGTCACCGAGCGCACACAGATCGTTAAAACGCCAAACGGCGGCATAGAATATAAAGAAAACGGAAAAAGCTGCTCGCTCGACGGTGAAACAATCGTCTCCATGAACGTCTGGGGGCTTCATGACAGCATTGTTCCTCTGCTCGAGTCCGCGTTTAAGGATTTCCTTGATTCGGATGGCGACCCGCTGAAAAAAGAGTTCTATCTGCCCGCTTTTATAGACGGCCTTATCACTCACAGACGATCATCGGTAAAAATGATTGAAACCGATTCACAGTGGTTGGGCGTCACATACAGGGAGGACCGTGACAGTGTCGCCTCCGCTCTGGCAAAAATGCACGGGCAGGGCATATACCCGGCTTTGCGATAATCAATATTTGGAGGATACCACATGCCTGACCGTGTCGTCAGCTACGCTCGCGAACACCGTGTCGAGCTGCTCGAAAACCAGCCGCTGTCGCAGCTGACCACGTTCCGCATCGGCGGTGCGGCGCGCTACGTCGCGCACGCAGAGCCGCCTCAGCTCGCAGGGCTGACGCGCCTTGCGGCGCAGCTTGATTTACCTGTATTTCTCCTTGGCAACGGCAGCAATATTCTGGCGTCAGATTCCGGTTTTCCGGGGCTTATAATCAAGCTTAAACACGCCGAGCCGTCGTTCGAACACGGCATAATAACCGCCCCGGCTTCAATGACCCTCGCCCAGCTTGCAAGCTATGCCTGCAAGCTGGGGCTTACCGGGCTCGAGTTTGCTCACGGTATCCCCGGCACGGTCGGCGGGGCAGTGTATATGAACGCCGGCGCATACGGCGGACAAATCTCAGACTGCCTTGTCAGCAGCACATGTGTTGATGCAATGTACGCAGGAGGTGAGGTGACGCTGACAAACGCCGACCACTGCTTCGCCTACCGCGACAGCATATACAGGCATAACCCCGCGTTGATTGTCACCGAGGCCTCATTCAAGCTCACCCCCGGCGTCGGCGCCGAAATAGCCAATCAGATGGAGCTGCTCGCAAGGCAGCGCCGCGAAAAGCAGCCGCTGGAGTATCCAAGCGCCGGCAGTGTCTACAAACGGCCTCCCGGCCACTTTGCCGGCAAGCTGATTGAGGACTGCGGCCTAAAAGGCTACACTGTCGGCGGCGCTCAGGTCTCGCTTAAGCACTCCGGGTTCATCATCAACCGCGGCGGGGCCGCCTGCGCCGACGTGCTGGCTGTCATGGATCATATAGAGCAAACGGTTCAACGCGCGTTCGGCATCTCGCTCGAGCGTGAAGTTCGCTTGCTCGGCTGAACCCTAACCCGAAAGGAAGTCAAATGAACCTCACGAAATACGCAAAACCTGTCTTCGCGGTCTGCCTCACTGCCGGCCTGTTCTTCGCGATAGTCAGCCGTTTTGTCATCGGCATCGGCTTTTTGATGTTAATTATCTCTCTTTTGTGCTTCCTCGCGTCGTTTTGCGCAGTGCTGTTCATGCTGTATCGCCGCCCTGCGGTCAAACGCCTCGTCAAAGCCGTCCGTATCGTTACATTTTTCCTGATTCTGGTCGGTTTGGTCAGCTTTATTGTCATCGAGTGCCTTATAGTATCCGGCTGGCAAAAGGGCGAACCGCAACCGGCCGACTGCCTGATTGTCCTCGGTGCCGGTCTTCACGGAAGTCAAATGTCGCAGGTTCTTTATTCACGGATGAAGCTGGCCGCGGAATATCTGGAAGCTTATCCGGACTGCACGGTTATTGTCTCCGGCGGCCAGGGGCCGGATGAAGATATATCTGAATCTGCCGCCATGAAGTCATACCTGCTTGGCCGCGGAATTGCCGAGTCCCGTATAATCGAGGAATCGCGCTCAAGCTCGACATACGAGAATCTGCTCTATTCAAAGCAAATAATCGAAAGCCAAAGCCTTGGCGGGCGAATCGCCGTACTTAGCAACTCATTTCACCTCTTCCGTGCCAAAAAAATAGCCGGCGGAATGGGGCTTGACGTTCAGACGCTTGGCGCGCCTATACCGCGGGTTTTTCTGACGCCGCTAAACAGCTATGTGCGCGAGTATTTCAGCATAGTCAACATGTATTTATTGGGACAAGCCGGTTAACAGATAACAAAGGGGGTAACGAAATGAACTGTCTTATCATTTCAGGTATGAGCGGCGCAGGGAAAAGCCACGCCGTAGACGTGCTGGAGGATGTCGGCTACTACTGTGTCGACAATATGCCGGCAGCACTGATACCACGGTTTGCGGAGCTGTTTCGCGACAGTTCGGCAAAGTATAAAAAAGTCGCCTTTGTTGTCGATATACGCGGCGACACGGATTTTCTCACGTTGTTCACTACCCTTGACGAGATGCGTATCAGCGGCATCGAAAGCAAGATATTGTTTCTGGACTGCATGGACGACGAGTTGATTAACCGCTATAAAACGACGCGCCGTCGACATCCGCTCGACACATTCGGCAAGGGGCTTCAAACCGCTGTCAGCGAGGAACGCGAACGCATGGAGACCGTCAAGAAGCGCGCCGATTATCTTATTGACACCACCGCGTTTTCGACAAGCGACCTCAAGCGTCACATGAGGAACCTGTTTGCCGAGGACGGCGGCAAAAAAGCTATGATAATCAGCATCAACACGTTCGGCTTTAAATACGGTATCCCGCACGAATCCGACCTCGTGTTTGACATCCGCTTTCTGCAAAACCCGTTTTATATACCCGAGCTGCGTGACAAGACCGGCAACGACAAGGATGTTTACGACTATGTCTTCCAAAGCCCGATAGCCGAAAGCTTCAGCCGGCGCCTTTTCGATATGCTCGAGTTTCTCATTCCGCAATTCATACGCGAGGGTAAAACCTCGCTAATCGTGTCGATAGGCTGTACCGGCGGGCATCACCGCTCGGTTTCGATTGGCAGACGCCTGCAGCAGGACCTTGAGGCGGCCGGCCATGATACAATTATCCGGCACCGCGATGTTAACAAGCTCGACATCTGATGGATATTGATTACAATACCGAGCTGCGCAAGCTTGCCCGCGCGGCAGGCAGACGTGTTACAGTCATCGGCGGCGGAAGCGGCCTGTCAACGCTGCTGCTTGGGCTTAAGGAATACACCGACAATATTACCGCCATCGTCACAGTCAGCGACGACGGAGGCGGAAGCGGCAAGCTGAGGCGAGAGTTCGGCATGCTGCCCCCCGGCGACATACGAAACTGTATTCTAGCGCTTGCCAACACAAGCAACACAATGGAAAAGCTGCTCGCACATCGCTTTACTGACGGCACACTGGCCGGGCAGAGCTTTGGCAATCTTGTTTTGCTCGCTTTATACGAGATATACGGCTCATTTGAGCAGGCGGTTGCCAGCATGAACAGCATACTCGCTGTCACGGGGCAGGTTCTGCCGGTCACCACTGCAAATATAAACCTAATGGCTCATTTCGAGGGCGGCTCAACCGTCATCGGCGAAACGGCGATTACCGCCGCCCAAAAGGGCAGCGCGCTTAATATCGAGCGCGTGTCGCTGACGCCGGGAAATGCCGTTGCGCTGCCGCAGGTAGTCGAGGCAATATACGATGCCGATGTCGTCATCCTCGGCCCCGGCAGCCTGTACACAAGTATTATACCAAACCTGCTCGTCGGCGGCGTGTCCGAAGCGCTGCGCGACACGCAAGCCATAAAGCTTTACATCCTAAACATAATGACGCAGGACGGCGAAACCGAGCGCTATTCCGCCGTACGTCACGCGCATGAAATTAATGCCCACGCCGGTGGAGATATAATCGACGCCTGCATCTTCAACACCCGCCTTGCGCACAAGCGCCTGCTTGCGAGGTATGCGCTGGAGGGAAGCGAACCGCTGTGGCCGGACGAAGAGAGCTTTGCCCAAATAGGAATAAAGCTGTTCGGATACGACCTCCTTTCGCGCAGCGGTCAATTGGCGCGTCACGACCCTCTGCGTCTTGCGTTCAGTGTCATGGATACTTGCCGCGCGCTCGCTCCAAGATACGGGCGCTTTGGCGAGTTCGACGACATCATGCTTCAGGAGGAATAATCATGTCATTCACCTCCGACATCAAAAACGAGCTGTGCCTTATACCGTCGCAGCAGCCATGCTGCGCTTTGGCGGAATGCCTTGGGCTTTTGCTGTATGCCGGCCAGCTTTCGCCGGGCAGGATTCGCTTTCAGGCCGGGCATCCGGCAGTGCGCCGCCGCGCCTGCATGCTGATAAAGCAGGTGTTCGATATAACGGTCACTGCGGTGGAGGGTGTATCAAACGCGTCGGAAATCACATCAAAGCAAGAGATTGGCATGATATACGACGCGTTTACGCTCGCGTTTAAAAACGCGCCGCTCCAGCTGAACAGGGCGCTTATCGAAGATGAGTGCTGCAAAAACGCATTCATCCGCGGCGCGTTTCTCATGGGTGGCTATGTGTCGGCATCGGGGAAAGGATATCATCTTGAGCTTGTCACGTCTCATTTCAATGTTTCGCGTCAGGTCAGCGCGTTGCTGTCCGAGATGGACATGCCTCCCGGCAGTGTTTTGCGGCGCGGCAACTATGTTCTCTATTACAAGGACAGCGTCATGATTGAGGACTTTCTTTCTACTGCCGGCGCCACGCAATCGGCCATGAGTCTTATGCTTAAAAAAGTTGAGCGGGATTTACGCAACAAGGTCAACCGTAAAGTGAACTGTGACACGGCAAACCTCGGCAAAACGGTCGATGCCGCCGCCCGCCAGCTCGAAGCCATAGAAAAACTGCAGTCAAGCTGCAGGCTGGAATCGCTTTCTCAGCCTCTGCGCGACACCGCGCGGCTGCGCATCGACAATCCCGAGATGTCGCTCAGCGAACTCTGCGAGCTTGCAAATCCGCCTGTATCCCGTCCCGGCCTCGCAGGCCGCCTGCGTCGCCTTATCGAAATAGCGGACAGCGATTAACCAACCAAACCGCCCGGCGGCGCATCCTGCCGGAGAAACGGAATATCACTATGCCTGATTTCGTTCACCTTCATGTTCATACCGAATACAGCCTGCTGGACGGCGCCTGCCGCATCCAGCCTTTAATCGAGCATGCAAAGAGCATCGGCCAAACCGCAATTGCCATAACCGACCACGGCGTCATGTACGGCGTTATGGACTTTTATAAAGCCGCAAAAGATAGCGGTATAAAGCCGATTATCGGATGCGAGCTATATGTCTCCCCGCGCGGCAGGTTTGACAAGACATACGAGCTTGACAGCGATTCATATCACCTTGTCGTCCTGTGCAAGGATATGACCGGCTACAAAAACCTCATTTTCCTATGCTCGCAGGGGTTTCTCGACGGCTTCTACGTCCATCCCCGCGTCGATTTCGAGCTGCTGTCGCAGCACAGCGAGGGACTGATAATCCTTTCTGCCTGTTTGGCAGGCCAGGTGCCGCAGTTGCTGCTCGCCGGCAATTACGAGGAGGCAAAGCAGTGCGCCCTGCGATACGAAGCGCTTTTCGGTCACGGCAATTACTATCTCGAGCTTCAGGATCACGGCATACCCGAGCAGCTTCAGGTCAACGCCGAGCTTATGCGTCTCAGCCGCGAGACCGGCATTCCGCTTGTCGCATCAAACGACGCCCACTACATTCGCCGGCAGGACAGTAAAATGCACGATGTCCTGCTGTGCATTCAGACAGCCAAAACCATCGACGACGAGTCGCGCATGCGCTTTTCGGGTGAGGAGTTTTATATAAAGTCCGGTGAGGAAATGGCACGGAAATTCCCTAAAGAGGCAATTGAAAATACCGTTCGCATCGCGGAAATGTGCAACCTCGATTTCACCTTCGGCAAGTACCATCTGCCGTCGTTCAAACTGCCGGAAGGGGAGAGCAGCGTAATCGGCTATTTCGAAAGGCTGTCGCGCGCCGGCTTCGCCATGCGCTTCCCGAACCCGAGCAGCGAGCACAACGCCCGGCTTAACTTTGAGCTGGATATGATCAACCGTACCGGCTTTGTCGATTACTTCCTTATCGTGTGGGATTTTATCGCCTTCGCCAAATCACGCGGCATCCCGGTCGGCCCCGGACGCGGCTCCGGCGCGGGGAGCATTGTCGCCTACTCGCTGGGAATCACCGACGTCGACCCGATAAAATACTCGCTCTACTTCGAGCGTTTTATCAATCCCGAGCGTATCAGCATGCCGGATTTTGATATAGACTTCTGCCCAAATCGCCGGCAGGAGGTCATAGATTATGTCACGGAAAAATACGGCCACGACCATGTCACACAGATAATCACATTCGGCACAATGGCGGCACGCGGCGCTGTGCGCGACGTCGGGCGCGCCTTAAACATGTCATATGCCGAGGTTGATGCTGTCGCAAAGATGATTCCGCAAGAGCTTAAAATGACACTCAGCAAAGCTCTGGATATTTCCGCCGACCTGCGCGAGAGGTATAATACTGACGCCAGGATTCGTGAGCTTATCGATATGGCAATGCAGCTCGAGGGTATGCCGCGCAACTCATCCACACATGCTGCCGGCGTCATAATCGCCGCAAAGCCCGTGTACGAATATGTCCCGCTCTCCAAAGGGGACCAGGGAACTGTCACACAGTTCACCATGACTACGCTTGAGGAGCTCGGCCTGCTCAAGGTGGATTTCCTCGGCCTGCGAAACCTGACGACCATCGACGACGCAGTAAAAATGATCAACGCCGGCGGCCGGCAAATTGACCTGTCCAAAATCGATTACGAGGATCAGGATGTTTTCGCCATGCTGTCGCACGGCAACACATCCGGTGTGTTCCAGATGGAAAGCGGCGGCATGACGAATGTTGCCATCGGCCTGCGTCCGCACAGCATCGAGGATATCACCGCCATCATCGCGCTGTTCCGCCCGGGGCCGATGCAGTCAATACCCGCATTTATCGAGCGCAAAAATAACCCGGGTAAAATCTTATACACCACACCACTGCTCGAACCTATTCTCGAGGTTACATACGGCTGTATTGTCTATCAAGAGCAGGTTATGGAAATATTTCGCGTTCTTGCCGGTTATTCACTCGGCCGCGCCGACGTCGTCCGCCGCGCAATGGGGAAAAAGAAGTTTGACGTACTCGCCAGCGAGCGTCAAAACTTCGTTTCCGGCAACGCCGCAGCCGGCATCGACGGGTGTATAGCGCGCGGCGTGCCGGAAGATGTCGCCAATCAGCTGTTCAGCGAAATGCTTGACTTTGCAAACTACGCCTTTACCAAGGCCCACGCGGTCAGCTACGCCGTCATCGCATACCAGACTGCCTATTTGAAGCTCCGTCACCCGCGAGAGTATATGGCGGCGCTGCTGACATCCGTTCTCGGCAGCACTGGCAGGATTTCGGAGTACATTGCCGAGTGCCGCCAGCTTGGCATAACCGTACTGCCTCCGGATATTAACGAGTCAAATGCCGACTTCACAGTCTCTGGCTGCAATATCCGCTTTGGTGTCGGTGCGGTCAAAAATGTCGGTCTGGCGCTTATCGAAAAACTCGTCGAAGAGCGCAGCCGCGGCGGCGCCTTCACATCTTTCGAAGATTTCTGCCAGCGTATGTCGTCAAGCGAAATCAACCGCCGCGCGGTTGAAAGCCTAATAAAATGCGGCGCATTCGATAGCCTTGGCGTCAACCGCGCCGTGCTTCTCAAGTCATACATGTCGGTGCTGGATTCCGTTGCCAGCGATAAAAAACGTAATCTTAGCGGCCAGATTAATCTTTTCGCCGACTTCGACCAGCCGAAGCCGGAATGGCTTCCGGATTCGGATACGCCTGAGTTTTCCAAAAGAGAGCTGCTGGCTATGGAGCGGGAGACGACCGGTCTGTATCTGTCCGGACATCCGATGGAGGATATGATTGACCTCGTCAAACAGCTTAACGCCGTGCCGATTTCACGGCTTCTCGCTCTTCAGGAAAATGATGACCCTGATATTTACGACGGGGCGTTTGTCACAATCGCCGGCATAATTTCATCTGTCCGCGTCAAGGTGACAAAAAAACAGACTACAATGGCATATATCAATATCGAGGATATCGGCGGCACGATGGAGCTTCTCGCGTTCGACAGAACGCTGCAGGAATCCGGGTCATATCTGCAGGAAAATACTGCCGTTTTCGTCACCGGCCGCGTATCGGCGCGAGAGGATGAGGAGCCAAAGCTCGTCTGCGACCAGATTCATCCGCTCGACGAGGCACATGTAAACAACAAAAATCTCTTTCGCAAAAGGCCCAACGGCAGCTCGCGCTATAAATCCGGCAGCGACTTTGATATGCCGCCCGAAGCCGCTTATGACATCGGTCAGGACAGGCCGTCGCTGTACCTGCGAGTGCCGAGTATGTCGCATCCTCCGCTCGAGGCTGTATATGAGGTGCTTCGCGTCCACCCCGGGGACATTGAAGTGCGCATTTTAAGCCGCGACGACGGCAAAGTGCGCACATGGAACGTCACCTCGGTCGAGCTTTCTCCGCATTTGCTTGAGGAGCTTGGCAATATCCTCTCGCCGGAAAATGTCAAAATAAAATAACCAGCCACACATAAGGATGAATAACATGACTGATTTTGACCTAAAGTACAGTGCCATGCGCCGCGCCGTGATGGAAAAAGAGTTCGAGGCGCTCAACGATATGCAGCGGCAGGCGGTTTTCAAAACCGAAGGGCCGCTGCTTTTACTGGCCGGCGCCGGAAGCGGCAAGACGACGGTTCTGATAAACCGCATAATAAATATCCTCCGCTTCGGGCGGGCTTACGAGTGTGACGAGGCTCCGTCATGGGCGGGGGACAGCGACCTGGTTACCCTCGCTTCAGCTGTCGACGACGCCGAAAAACTTCCCTCAGGCATACTCGAGCGGCTTTGCGCCGTCGACCCGCCCCGGCCGTGGGAGATTATTGCCATCACTTTCACGAACAAAGCCGCAGGAGAGCTGCGCGCCCGCCTTGACGTCGCCTGCGGCCCAACTGCGCAGGACATATGGGCTCATACATTCCACACGGCTTGCCTGCGTATCCTTCGGCCGAATATGTCGCTTCTCGGCTACGACAAAAACTTCACAATCTACGACGAGGATGACAAGAGGAAGGTGCTTGTTTCTGTAATTAGGGATCTCGGCTTCGACGAAAAAAAGTTCGAGCCAAAGGGCGTGTCATCCGAGATATCCCGCGCAAAGGACAATTTGCTCACCCCGGCAGACTACTTCGACGAGAACAAAAACGACTACTACCGCAAAACTGTCGCCTCATTTTATAAAGAGTATCAAAAACGCATGCTGGCCTACAACGTGCTTGACTTTGATGATATTATCTGCAAGACCGTCGAGTTGCTGCAATCGAACCCGTCGGTACTCGAATACTATCAGAACAAGTTCAAGTATGTGCTCATAGACGAATATCAGGATACAAATCACGCCCAGTACGTGCTTTGCTCGCTGCTCGCCGGCAAATGGAAAAACTTTTGCGTAGTCGGCGACGACGACCAAAGCATATATAAGTTTCGCGGCGCCACAATTGCCAACATCATGGAGTTTGAAGACACGTATCCCGACTGTCAAATCATTCGCCTCGAGCAAAACTACCGTTCCACCTCTAATATACTCGACGCCGCAAACGGGCTTATTGCCAATAACCAAGGCCGCAAGGGCAAAAACCTGTGGACCGACAGTGCCTCGGGCAGCAAGCTTCACTTGTTCGAGGGCAGCACACAAGACGAGGAATCACAGTATATCGCGAGGTGTATTCATAAAGGGTATTCCAACGGAGACAAGTTAAAAAGCTTTACAGTACTTTACCGCAATCACGCACTTAGCAACAACATTGAAACCGCGTTCAAGCGCAGCGGCATACCGTACCGAATCGTCAGCGGCCTTCGTTTTTTCGACCGTGCCGAAATAAAAGACATGCTGGCATATCTCTGGGTTGTAAGCAGCCCGCAGGACACTGTCCGTCTGACGCGCATTATCAACAACCCGCCGCGAAAAATCGGCGCAAAAAGCGTCGAATCGATACTAGCTCTTGCAGAGCAGTCGAATACTTATGCCTTTGGCATCGCCGAGCATGCCGGCGAGTATGCCGAACTGTCCCGTGCCAGCGACGCAATCTTGCGTTTTACATCAATGATAAACGCACTGCGGGACAAGCGTGACAAGCTGACACTGATTGAGCTGTACGACGAGCTTCTCGATAAATCAGGATATCTCGCCGCGCTGCAGGCCGATAATTCCATCGAATCGCAGGGCCGCATCGACAATATTCTCGAGCTTAAATCAAATATTGCCGAATACGTCCAGCGCACCGAGCAGCCGTCTCTCGAAGGCATTCTCGAAGAAATATCGCTGCTGGCCGATGTCGACCGCTATGACACCGAAGCCGATGCCGTCACAATGATGACAATGCACAGCGCCAAAGGTCTCGAGTTCGATACCGTGTTCATTTGCGGCGCCGAAGAGGGGCTGTTTCCATCATACCGCTCTATGGAGAGCGATGAAGAGATTGAAGAAGAGCGCCGTCTATGCTACGTCGCCATAACCAGGGCCAAAAAAGAACTGCATATCACCTGTGCAAAGCGCCGCATGCTCTACGGTCAGACCTCCTTTGCCAAGCCGTCGCGTTTCATCGGCGAAATCCCGCATCAGCTTATAGAAAAACATTCGGATTCTGTGCCCCATGCCCATCAGCAGGGGAGCCCTCCAAAGAAAATCGGCCAAAAACCGGCTTCAAACACTGTCTGGCAGTATAGCCGTGCCTCCCAGCCGGACGGTTCGCGTCAAAAGGCATTCACCCCAGGCGAACGAATCATACACAAGGCGTTCGGAATGGGGACCGTGAAGGCCGCAACTCCAATGGGCGGCGATGTCCTGCTCGAAATTGCATTTGACGATGGCGCGACAAAACTTATGATGTCAAAGACAGCATCACAGTTCATCAGCAGGCTTTAATATCAATTTACAGTATACCAACCCGCAAAAAAATCTATAAAACAAATCACTGTAAAGTTTATATACTTTACAGTGATTTGTTTCTTTGTCATCGTTTTGTCATAATTTCGCGATAATAATTACAACTCTGTCATTATTTGCAAAAGCCTGAATTAACAGGCAGTTCGGCATTTTTTCTAAAAAAACTCATTCGTCTGTGTTCTTATCCTTGGCCGTCCTTTTCCTGCCTGTCATGCCCGCAAGGGGATTCCGCTCCGCAGCCTGACGCAGGTTTTCATCCAGTACATGCGTGTATATCATTGTTGTGTCAAGGTTTTCGTGCCCCAAAACCTCTTTAAGCGTCCGCACATCAACGCCGTTCTGATACATTAGCGTCGCCGCAGTATGCCTGAGCTTGTGTACCGATAGATGCTGTTTTTCAAGCCCCGCTGCGCCAAGATGCTTCTTTACAAGCCACTTGACAGTCTGGTCGCTGATGCGTTTGCCCTGCTTGCTTATGAATAGCGCATTCTTATGCCCAATTTTAGGCGTAACACGAAGCGGAACATACGACTCAATCGCGCTTAAACACGCCTCGTTCAGGTATACCATGCGCACCTTGTTGCCCTTTCCTGTAATTCTCACCCTATCCTCGGTGATGTCGCTGATGTTGATGCCGACAAGCTCGGAAACACGCATGCCGCAGTTCAGGAACAGCGTGATAATGCAGTAATCGCGCTGCTCATACGGCCCCTTAACCGCATCAAGCAAGCTAACACTCTCTTTAAGGCTCAGGAACTTCGGCAAGTCCTTCTTAAGCTTCGGCGTATCGATACCTTTCGTCGGGTTGTCGGTCAAAAGCTGAACCTTATCACAGTAGTATTTATAAAATCCGCGCAGCGCCGACGCTTTGCGCGCCCTTGCCTTTGCCTCATTGCCGTATGTTGTCTCGGCGCTCCTGTGATACTTTGGCCTCTCATGCGCTGTAAACACCAAAAAATCCAATATTTCACTGCGTGTCACAGATTTTATAAGCTCCAAATCGATTCCGCAAATTGATATCTCGTCAAATTCGGTCTCCTGCGGACAAAGTCCGCGCTTTTGCAGCAGAAATCTGAAAAAAACGCGCAAATCGAGATAATACTGATTGACAGTATTGATTGAACGGCCCATAATAGTTTCGAGGTAGACCAAAAAATCGCGAATCACGGCGGGGGAGTCCTGCAAGTATGGCATATAAGCCTCCAATTTTAAGGGGATGAAGGTATGTATTACAAAGGTATAATGGAAGAAACACCGGTCGGCCCGCTGATGATTTTATCTGAGGACAATTATATCATACGGGTAGATTTTATCAAGACTCGCAGTGACGAAGTCGACGCGTATCTCAAGCGCTATTGCCCGGATTTCAGCATAACCGACGGCTTTAGCGAAGAACTGATTAAAGTCATGACTCAGCTGACCGAATATTTTACCGGCAAGCGCAAGGCGTTCGACTTCAATATCAAGCTGTTCGGCACGCCATTTTATCAGCAGTGCTGGAAGAGCTTATGCGACATTCCCTACGGCGAGACGATTTCATACAAGAAGCTGGCCGAACGTGTTAACAGCCCAAAGGCATATCGCGCCGTCGGGCAGGCCAACCACAATAATCCAATTTCCATAGCTATTCCGTGTCACCGCGTCCTCGCGTCCAATAACAAACTGGGAGGCTATGGCGGCGGTCTCGACAAAAAACAGATTCTGCTCGATCTTGAAGCAAAACATAAATAATCACGGCGCTTAATCGCATAACAGCAAAAGACGCGCGCACATGACGAAATGAAATAAAAAAGCAGGAGACACGGCATTTCGTGTCTCCTGTTTTCGCACTATGGCCATTTCACCGATACGAACAGCTTTTATGATTTCACTTCACAGCGGCAGTGATGTCGACCTCAACATGCACGCCATTGCCCAGATTGCCCACAGGCAATACAATGCGCGCCGGCAGAGCATCGTCGGGGAAGAACTCCGCAAACCCTGCGTTCACCTCGTCCCAGAACGCCATATCATCTACGTATATCCTGCACATCAGCACATGCCTGCGCGACGAGCCGGCTTTTTCAAGAAGCTGCTCGGCTTTTTTCAGCGCCATCAGCGTCTCTTCGCGCCTTGTCGGCGGAACCTGCTTTGTCTCGGGGTTTGTAGAAACCTGCCCCGACACATACACTATACCGTTATGCACAACAATAGGGGAGTACTTACCCCTCGGCGGATAAATCCCATCCAGGCGTTCAATCATATTTTCCATCCTCTCTATATTCCGCTGTCAAGCTCGTCAAGTGTAACCGTGTCAAACGAAAACTCATGATGCTCAAGTGCGCCGGTGTATTTCAGTCCGCTGCCCGAAGCGACAAGCGCAACTCTGTCGCAAGGCCTGATTACGCCCTGCTTAATTAACTTAATGATTACCGCAAGCCCTGCCCCCGGAGCCGGCTGTCCAAACACGCCGCTGCCCTCGGCAAGCAGCCTCTGTGCATAGATAAGCTCACCTTCGGTGACGGCGCACGCAAGACCGTTGTCGGCCCTTAGCAGCTCAAGAACACGGTCCCCGCTCGGGGGATATGGGTTCCTGATGGCATGTGCTATGGTCTCCTGCGGTACGACGCGGCTAATCCTGGCATCTCCGCGCTCAAAAGCCTCGGTCACAGGCGCGCATGCGGCGGCCTGCGCCGCTACAAGCCTCGGCATTTTCGGTATCAGCCCGCACTCGACAAACTCTTTGAAGCCTTTATGAATCCCGCGGAAGTTGCCGCCCGAGCTGCTGGGCACAACAACAAACTCCGGCAAGTCAAAATTATACTGTTCACAAATCTCATACGCAATAGATTTCGAGCCCTCGACTCTAAAAGCAACGTCTGAGTTCGCAAAATATATGCCTTTCTTTTTACCCATGTCATAGCTTCTGGCATAAAGCTCGGCATAATCTCCGTCTACGCGGATAAGCTTCGCGCCGTACACCGCAATCGGCTTAAGCTTCTCCTCAGCCGTATTTGTCGCAACAAATATGTTCGCATCAAGCCCTGCTCTGGCGGAATATGCCGCCATCGACGCCGCCATATTTCCGGTCGAAACGGTTCCGACGCGCTTCATGCCAAGCGAAAGCGCGTGCAAGAGCGCAATATATGTACCGCGGTCCTTAAACGACCACGTAGGGTTTGTGTCCTCGCGTTTCACTCTCAGCTCAGCTATGCCCAGCTTCTGCGCAAGCTGCGGCGCAATGGCCAGCGCAGTCATTCCTTCGCCCATCGAAAGCCCTGTTGTGTCGGCTACATACGGATAAAAATCAGCGTACCGCTCTACGATGCTCTGTCTTGGTGACTTAGAGTGTCTAATTTCTCCGCTTTTTATCGTTGGCAGCTCAAGCGGCCCTCCGCATACAGGGCACCGGTAGGGAAGTGTATCCCCGTCCCCTTCATGCCCGCATATAACACAGGCAAGTCTTATGTTCATCTAAGTATACCATCCTCTCACTATGCATTAACGGCATCAAGCCGCACCGTTGTTATTTTACCATATAATTCGAGGTTTGCCCACAATTTTGCGGCAAACCTCGAAACAATTTATAACGCTTTCAGTCTAACGCTTAAATCACTTGTTAAGCAGGCTGACATTTTCAATTGTAAAATCATAAGTCGTGCTCTCAAGTATCCCGGAAAGCCAGGCGTCGTATTCCGCTTCAACCACTTCATTCGATTCGGCGGCAACCGGCTCGCCGGCCCCGTCAAAAAGCATTACATGAAAACCGAAATCCGTCTTAACAATTGCATTGTCGCCCGACTTGCGCGCTGGGTCAAAGCACCAGTCGTTAAACTCCTCAACCATCATCCCCGGCGTCACGTTTATATAAAGCCCGCCGTCCGGCACCGAGTATGTATCGCTGGAATATTCTTCCGCCAAAGCCGAGAACTTCTCAATGGTCGGGTCTGCCAGCCATTCATCCATAACAAGCTGCGCCGTCTTTTCAGCTTCGGTTATATCCGCATCATCCGTCATCGCCTCTGTTGAAATAAGTATATGCCGCACATTAATTGTATCTGTCATCTCAACAGGGTCATTGGCGTGCGCATCGACTATCTCACTGTATTTTGCGTTTGCGTACGACGACGCCATAAACACATCGTTCAAATACTGCACATAGCTGTCATAGTCCGACCATTCTCCGAATGAATCCTGAAGCAGCAAATCCATCGTCTCAAAGCCCAGGTTTGTCATTTCAGTCTGAAGGTCAGACTCCAGCGAGTCGAGATTCATCTGATAATTCTCGGATATAACATGGTTTTCAGCCCGCGCAGCGCTTGCAAGGCTCATTGTCTGAGACCATGTATCAACAGCGGTGTTGACAAAATAATCATACCATGTACCGCCTTCGGTTCCGGGGTAGGATTGCTGCTCGAACGGAACATTCGGGTCAAGAATCGAAACAAGCTGCGAGCCGTATGCGTTTGTCAAATAAAAATATTCATCCCAATAGTAATACGCAAGCTGCTTGTTTGTCAGGCTAAAATCACCCTCCATTGTCGCTACCGTCGTATCACCGTCAAGTACATCGGGCTGCGCAATATATCTAATACCGAAGAAGGCGCCTGCTCCGATAACAAGAAGCGCCAAAACCACAGCGATGATACCCTTGCCGCCGAACTTCGGTTTTGGCTGCGAATATATTGCGTTCTCCTCATGCGTCTCAATCGGATCCGTAGCATTCTCACAGGCGCTTCGCGCTGTAGCTTCCCCGCACGATGGGCAGCATTTTTCATTCGGCTGAACAGCTGTACCACAGTTTTTACACTTCATTCAATCACTCCGTCTTTGCTTTGTTTCTCTCACAACCACACGGCTCTGCCAAATTCCAGTAAGCCGGCGCCGAAACATCTTGATTTTAATAACTATAACAGTATAACACGCTGTACGAAGTTTCGCAAACAAAAGCTTCATAATCACGAATAGTTTACATTCTTTGCCAAGCTATATAGTACAAAATGACTTGCAGACCGCAGTATGTTGTTATATAATACATTTATTGCAGAAATATTT
>JAVBMB010000092.1:0-2541 GCA_031552995.1 Oscillospiraceae bacterium
ACCGGGCTTGACGTTTCGGACACCGGCGCGATTTATTACGGCTTTGATCCGTCCATCCTCGGCATTACCATACGCTACAACTACTTCCACGACATCGGCAACAGCTACGGCGGCATCGGACAGCAGGCCATATTCTGCGACGACGGCGCGGTTATGCCATATATTTACGGCAACCTGTTCGTTAATGCATCCGATAAAAGTCCCGAGCTCGGTTCAGCTATCAAAGCAAACGGCGCACAGTTCGGTGTAATAAAGAACAACATTTTTGTCGATTCACCCCACGCGGCGTTTTTCCAGCCTTGGGGCGACTGGGAAAGAGAGCCTGTCCGACAGGATGCATGGCTGCAATCAACATATGACCTGACAGATTGGTATGGTTCCAATAAGGTATGGCCCAAAGTAACAGAAAATGTCGACATATTCTCCGATTTGTGGCTGGAACGATATAAGGGTACACAGTGGGAAACGCTGTGGAGCTATGTTTCGCCGGAGGGCTATGAAAAAGCAAACGCTCTTTTTGCGGGCGGTGAGGGTGCGGCACTGCGTGATTATTTATACGAACACGCGCCGTCTGAAACCAATCTGTTTGACGGCAACGTCTGTGTGAATATTGACGAGTTGTTTCTCGATAACGGCAGAAGCGGTACAAATTTCGAGGCGGGTACGGACATTTTCCGGGACTATACGAACGGCGATTTTACGTTGACACAGGAAGGGCTTGACGCGATACGCGCAGTTCTCCCGGAGTTTGAGATAATACCGCTTGATAAGATCGGTCGGAGATAACCCCAACACCAGCAGCAAGGCTTTTTTTCGCGACGGAACGGCATATTTGCCGATGTCATCAGCATATCCCCACGCTAAAAGCCGCGCCGAATGACGACGGCACGGCAATCAAGAAAAGGCAGATAAAAATGCCGCACAAAGAGAGCGAGTCCCCACCGGTTTGTGGAGACTCGCTCTTTGTGTTTTATGGGAAGCCCGTATTTTGCCTGTAAACCCCTATCCAAGCTGCCATGCTGAGCTCTTTTGCTGCAGCGTTACCATATGGCGATAAGGGCCGTCTTGCGCCATTAAATCTGTCGGGACGCCTTGCTGCGACACCTGACCGTTTTCCAGCACCACAATTTTATCAGCGCCGGACACGGTACGCATCCTGTGTGCGATGATGATGACCGTTTTGTCCATGATAAGGCGAGAAAGTGCGCTCTGAACAGCGCTCTCGTTTTCAACGTCAAGGCTGGCTGTAGCCTCGTCAAGCAGAATGATCGGCGCATCCTTCAAAAGTGCGCGGGCAATGGATATGCGCTGACGCTCGCCGCCGGACAGAGTGGAACCGTTTTCGCCGATCATTGTCTGATAACCATTGGGCAGTTTTTGAATAAATTCATCGCATTGTGAGGCTTTTGCCGCGGCCAGCACCTCCTCATCGGAAGCGCCGCGCCGTCCGAGTCGGATGTTTTCCATCACCGTGTCCCGGAACAGGACGACATCCTGAAAAACAATGGCATAGTGCCGCAGCAGCGCCTCGGGATCAATTGAAGAAACATCCAATCCGCCAAGTGTTATCTTGCCTTCGTTCGCGTCCCAGAAGCGGGCGGCAAGCTTCGCAGCGGTGGATTTTCCTCCGCCGGAAGGTCCGACCAGTGCTGTGACCTCGCCCTGTTTTGCGGTAAATGAGACGCCCTTCAAAACGCCCTCGCCGTCGTTGTAGGCAAAGCTCACGTTGTCAAATACAATGTCGTATCCGTTAACCTGAGCGTTTTCCGAACCGGTTTGAACAGTCTGCTCCAAGATGGCGCGCATACGCTCTATTTGCAGCTTGGAATTGAAAGTGGCTGCGATGTTTTGCAAAATAAGCCCAATTGGGTCATATAAACGCACGGCGGCGAACAGAAAGCCGATAAAGTTGAGAAGAGAAAGCGATCCCGAAACCAGCAGCCCGCTGCCCACCAGAACAGTTGTGGCAATGCCCAATTTCAAAAACGCCTGCGAGGAGGAAATAAAGGTTCCAACCACCAGCTCGGAGCGGATCTGCGCGCCCTCGTGTTTATTCAGCGTGTCCCAAAGCTCATCCAGATAGGCAGCCTGACGATTGCAGGACTTAATTTCTTTGATCGTTTCAAGGCACTCCTGAATGCTGTCTGTTGTCTTTCGCTTTGCCAAAATGGTTTTTGTACCGAAAATATCCTGAAGCTTTTTACTGCCTATGGAGAGCATAAGCGCTACTGGCACCACCCACAGAATTGCAAGCGCCATGCGCCAGTTCATGCCGAACATCGCGATGGCGATGATCGCTGTTGAGATACTGGAGGCAATGAGCTGCGGAATGTAATGAGAAAACATTTGGTCGAGGCTAGCGCAATCAGAGATCATCGTGGAGGTCAAGTCGCTGAGGTCCCGTTTTCCGAAAAAGGACATAGGAAGCTTGCGCAGCGTTTCGGCAATTCCAATACGCCTGTTTGCACTCTCCAAATACACGGACAGGTACAGCGCGGCATACTGCATATAATGCACGAAAAACAACGCGGCAAGAACCAG
>JAVBMB010000081.1:0-16091 GCA_031552995.1 Oscillospiraceae bacterium
TCCGGCTCAAACGTCAGCGACGCGTCATTAAGCTGCAGCTTTTCAAGCGCGTCTCTCAGGTCGGGGTATTTTTTTCCATCCGCCGGATACAGTCCGGAAAACACCATCGGCTGAACCGAGCGATAGCCGCGAAGCGGCTGCAACGCCGGCTTGGCAAGTGACGTAACCGTGTCGCCGACATGAGTCTCACGCACATTTTTAATCCTGGCCGTAATATAGCCAACCTCGCCCGCGGTAAGCCTTTCGCACGCCTGATATCCAAACGGGCGCAGATATCCGCACTCGACGATTTGAAACTCGGCACCGGTCGCCATCATGCGGATTTTCTTGCCCGGCTCAAAGCTGCCGTCAAACACCCGCACATATATTATGACGCCGCGATAGCTATCGTACTGGCTGTCGAAGATAAGCGCCCTGTCGACGCCGCTATCGCCCGCTGAAGGCGGAGGCACTTGGTTTACAATCATTTCAAGCACTTCGCCAATGTTGATACCTGCCTTTGCGGATATCTCCGGAGAGTCCTGCGCCGGAATCCCTATGATACTTTCAATTTCATCCTTGACACGTTTCGGGTCGGCGGCGATAAGGTCAATCTTGTTAATTACCGGCAGCACCTCAAGGTCATGCTCGAGCGCGAGGTATGTATTTGCAAGGGTTTGCGCCTCTATCCCCTGCGCCGCGTCGACGACAAGCAAAGCCCCCTCGCACGCGGCGAGCGAGCGTGAGACCTCGTAATTAAAATCAACGTGGCCGGGAGTGTCAATGAGGTTTAAATGGTATATCTCGCCGTCGTTCGCCCTGTATTCAAGCAGAACCGCACGCGCCTTTATCGTTATACCGCGCTCTTTTTCAAGGTCCATATTGTCAAGCACCTGAGATGTCATATCCCTTGTGGTTACAGTGTTTGTGGCCTCGAGCAGACGGTCGGCAAGCGTTGACTTGCCGTGGTCGATATGCGCGATTATCGAGAAATTGCGTATTCTTTCACGCTCTGTCATATATGACTCCTGTATTATGAATATCTATGAATTATCTGCATAAACGATGGCTGAAATCTGCTGAAAACTATGTTTTCTCTTCAAAAAATACACACTTTCATGCACATTTTATGCTGCCAGAACGCAGTATGCACTGTTTATGCACGCATTATGCAATGCCGTGCGGCTAATCCTGCTGCCAGTTGTGCCACACATTTTGGACATCGTCATTTTCCTCGAGCAGCTCGAGCAGCTTCGTCATGTTTTTTATGTCCTCTTCATCTTTTAGCTCGACATAATTCTGAGGAACCATTTCAACCTCGGCGCCAATCATTTCAATATTCTGCCCGGCAAGTTTTTGCCTGACCGTATCGAAATCGTCGGGGGCTGTGAAAATCTCATACACTTCGCCCTCAGCGGAAAAATCCTCTGCCCCGGCGTCGAGTGCCAGCATCATAAGCGAGTCCTCATCATACCCCTCGGCCTCGATGACGATGACGCCTTTTTTATCGAACTGCCACGCGACGCAGCCTGAGTTACCCATGTTGCCGCCGTACTTATCAAAGAAATGCCGAACCTCTCCGACCGTGCGGTTTCGGTTGTCGGTAAGCGTGTCTACAATTACCGCTATCCCCTGCGGGCCATACCCCTCGTATGTGATGTATTCAAAGTTCTCGGCCGCGGCCCCGCTTTGATATTTTTGAAGAATCCTGTTTATATTGTCGTTGGGAACATTGTCGGCCTTGGCGCGCACAATAACTGCGGCAAGCTTTGAGTTGTGCTGCGGGTCAGCGCCGCCGTCCCTGATGGCAATTGCCATCTCGCGCGAGTATCGCGTAAACTTTTTGGCCTTTTTTGCGTCTGTGATGTTTTTGGCGCGCTGGATATTGTGCCACTTAGAGTGCCCTGACATATTAAAAAACCTCCGTTATGAATAAATGACGACTATTGCGGGCGGTTAGAGTTTTTGCGCAGCATTTTAGCGTCATCGTAATACACAGGCAAACGAATAATATCTTAACTGTAGTATTATAGCATAACAGGCCAAAAAATCCAACCCCAAGAATGTGTGACGGTATATATGTTTTATACCGTCAATCCGCCTCAAGCGATTTATTACGGCTAATATTTCTTTGTATCGTCATATTTGCGCACGCCGCGACTTATAAATTATCGAGGTGTTACGCTATGGATGACAACAAGACCAATTTTTGGGGCGGCGGGAACTACAGAGACGGACGCCCGATTGAATCGCAGGGAATGACCGGCGATTCATATCTTCCTTACGGCGCGCAAAGGATACCCAAGATGCCGTCGGATTTTTTTGCCGCGCCGAGAGGCCGGGATAACACGCGGGAGATAAATGCCGGCGAGCTTTCGGCAAAGCTGGCAAATCACAGTATTACCCTGCTTGAATATGAGGTTATATATCCGCGAATCAAGGCTTCTACCCAGGCGGAAACGCTTGTGAACAGGTATCATGCTACACATGCCGGAAATATCGAGCGGATGGCGAAGAATCGCTATCTTCCGATGGCCAGGCGGCAGGAAAAGTTTTTCCGCGGGCTTGACGGCTTTGACCCGTTTAGTGTGCGCTGCGGTTTTCAGGTGATGCTAAACGGCGAAAATGTGATGTCACTGTTTAGCGACATATTTATCAGTATGGGCTATGAAGGCTCGCTTATGGAGAGGCACGCCAGAACCTATTGCATGACAAATGGAGCTGCCGTAAGCCTGTCGATGCTTTTTGCGCGCGGCAGCACGTGGAAACGCAACATGATTGAAGCGCTTGAGAGACAAATTGCATCCGAAGCTGAGGAAAATCCGGGAAGTTATTACTCTGACTGGCGGCAGATATTCACCGGCAAGCTTAACGAGCGTAATTTTTACCTGACATCTGACGGCATAGTGATATTTTTCGAACATCTGACAATAGCGAACGGCAACGCCGGGATTCCATCATTTCTGCTGCCGTATGGACTGTTTAACGCGCAGTTGAACAAGAAGCTGTAAGATTGCTTATCTTTACAGCTTCCTTGTTCTGATTTTTTTGATGTACTGATTTGTTACCCGCTCTATTACCCTTTGCCCCATTAAAAGTGTAATCTTTATGTCGGTGTCTCATTTTTATTCACCGTGCTTTTTTTGCGCGGCGTCATAATAATCTTCTCATCCGCCATAGCTAATAAAATATCTGTGAAACCTGTGCAGCTTGTTTACAAACGAAGCCGTTGTATGATAAAATCAGCAGAGGTATATGTCTGTTCCGGCGGAGGGCGTAATGAGAGTAAAACGCAGCTACAGGTGGCTGAAAATATTTTCCCTTGTTTTTGCGGCTTTGATTATGCTGCTGCTTTGTCATGCAGCTTATTCGCCGTACACGATTCTGCCGCAGCAGCTTAGATACTCTCTGTTGCCTGTCAGCGAAATATCGTATCTGCCTCCGCTTGAACCGGGTGACCTGGCTGTCTGCGATAAAGCCGCTGCGCTGTCGCCCGGCGCTATTGTCGCCTGCAGGCCGCATATGCTGTCCAGCCTTGCGCTGCCCGCCGGCGGATATTTTGGCGATGTTATCTCTTTTGAGCAGAGCGGCAGCGTGCACGATGCGTACACCGTCAAGTTCAGATATGGCGGAGAGGAGCTCTCACTGCTGTCGCAGCGGCCGGAGCTTGTAATTTACAGGGTCTCCGGCGTTGGCGGCGCTATACTGCTGCTTCATGAGTATCAATATTTTGTTTTTACCGCATTCTGCTTGTATATTCTTGCCGTGACACTGTATTTCGTCTTGACGCGCAAGCGGCGCAAGCTGAAAGTGGTGCGCGAGGAATACATAAAGATGTTTGAACAATATGCGGACAAGTTTGAGGCCTCTGAGGAAGACTATTGATTGCGGCCGCCGAAGCCGGCATAAAATGATTGACAAAATATTTTCGGGACGCTTGACGTCAAGAGTGACATTATGGAATATGGATTGATAGGGCAAAATATCACCAACAATTATGCCGGTTACGCTGCCGGCTGGCTTGGTGTACACGATTATGGGCTTACGGCATTATCCCCCCATCAGCTGGGCAATTATCTTAAGACAACGCAGTTTAAGGGGCTGAATATCTCGGAACCTTACAAGACCGCGGCCGTTACGTTTTGCCATACGCTGTCGGACCAGGCGCGTGAAATAGGCAGTGTGAGCATTATTCTTAAGAGCCCTGACGGAATTTTAACCGGTTATAACTGCGATACGAACGCGATTGAATATATGGTGCGCCGCGCAGGGATGGATTTTTCCGGCAATAAGGTTGTTATATACGGCGGCGGCGGAACCGGACGGTCGGCCGCCGCGGCCGCAAAAGTGCTTGGAGCCGCGAATGTCGTTCTCATCTCACGCACGGGTGAAATTGGCTTTGACGACATTCGTGACCATACAGACGCGACATACATCATCAACGCGACACCGAGAGGTATGTTCCCAAACAATGGGCATTCGCTTGTTAACCTCGATCTTTTCCCCGGTTGCCGAGGCGTGGTAGAGACTATATATAATCCGATTCGCTCGGCGCTGCTTATGGACGCAATGGGCCGCGGCCTCCCCTGCTGCGACCCGCTTGACATGTATGCCGCGCTGACGATATATTCGGCCAGACTGGGCGGGCTTAACTTCTATGCCGAGGATATACCGAAAATGCGCGACCACCTTAAACGCAAGGTGACGAATATCGTTCTTATCGGCATGCCCGGCAGCGGGAAAACGGCGATAGGCAAGTATATATCGCAGAAGCTGGAACGCGGGTTCCTAGACATGGATACCGTGATTGAGCAGCGCACCGGGCAGCCTGTCGCCGCGATTATCGACCGCGACGGCGAGGCGGCGTTCCGCAACTTGGAGTCGCGCGCTATCAGCAATGTTGGGCGGCAAACCGGCAAGGTTATCGTTGCCGGGCCGGGGGCGGTGCTTTCGGAGAGTAACTACCCGCCTCTGAAGCAGAATGGGCTGATTTTTTTCATCGACAGGCCGGACTATAAGCCGGGTGTAAAAATGCCGGCGAAGAAATCGAACCAGCTGTACACGTCGTTTTTGCCGCGCTATCGCAGGTTCGCGGACGATACTATTGAAAACAACAGTACTGTTGCAAACGCCGGGGACAGGCTTCTTTCGGCGTTTGACTCGATGGCTGTGCTGTAATTCTATGGCGGGACAGGCGAATATTAATGCGCGGCGACTTCATGCGCCGCTATGATTTTGAGGTGATTATTTGGAGATTTTGTTTGATCGGGCCGGAGAGTCGAGCGTCGGCATAGTTCCGAAAGAGACAGCCATTGGAAGCATCGATGACGCAATGGATGCCATCGGCGCGATGTGGGGTGTCCCCGGCTGCCGCAAGCTGGTGATTTATAAGGAGAGTCTTGACAAGAGCTTTTTTTCGCTATCAACTGGATTTGCGGGGGAAATGCTTCAAAAATACACGAATTACAGGTTTTGCGTCGCGATTGTCGGAGACATAAGCGAGGAGACGGCGCGAAGCCGCAGCTTGCATGATTTTGTTTTTGAATGCAACAAAGGGCGGCAGGTGTTATTCTGCGAGACGCTTGATACAGCGCTTGAGCGGTTAGAAAGCTTATAATATTGATGTTTTATGCCGTTCGGGCCTTAAGCCCGAACGGCATTTGCATATATATGCGCCAAATATACATCCTCTGCCCCGTGATGGAGGTTTTTGTTGTGCATATCGCTGAAATGCAATAATGTGTATTGCAAAATGGAAAATTGTGTGTTAGTTTAATGAATATATATTCTATATAATGCATATTTATTATCGGAGGTTATCATGAATAAGGAAACTGCGCTGAAGACTATCGACGAAAAGAAGGATATAATCATTTCGGTAAACGACAAGGTATGGGAGTACGCCGAAATGTCACTGAAAGAGTACAAATCGATGGAGCTGTATTGCGAAGTGCTGACGAAAGAGGGCTTTGCGGTTGAAAAGAATGTAGCCGGCGTGCCGACCGCCTTTAGCGGCACATTCGGCAGCGGCAAGCCGGTGATAGGCATACTGGCGGAGTATGACGCGCTGTCCGGCCTGTCGCAAAAGGCCTCCTGCACGAAGCACGAGGAGATTGTTACAGGCGGCAGCGGACACGGCTGCGGCCATAACCAGCTTGGCGCCGGGTCGCTTGCCGCGGCCCTGACCGTGAAGAAATACCTTGAGGACAGCAAATGCCCCGGCACCGTGGTATTCTATGGCTGCCCCGGCGAGGAGGGCGGCGCCGGAAAGACATTTATGGCGCGCGACAATATATTTGCGTCACTTGACGCCGCGTTTTGCTGGCATCCAGGTGATGTAAACGCTGTCAGCAGCGGCTCTTGCCTGTCGTCAATACAGGTTGAGTTCGCGTTTGAAGGCATTGCTTCACACGCGGCAGGCTCACCGCATCTCGGCCGCTCTGCACTTGACGCTGTTGAGCTGATGAATGTAGGTGTGCAGTATCTGCGCGAGCATACAGATTCGAACGACAGGATGCACTATGCCATCATTGACGGCGGCGGCTTCTCTCCCAATGTTGTTCAGCCGAAAGCCAAAGTGCTTTACATGGTGCGTTCCAAGAACGTTCCCAACGCGTTGAAGCTTCTTGGCCGGGTGACAAAGATTGCCGAAGGCGCGGCGATGATGACCGAGACGACATTTAAAACACGGTTTATTGACGGGACGGCCGATTTGGTGCCAAACCATACGCTTGAGAAGCTTCTTTATGATGAATATCAGAAAATCGGGGTACCGTCGTATACAGATGAGGAGTTTGCCTTTGCGCAGAAGATTTATGACTCGTATGAGAACCCGAACCCGGATTTGCCGGGACGCGGGGAATACAGCGAGGAGGTTATAGCGCTGGTAAAGGAAAAATCCAAAAACGGCACAAAGCCGCTGAACGACTTCCTCATCCCCCACTGCCCGTCTAAGAAAACCAGTCCCGGCTCGACAGACGTCGGCGATGTGAGCTGGCTGACTCCGACGGCACAGATAAGCGTTGTCGGGTTTGCCTCCAAGGCACCGGGGCATTCGTGGCAGAATGTATCCGTCAGCTGCTCGACAATAGCGCACAAGGGCATTTTGTGCGCAGGTAAGGTCTTGGCCTCGGCCGCGATTGAGCTGTATAACAACCCCGATTTGCTGAAAGCGGCCAAGGCCGAGTTTGATGCCAAAACCGGGGCGGGATACACCTGCCCGTTACCAGAGGGTGCGCTTCCGGAAGTTATTGACTGAATGAACTGAACAGCGGATTTCTTCCGGGCGGGGGTGCATCCCCCGTCCGGAGGTTTTTATGTGCGCAAATTGATATAAGGCGCCGGATTTGCTTATATGCGCGGCGGACTGCAAAAACCAATATCAGCACACGTTTGATAATTGTATGAAACTGCACAGGCCGGAGAAGCGATGCTTCCCCGGCCTGTGCATGTAAAAGAGAGGATGGACCTGTTTATCAGCGACTTTCGCTTACATATGTCTGAACGCGGCCCTGAACCATCTCGGCAACCGCGGCGGCGTCTTTCTTGACACCTTTGAAGTAAGGTTCTACTTCCTCGTTGATGATTTCGACAATCTTCTGGTCGCTGCTGTTAAGCGTGTCGACGGAGGTTATGAGCTTCATCATCTGGTCTATTTCCTCCTGCTTGAGAGGATATTCTTTTTCCCAGTCGGTCTCTTCCACCATATCTCCCGGTGATGCAGGAACGCCAATTACGTCTGTTGTCGCCACGGCAACGTTAGCTGCGCCGGCCGTTTTATAAATGATTCCGCCGTTTTGATCCGGCCTGTCTTTTAGCGGAAGCATCTCTATCCTGCACATTTCCTCCAGCTTGGCTTTGTTTACCGGGAAACCCCACATATATGGACTGGAGTAATCATCCTTGAGGAACGACTTGACAAACTCCCATGCGCCGTCTTGATTCTTTGACTTGGATGAAATTGCCATTGTGTTTTGCGGCATTATGACAGAGCCTTTTTTATTTGCCGTCGGGAACCCGATAAAATTGATTTTGTCTCCGAACTGCTCGGTATAGTTCCTTATGTCTCTCAGGCTGCCGACATATGTGGTGAGCAGCAGCGTACGGTCCTCTTTATACATTGACTGCCGAAGCTGCTCATACTCCTGCCAATTATCGCCGCCATATATCTCTTCCCAGTTAATCTCTTCGACAAATGTGTTGGCGAACTCGAGCATTTTGGCAAAGCTGCCGTCGCTGAATGTGCACTGACCAGTCTCCCAGTTGACAAACTGGCCCATAGTCATGTACAGGCTGTAGTACAGGATGTTCATCTTTGTCTCATCGGCAAAGGCAACTGTACCCTCCGGCTTGCTGGCGAGCAAAGCCTTGAGGTCATCGATCGTCCACCCCGTGCCCGAGCCTACATTTTTCTCTTTGCCGGCTACCGACCAGATGTTAAACGTCGTGGCAATCTGATAGAGTTTGCCGTCCTGCGAGAATGCGTCCAGAACATTGGGCAAAAGCTTGTCGCGCGTTACCTCGGTATCATTCTCGAGGAACTTATTCATATCGGCCAGCAGACCTTTGTTAATGTATACGCTGACCTGCAGGCTGTCGGTGCAGATGATATCCGGTATCCTGCCAGAGATAATGTCGAGGTTGAGCTGATCGTAGCCCGCCATATAATTCTCGTTTGTGCTGAACTTTGAGTAGTCGGAAACTTGAATGCGGTATTCATCACTGTTCTTGTTGAACTTGATGATGGCAGACCTGATATCGTCACCCATCCACATACACGCGTATGTTATGATGCGCTTTTCGACTATCTCATCATCGGGGCGCTTTGTAAGAATTATCAGCGACGGCTTGCTTCTGTTATAATCCTCGGGATACTCGATGCCTACTACGCGGCCGTCGGCAAGCGGAACGAGCGAGCCGATTCGGTTTGAATTGATGTCGGAGTTAATCCAGTTAAGAACCTCGACAGACTCGTTCGTGGCTATCTTGTAGCCGTAGAGGGCGACATTGTCCTGATAGTAGAAATCGTATCCGTTGTTTCCGGGCATCATATTGTAAATATTATTGGCGGTAAGCGGTGCTTCCTGCCCCCATGCCTTTTTTGCGACGTCGACCGGCTTGATAACCTGGCCTTTTTCGTTGTATGTCGTTATGCACACGGCGCCGTCAGCCGTATTGAACAGCCCGTTGATATAATTGGGCTCCTCAATATTAAACATGACATTGCCGGCGCTGTCGATCATAAACAGCTTATTGCCTGTGCTGAAAAACAAATTGTTCTGCTTGTCGAACACGAGACGGTCGATGTAAACATACTCGTCTTCCACAAGCTCGCCGGCATTTATCTCGTATGTGATTTCTCCGGCCGCGTCGTATTTGCGAATCCACATCCGATTCTCGTATATCTCTTTGTTCGGGTCGGAGTAATCGTTATATGATTCGTTGACAATGCACCACAGAGCGCCCGTGGAGTCGACAGCCATATTTTGAAGGTAAGTCGACGAATAGATGCTCTTTTCTGGGTCCGATGTGTTCTCAAACTTGAAGAGGAGCTTGGCGTCGGTTCCGTCAAGTTTCATCGAGTAAAGCCCAGAGTTCCACTCGCCGGTTGTGGCGTCACTCCATGACCCGCTGCAGTACACATTTGTATCGGTGACGAGGAGACGTTCGACATTTTGAATTTCTTCGGACATCTTAATGCTTTCCTGCTTGAAAACATTTGTCAGCTTTACTTTTTCGGGCTCGGTATTACTATTGCACCCCGCAAGCGCAGTCGTCATTATCATCACAGCCATAGCCACAGCTGCCAGACGGGTGGCAAGGACACGTTTCTTCATAAAAGCACCTCTTCATCTGTAGTGTCGTTTGTTTGTTCTATCTCTTCATCACTGGTTTGCAGGTTGCGAAGTCTGTCTTTTTCTTCTTTAATCTTCTCCCATTTTTCCCGCTGCTTCCGCTGGCGCTTATCAGCAAAATACTTGACAAGCCTGCCCTTTTTGCGCCACAGACGCACTATGCCTATTATAAAACATATCAACGGAAAAACAAGCAAAACTGCGGCGAACGCAAGGATTATTACCGCGAAGCTCTGTGCGGCGCGAGCGGCGTTTTCCCAGTAGGGGCTGGCTATTGCCTTTGTCTGCATTGTGCTGACACCGAAATCCCCAAGGACGCCTATCAGGCTTGACACCCTGAAACGCGCGGAGTTTTCGACCCAAGTTACGCTCAACTCATCCAAATCGAGCACCTCATCGGCAATCTTTGCCGCAAAGCCCGTGACAGGATCAGGCAACACCAGCTCGAAGCAGCTGATTCCAACGCCAGGCTGCATGGCGCTGAGCAGGTCGTAGGACATGAACATGCGCGGTTCCTCGCCGTAAGTCAACGTCTCGGGCCAGCCATTGTCGCGGTCGAACACGCCGGATATATAGCACGGCTGATCATTGACTCTTACCTCAAAGCCGGTTACATCTATCGAGCCGAACAGCTTCCACGCCAGTTCACGGTCGATGATAATGTGGTCCTTCATGACATCATCTTTATTGAAAGCCTGACCGGATACAAACTTGAACTGGTGAATCATGAAAAAGTCGCCGCCGACAGCTGTTGTAGAAACCTGAGACGAGCCTGATTTGCCGGATACATTTGTCTGTGTCGTTGTGCTGAAAGCGTCATACCACAGACGGGCGGATTCCTTTTCCGACTTGATGGAGTTTTGAATGAGTTTGCTGTCCATATCAGAGCGGAAGCGCATAACAGAATCAATCGTAAAGCCGGAATTATCGGCAATGAAGGCCGACACCTGCGCATAGCGCACATCGCTTTGACCCCGCCACAACTCGGCCGCGCGCTGGCTTAGCTGAGCGTGCGACACCCAGCTTAGCGCGCCAAAGCAGGCGCCCGACAGCACAAGAAGCACAGCGCAGACAATGAGGATAATTTTTTTCCGCCTGCCCGGCTTTAGCTTTGCCGCGGTTTGTCTGACCCACTGCACCGCTTTCATTGATTTACCAGCCTGACCTGTGTGCCCGGAACGACAGGTTTTGTGCTTGTCGTTATGACGAACGTGCCGCCATAATAAAAGTCGTTATCGATAGCCGCCGTAATGGCCGTCAGAATATTGTCGCTTGTGATGACCTGAACATCAATCCGTTTGGCGATATATCGGTTGCTGAGCGGCGTGCTTTTGACTTCGGCAATTAGTATGAACTTTCCGTCATTATCTTCCCGTATGGCGCTGTTTGGAACAACCATCTCGTAGTACTGACTGCGTGAGCCGATTGTGAAGCTTATCTGCTGGCCAACCGACACATCACCTTTGACATCGAACTCAAGAATCTTGCCGCGCCCGGGGTTTTGAGGGTCATTCTTTATGGCAATCAGCTCGGCAGTCGGCGCTTCGGCGCCCCAATAGTATCCGCTGGCCTGCACGACCTCGCCAAGCTGCACTTTTTGTGCCTGTTCGTTTGTGACCGACTTTTTGAGCGTATATCCCTTGCCGCTAACATTAATCGACGCAATGGTTGCGCCGGCCTCAAGCTTATCGCCGGCTACACCACTTATTGCCGTAATTATTCCGGCGTAGCGGGCGGTAATCTCATCGCCGATGCTTTTGCCGCGCAGCGATTCTACTTTTTCGCGCTGGTCTTCGATGGTTTGTTTGCTCTGCTCCATATCGAGGTCTTTAAGCTGTTGATTCAAAGAGTCGGAGTCTTTCTTGTCGGCAAGCGCCAGCAGCCTTGCTTCGAGCGAGCGCTGAGACGCTTTTATCTCGCTGTCTAGAGACTCCGGCGTGACTGAGGCATCCGCCGCCGCCTTGTCGGCGGCCTCTGTGGCAGCTTCCAGCGCTACTGTGGCTGCTTTAATCTCGTCTTTCTTTGTGCTGATTTTCGTCTTAAGGTCGCCGGTAAGGGTCTTTGCGGCAGCGTCAAACGCCTTTTGCGCGGCGGTGACCTCCGACGTGCGCTTGGTGACAAGCGCCTTGGCATCGTTGACAAGGCCCTTGTAGTAGCCCTCGGTCCGGTCGGCTTTTTCCGCGGCGTCAAGGTCGACCTGAAGATTTTGCACTTCTATCTCGGCCGTTTCAATAGAGGTTAAAATATCCCTTACGGCAAGAAGCGCAGTTTTGATATCACCGCTGTGATTAAGCGGACTAAGAGCTTCATTAAGCGCGTCCTGCATCGCTTTTTTTGTCGTGTCGCCGGGCGCCGCGTCATATGCCGCTTTTGCTGTGAGATAAGCGGCGTAGGATGCATTTGTGCCGGAGCTGCCGTATGTCGTATTCATAAGGTCTAGCGCTTCGGATATGGCCGTTTCGCGCTCGGCGGTGAGTGTGGCAATCTGCTGAAGCTTTGCGGCAACCTGCGAGCGCAGCGCACTTGCTGAGCCGCCGCTGCCGGCGTGGTTTGAGTAATCATCCTGCGCCGTGACAAGCGCTGCCTCGGCATCCTCTTTGGCGGTTTTCGCCGCGTCTAGAGCGTCACGCAGCTTGATAAGCTCCGGACTGAGCAGATCATCGTTGGCGACTATTTCGGCGATTTGCTCTTCAAGCGCGGTCTTTTCTTCATTCAGAGCTTCAACCTTATCCTCTGCCGCACGTTTTGCTGACTTGGCGGCGGCATATATTTCGGCAAATTGGGCGACCTTTGCGCGGCGATCGGTGAGTGTCTGCAGGTCTTCCTTCATGTTCTTTATTTCGAGATTATCCGAATCATAGTCGGGCGGAATGATATTGAGCAATGCCTTTTCGTACTCAAGCTCGAGACGCTCAAGCTCGAGCAGCGCCGCCTTAAGCTCTTCACTCTCGGTTTGTTCAAGCATGAACAGAAGCTGTCCCGCCTCGACAGTCTCGTTGACTTTGACGTGAACCGATTTTATCTGCCGCGTCTGCTCTATAGTCTGGTTGAACGCCATGTTAGCTTCGACATTGCCCTCGACACGGATGCCGGTGGAAATCTCTCCGCCTGTCAGGTTCTGCCCCGCCACCTCGGGAAGCGAGTAGTTCATTATGGTATTGGAAAAGAATGTGAGCACAAGAAGTACTGACAGGAAAATAATGGCGGCATTCTTGACCCACGCCCTGTTTTTCGTCTGCATATGGAATCCCCTTTCGTTTAACGCGGTGCGTTCAGCCGGTTATTTTAAGCCGCCGGAGTATGTTATGCCCTCGACGAGATGTTCTTCGCCGTGCAGGAACAGCAGAATCGTCGGCACCATATAGATGGTGGCGGCCGCAAAGGCCAAGCCGATTTCTCCGGCGTTAATCTGCGACAGGAACACCGACAGCGGCTGAAGCTCGGCGTCCGGAATGAGAATCAGCGCCTGTTCGACCATGTTCCAATAGTCGATGAACACGAGAATCGCGACAGAGTACAGCGTGCCGCGGCTCATCGGCAGGCATATTTTGGAGAATATGTGCCATTCGCTTGCTCCGTCCAGCTTGGCCGCCTCGATAAGCGAATATGGGATGCGCCGCATACTCTTTGTGAGAATAAACACACTGAAGGTAGAAAATATACCTGGCAGAATAACCGACCAGCGTGAACCGAGTATGCCAAGCGTATCTGCCACGAGGTAGTTAGGAACGAGCGTGACCTGATATGGCATGAGCATGATGATTATATATGTGAAAAACAGAAACTCCTTAAACCGGCCTCGCGAGCGCATAAAGCCATATGAAGCGAAGGCGGCGATACCGACCTGAAAAACAACTATCGGCACCACAAGTATAACCGAGTTCCAGAACTTGAAGAGGTATTCGGGGCTTTTGAACAAAATGGTGATGTACTGACTGAATGTTACTTTATCGGGGATGAATTTGAGATTGACCTTGCCCGGGATGAATTTTTTTCCGCCTTGTTCGTTTTGTTCGAACACAATGCCGTAGTTTGAGGTGATTTCTTCCTTTGACATGAAAGAGTTGGCAACGGTAAGCACTGTGGGAAGCAGAAATACAAGGGCAAAGATCGCGCACCAGACGGTGATAAGCGCTATGCGAACGCGTTTGCGGCGCTTAAGCTTTTCGAGCGGGCTTGCCGGCTTCCTCTTCATTGCTCCACATCCCTTCCGAAGCGGTTTTCAATGATGAACAGGATGCCGATTATCGTAACCATGACTATCGACATAAGTATTGCGGCTGCAGAGAGCTTTTGATAGTCGAGCGAACGGAAGGTGTTGTTCATAAAGTGCTGCAGCATATAGAGGTTATACGGATAATCGGTGGTGAGAAGATAAACCTCCCGGAACACTTTGAATGAGTTGATGACAGAGAGTATGGTGACAAACAGAATCGACGGTGACAGGTAGCGGAACTTTACATGCCAAAACTGCTTTATCGGGCCAGCGCCGTCGACGGCCGCTGCCTCGACCTGCTCTTTTGGAATATTGCTGATGGCAGACATGAAGAGAATCATGTTGTAGCCAAGGTTTTTCCATAAAAACAGAAGTACAATGACAATTACGCTGTATTTTGAGTTCATCCAGTCCAGCGGCGCGGCGCCGAACATAGCGATAAATTCATTGGCGGCGCCGTTGTAGTGGAACAGAACTTTCCACACGAGAACGACCGAGGCGACCGGAACCATCATAGGGCTGAGAAAAAATGTTCGGAACCGGCTTTTGCCGGGGATTTTTGCTTCGAGCATCATCGCAAGAAGCAGCGAGAGCACGACGGCGAGCGGCACGGCGATTACCGTAAACTTTGCGCTTGTGGCCGCCGCCTGACGGAACGCGCTGTTATTGATGACATTCATAAAATTATCCAGAAAGACAAACTCTTTGTTGACGGGATTGTCTACAAGCGCGTAGAAAATGATTATACCGAACGGGATGACAAAAAATATCATGACGCCGAGCAGGCTCGGCGAGAGGTAGGCCATTGTCGCAAGCCGGCTGCGCGCTCTGCCGATGCGGTTGCCGGACTCAGTCCTGTCCCGCTTGATAAGCTTCGGCGCTTTTCCCGGTTTTGCGGTGCGCCAATTTTTAACCGCCAGCTTCATACCGCTTCCTCCCGCGGGATTCCGGCGGGAACAGTGTCGTCCGGCTGCTGCGCAATCATCTTCGGTTGCACAGACGGCGGGCCGGTAATTGCTCCTGTGCTGTCTTTATCGAAGAGATGAATCATTTCGGGGGCAAGCTCAAGGTCGATGATATCACCGACGCTGACATCTATATTGCCCGCTACGCGGGAGACAAGCTTATCCTCCCCGGAAATGAGGTGTACGTATGCCTCGGCGCCAAGACGCTCGACAAGCTCGACAGAGCAGCCCGGCATCAGCGTATCGCTTCGCTTGGCCTGTGCCGGATGAATGTGCTCCGGCCTGATGCCAAGCGTAACTTCCCTACCGAAATACGGCAAAAGCGCATCGTTACGCAAGTCTGCGCCTCTCAGCCCAATGCAGGCGCCCGTCGCAGTCACAGCGCCCTGCGGCGTTATAACGGCGTTAATTAAGTTCATTTTTGGGGAGCCTATAAAGCCGGCGACAAACAGGTTTGCCGGGTGGGCATATATATTTGCGGGGGTGTCAACCTGCTTTATGACGCCTTTGTCCATAAGGACGATTCGATCGCCCATAGTCATTGCCTCGGTCTGGTCGTGCGTGACGTAGACAAATGTGGTTTTGAGCTCCTTGTGGAGCTTAATAATCTCTGCGCGCATGTCGGCGCGCAGCTTTGCGTCGAGGTTGGCCAGCGGTTCGTCGAGAAGAAACGCCATAGGGTCACGCACCATTGCCCTGCCAAGCGCAACACGCTGGCGCTCTCCGCCAGACAGTGCGCGCGGCTTGCGGTCGAGCAGATGGTCTATGCCAAGTACAGCGGCGACACGACGGACACTGCTGTCAATTTCATCCTTTGGCGCTTTTCGCATTTTAAGGCTGAATGCCATGTTTTTGTATACGGTCATATGCGGATACAGCGCATAGTTTTGAAACACCATCGCTATGTCCCTATCCTTTGGAGGTATGCCGTTGACAAGCTTTTCGCCAATAATTATTTCGCCGTGCGTGATTTCCTCAAGCCCGGCTATCATTCGCAGCGTCGTTGACTTGCCGCACCCCGAAGGGCCTACAAAAACAACAAACTCTCTGTCTTTTATCTCAAGATTGAAGCCGTCA
>JAVBMB010000082.1:0-5034 GCA_031552995.1 Oscillospiraceae bacterium
ATTGCAAAGATTCTCACCGCTGAGAAAGTGATGGTTGCACTGGCCCACACCTCGCAGCGTGATGGCAAGCCTATGCCGGATGTCCTTTACGACTGGAATCCGAACAGCGTTGTCAAGATTCTGGAGCGCATGGAGTATCTGGGCTGCACCGTCAATTTTAAGACGCATACCAAATCGCTCAAATACAAAAAGCGTCATGAGAACGCAAAGGACGATTGGCTTGTTTTCGAGAATACCCAGCCCGCCATTATTGAGCGTGGACAATGGGAGCGTGTGCAGGAACTGCGACAGAACAAGCGCCGTGTGACTAAAATCGGCAAGACAAGTATGTTTTCCGGCCTCGTGCGCTGCGCAGATTGTGGAGCCAAGCTCTACTTCTGTACAAGCCGTTCTTACAACAATGGCAGCCAAGACCACTTTGTTTGTTCGAACTACAAGAGCAATACGGGCTCGTGCGATATTCACTTCATCCGTGAACAAGTGTTGTATGAGCAGGTGCTCCAATGCGTTCAGAACAGCCTGCACTTCGTTTCGGTTTTTCGAGATGATTTTCAGCAGGAGCTTTTACAAAGCAATGCCGATACCCAAAAGGCTGAAATTGCTCAGAAGCGGAAAATGCTGGCTCAGGCTCAGGCGCGGATTGCCGAGATTGATAAGCTCGTAAAACGTATTTTTGAGGATAACGTCCTTGGGAAATTGCCCGATGCTCGCTATATCAAGCTGTCCGAGGAATACGAGCATGAGCAACGTGAGCTGGAGCAGCTTACCGCCGCACTGGAGTGCGAGATTGAGGCAGATGCAGCAAAAATCGTTGATATGGGCAAATTCTTTGCGATGGCTGACAAGTATGCCAACCTCACCGAACTCACCGCACCGATGCTCAATGAACTGGTTTCAAAGATTCTGGTTCATAAGCCAGAGAAAAAGTGGGGACGAAAGCATGTCACCATTGAGGTCTTTTTCACCTTTGTTGGGCGTATCTCAATCCCTGCAAAGCCGCTTGTATCAATGGAAAACGACGAAATAGCATAATCGGCGCAGCTTGCGCTACGCCGATTATGTGCACTTACTTCCTTATGCGCCTCCGCCGATATGCCGGTAGTTTTTTTATAAACTGAATTAGGTAGCTCAGATATTTAGCGTGCCCTCAAGGTACAGCACGGCGTTGCCCGCGATGCTGACCCGCTCGCCGCGGTCGCGGCAGAACAGCGTGCCGCCCCGCTTGGAAAGCTGACGCGCGATAAACTCGTCCTTGCCCAGCCGTTCAGCCCAGAACGGTATCAGCGTGCAGTGCGCCGAGCCGGTCACAGGGTCCTCGATTATCGCGTCGTTGGGGTCGAAATACCGTGAGACAAAATCGCATTCGTCTCCGGCTGCCGTCGGCACAAGGCCGACAAGGCCGGGGATTTTTGCCATCAGCGCAAAGTCGGGCGTCAGGTTGCGAACGTCGTTTTCATTTTCCAGCAGAACAATAAGGTCGCGCGACTGGAATGCTCCAAGCACTTTCACGCCAAGGCACTGTTCAACATACGGATGAACATCGACCGGCACCGGAGGACGGGAAGGGAAGTCGAGGACATATGTGTCTCCCTGACGCGTCACCTGCAACGGTCCGCTTTGAGAGCTGAAACGCACCTGCGCCAGATGAGACTGCAGGCAGTTGAGTATCACGTATCCCGATGCCAGCGTCGCGTGTCCGCAGAGATCCATCTCAAACGCCGGAGTAAACCAGCGGATTTCCCACCCGTTTTCACCGTCGAGGATAAATGCGGTCTCGGGCAGATTATTCTCTCCCGCTATGCGCTGCATAACGGCGGCGTCCGGCCACGATTCCAGCAGACACACACCGGCGGGATTCCCGGCAAACGGTTCGGCGGTGAACGCGTCAACAATAAAATATCTCACGATATCACGTCCTTTTCACAATTATTCCTCGTTCTTTGTCAGAGGGCTTCACCCATGAACCATTATACCGCATTTTGCGTCTTTTTGAAAGAAGTTTCCGCGCAATATCAGCGGGGATTATCGTAGAAGCAATGGCTAGAACGAATATCAGCTGTCCAACGCTGAGCCCGTCTGTGCGAAACAGCGCGCCGCCAAAATATATCATTGCAAGCTGCACCGCCGAAACCAGCGCCATCACGGAGATAAACATCTTGTTGCGCGTCAGCCCTCGCAATATGTTTGCGCCCTCGGTTCGCGCGCAAAACGCCCCAAACACCCCGATAAACACAAAAAGCGCAAAGAATCCGGTCATATGCCGGCCGCTGTCGCAGCCAAAGTAAAGAAATACGATTTCCGACTTCAGGAATAATACGCAAGCCGCGATTCCAAACGCGCCCATTGCGGCGATTTGCTTTGTCATCTCCGCCGTCAGTACAGGGCTGCCGCGCTTCTTCGGCGGCGCGGTCATGTATTCGTCAAGCGGCGGCTCTCCAGCAAAGGCAAGCCCGGCCAGGGTGTCCATTATTATGTTTATCCACAGCATTTGCAGCACTGTCACTGGCGATTCGACGCCTATAAAAGGCCCGATCAGTGATATTCCGACGGCACACAGGTTTATTGTCAGCTGAAAAACAATAAACTTCTGTATGCTTTTGAATATAGTCCGTCCGTGTAATATTGCCTTGCATATAGACGCTATGTTGTCGTCGAGAATAATAATATCTCCGGCTTCCTTAGCCACCTGTGTGCCGCTGCCCATCGCAAAGCCGACATCGGCCAGCCTCAGTGCCGGGGCATCGTTTATGCCGTCTCCTGTCATGGCGCACACAAGCCCGGCATCCTGGGCGATACGCACAAGTCTGCTTTTGTCGGTCGGCAGCGCTCTGGCAATTACTCTGATCGCCGGCAACGCGCGCGCTATTTCGGCATCGCTCATTGCGGCAAGCTCGCTCGATGAATACACTGCGTCCCCTCCGCCGTCAAGTAACCCTGCCTCGCCGGCAATTGCGGTCGCCGTCTCGCAGCTGTCCCCGGTCATCATCACAACCTGAATCCCGGCCCGCTTCATCGTATGTACGGCGTCTGCCGCTCCTTGCCGCAGTGTGTCACGTATTATAATCATGCACACAAAGGTCAGGCTGTCAGGCAGCTTATCGGCAACAGGGCTGTCGGACAGGCAGATACACAGCAGCCGCTCGCCATTTTTTGCGGCAGTGACGCGGGCCCGCTCGGATAAGCTTGGATTAAATGATGAAAGCTTATCACCTTTACAACATCTGTTACACAAAGGGATCAACAGCTCGGGCGCGCCTTTTACCATATGAAGCACATCTTCACTCTCTATGCTCGCCGCAGAGTATTTTCTCTCGGGGTCAAATGGCAGGTACGCCGTTCTGCGCCAAGCTCCTCCGGGCGCGGCGGAAATATGCTGCATCAGCGCGCGGTCGGTCGCATTTCCGCCGGACGCCTTAAAACCGTCATCACCCGCAATCTTCACGGCAGAAGTATTATAAAGCCCTGACAAGGTAACGAGCTTGCCAATGTCCGGCGCGGCGGCAAATACGCTGTCGCCGTCCAGCACCCGCCCGTCGGCGCAAATGATGCCCGTGACCGCAAGCTTGCCTCGCGTCAGCGTACCGGTTTTGTCGGTGAACAGAATGTTCACGCTGCCGGCTGTCTCTATACCGGTTAGCTTGCGTACCATGACATTGTCTTTCACCATACGGAACATACTTCGCGACAGAACAACGGTTATCATCATCGGCAGCCCTTCCGGCACGGCGACGATTACAACGCTTATCGCCAGCGTGGCTGTGTGCAGCAGGTTTTCCAGCATGGACGGCATGTCGCCAAGCTCCGCCATTATCAACGACAGCACAAAGCCGTTCGCGATGACTATTCTGCTGAACAAATCGGCCAGCGCAATAAGCAGCGCTGCCAGATACCCAAGCCTGCTTATATGCCCGGCAAGCATACTCAGCCGCTCCTTCAGCGGGCTTACAGGCGGCTCATCCTGAAGTGACGCCGCCATGCTGCCGAAAAATGTACCGTCGCCGACTCGTCTAACCACCATTATTCCGTCGCCGGATGTGATGATACTTCCGCGAAAAAGCTGCTCGCCGTGCTGCAAGTCCCACCGGCGCTCAGAGCCTCCGGGTTTCTTTGTCGCCTCGCGGCTTTCACCGTTAAGCGCCGATTGATCGACACCAAGCCGTCCGGACAGCATTACCCCGTCGGCCGGTACTCCCTCGCCTGCGCCCAGAGGAACAATATCGCCGCATACAAGTTGTTCAATAGGAAGCACTACAGTTTTTCCGTCGCGCCGCACACGGCATTCGGCTCGCGCCGCCTCGTCCTGAAGCCTGATAAAGGCCGATTCGCTGCCGTATTCCGATATTGTCGAAATAAAGCTCGCCAAAAAAACAGCCGCGGCAATTCCCACAGTTTCGAACCATCCGTTGCCGCGGAAGAGGAACAGCAGGTTCACCGCCAGAGCGGCCAGAAGTATTTTAATTATCGGGTCTCCAAGGCTTGCCAGCAGCCTGGAAAAAAAGCTTGTTCGCTTTTTTCGCCCGAGTATGTTGCTGCCGCTGCGTGCCAAAGAAGCTTCAACCTCGCTTGATGTAAGCCCTGCGGGCATATCAGTTTCTGCACCGTACAAGATGCGCTCACCTCACGTTTTATGTATTTGTACAAGCTTATTCAAATATGCGCGCAAATAGTACAAGCTGAACCGGCGCGGGGTATAATCGGCACCATAAGTTTTAGTGGCATTTTTTTTGCGCTTGCCTGCATAAAAGCCGGCAAGGGAGGCCTCCCTTGCCGGCTTTGTCACTCCTTGACTATATCGGTCAAGTCACGCGCAAAACTGCCGAGTGTGCGAGCGGTCCTTTCGGCGCTGCGTTTAATTTTTTTTCGGTTGCGTTCACCGGTCATACCGATTGCCGCAAGCCCGATAGCGGTACCAAAAACAAAGCCTACCGTAAGTGGAGACATTATTCCTGACATTTTTTTCATGATGTTTATCCTCGCTTTCGCTGTATACTGTCTTATTCTTTGCAGTAAAACGGCCAATATCAAACGCGATAT
>JAVBMB010000093.1:0-7667 GCA_031552995.1 Oscillospiraceae bacterium
TTTTGCCAGATTACTGCGCTGTCCCCGCCGGAGGCAGACGCGGCAGCGATATTGAACACGCGGATTTTAACCCCGCGGGCAGGGTCGGTGCCGTCTGTGATAAACGCCGTGACCAGCTTTGGCATGCTGCGGCAGTTTATAAGCGAAATGTCAGCCGAAACTTGTCCGTTTGAAGCGGTGACAAGTTCTTCAACTTTACATAGTGTTTCGTATGGAATTATCGGCGCGGATGCAAGAGCCGCATCGTTTGTATCGAAACCGAGGTATGATTTAAGCGACGGCGAGATATAGCTGACGTGCGGCCGCCCGTCGAGCTCGACAATGCAACTGCCAAGATGTATATTCTTCATGCTTACCCCCTGCCGGACAAGAACATTGTGTATCAAAAAAAACGTGTATTAGCCTGTATTATACTACATAATGCATGAACGCGCCAGTGTATAATTCCGCCGGAAAGTGAAAAGCCGCCAAAAGGCGGCTATTTAATGCAAATATGATTATTTTGAGATGTAGGCGATGCCGGCGGCACCCGGACCGGCGTGTGTGCCGACAACGCTGCCGATAGAGGTTGTGACCGCCATACTCTTTGTGTACAGCCCGTCGAGCGAGGATTTGATGACATCAATTTCATCCGGAGCGTCTGCGTGGCCAAATACCATCGGATAATCGAGGTTGGGCGTCAGTCGTTCGCAGTGGTCGCGAAGCGCCTTGTACGCGGCTTTTTTGCCGCGGGTTTTGCCGACAGATTCGACCTTGCCGCCAGTTACGCTGACAATCGGACATATACCGATTATCGTCCCTATCGCGGCCGTCGCGGCGGTGAGGCGGCCGCCCATCTTGAGGTACTTCAGGCTTTCGACAAACGCGTACAGCTTGACACGCTCGCTGAGACGGGCTATCTCCGCCGCTATAATGTCCGCCGCAATATTGCGGCCGCGCAAGCGGACTGCCTCCCTGACGAGAAGATTAAGGCCAAGCGTGGCGGTTCTGGAATCTATGATATGTATGTTGCCGCCGACATGCTCGGCAGCTATTATTGCGGACTGACATGTACCGCTGAGCTCGGTAGAGATGAATATTCCGACGATATCGTCCCCCGCTTCGACGATTGGGCGGAAAAGCTTTTCAAATGTCTCGGGGTTGACCTGTGATGATTTGGGAAGCTCATCAGCCTCACGCAGCTTTTTATAAAATGTTTTGTTATCTATCTCGACACCGTCAAGATAGCTTTCGGCGCCAAAATTGATAGAAAGCGGCACGACCGCTATATCAAGTGCTTCAGCTTCACTGAGACTGAAATCGGCCGTGCTGTCAGTAATAATAACTGTCATTTGACTCTCCTGTTTAATTAGTATGACTAACTATCTATTTATTATATGAGTCGGCTGCTATCTTGTCAAGCTCATATGGTTATTTTGCCGTTTGCCCAAAAAGAATATAGCGCCTTTGCGGCGCTATATCTGTCCTTTTATTTTATCGAGAACGCCTTTTTCCAGCCTTGATACCTGAGCTTGCGATATGCCGACCTCAGCTGCGACCTCCATCTGGGTTTTGCCGTCGTAAAACCGAAGGGCGAGTATACGCTTTTCTCGCGGGGACAGTTCGGTCATCGCCTGCATTATTGATATCTGATTGAGCCAGTTATCATCAGTGCTGACCGTGTCCCGCACTTGATCCATTACGCAGATTGAGTCTCCGCCGTCCTGAAACACCGGCTCGTAAAGTGAAATCGGGTCGGATATCGCGTCGAGCGCAAATACGACATCTTCGCGTTTGACATTCATCGACTGCGCTATTTCGTCGATTGTCGGTTCCCGCTGATTTTCACCGGTCAGCTTTTCTTTGGCGACAAGCGCGCGGTAGGCATTGTCGCGCATCGAGCGGCTGACGCGCAGCGAGCTGTTATCGCGCAGATAGCGGCGTATTTCACCTATTATCATCGGCACTGATGTCCTTAGTCGAAATTAAAATGTGTAGTCGATGCGCACGGTGCCGCTGTCATATTCGATTCTGCCGACAAGCGAGCGAATGACGGTTTGCTTTTCCTGCGGCGTCATGTGTGGCCATAAATCACTCAGGTTTTCTATTTTCTTTTGAAGCGCCATTATTTTTTCACTTGTTGCGCTGTGTTCAATCTCCAGCTCAATCTGCTTTGATATTTTATCCAGCTCTGTGCGGTATGAGGCGATTGTCTCAAGGAGCAGGTCGTTTTCATCGTCGGCATACAGCGTATACAGCCGCTTTATCTTGGCGGCGACGGCACTATACCTGCCGCGCAAGGACGCCAGTACGTCAGACTGCGGTGGCTCTCCTCCTTGACGGTGTTTGTCGAGGCAGAAGTCAAACAGATCATCGATGACGATACGCTCGATATCTTCGGCCCACGGACGTTCGTTCGGGCAGTCGGGGTCACGGATGAGATGGGTTTTATGCTTATCCTGTGAATAGCATACCAGCTTGCAGCCATGCTTCCCCCACTTTTGATACCGCATCTTAGCGCCGCATTTGCCGCAGTGTACAAGCCCTGTAAGCAAATAGCTTGAGGTCGAAAGATTTTTTATTGATCTCTCACGCAGCAGCGCCATAGCGCGCTCATATGTCTCGATTGGTATAATTGCCTCGTGCCTGCCGGGGTATTCCTCGCCATTGTAGCTAATAATCCCCGCGTTAGTCTTGCGGGTTAAAATCTGATACGCAAGCTTTTCATACTTAAGCCCGACAATCTGCGCGATTCTGTTAAGCGAATAGCCGAGAATATATAGTTCGTAGATCCTTCGCACTGTTGCGGCGTCGGCATTCGGCACGAGTATGCCGAGGCTCTCGTCATAGTCGTAGCCGAACGGAACCCTGCCCCCGCCCATCCAAAGGCCGCTTTTTACACGCTCTCTCATGCCCATTCGCGTGCGCTCGCGGATATTCTCGCGCTCGAGCTGGGCGAACGCCGACAGTATGCCCAGCATCAGCCGGCCGAGTGCCGTCGAGGTATCCATGCTCTCCTGCAGCGAGGTGAACGCGACGCCGTTTGGATTGAACACATCTTCGATGAGGTAGAGCGTGTCTTTTTGGCTTCGGCTGAGGCGGTCGAGCTTGTAGACAATTACGGCTGACAGCTCTCCCCTCTACGCGGCGTCAATAAGCCGGCTAAGCTCGGGGCGGTCGATATTGCTGCCGGTGAAGCCGCCGTCGATATAGAACTCATATTCCGGTATCCCTCGCGACACGCAGTGGGCGGCAAGCATCTGCTTTTGCGCGTCTATCGAATAACCCTCCTCGCGCTGGGCATCTGTGGAAACGCGGATATACAGCGCCGCCTTTTTAATTTTTGAGACGCTTTGCATAATCCACTCTCCTTAAAGCTGCCGCATAGATTGGGTGCATGGTTTGGCGGGGTTGTTATAAAGACTATATTACACGTCACGGCGATACTCTTCAACGCCGGAGCCGCTGGCAAATATTGCCGGCCTACACGCTTCTGGCGCGCGCTTCAACATTGGCGGCGATTTGAAGAACAAGCGGGTCGGAAATCGTATGGTCTTTGAGTTCCCTCTTTTTGACTGCGCTGCCGTTTATCATTCTGATTACCTGCATGGCTCAGCCTCCTTTTTGTGTGCTGGAATTATTATCCCTGCTTTTGCAGCCGTTCATACAAAAAAACCGCGGCGCAAGGCCGCGGTTCAGGCACTACTCCTGAGTTATCGACGGGAGATTGCCGAGGTTGTTATCTTCGCTGCTGTCCGGGATGGACTTTAGGTATTCTTCGCCGTCACGCGTTGATATTCCGACGCCGCGGATACCGCCCTGTCTGGCGAGATTAACTGCCTGGACTTTACTCAGCACCGTTCCGTCAGAAAGCTGATAGCCGGTGACACGGCCTGACTCCTTTTTGAGAGCGACAATGTCAACTGCATCCGCTTTTGGAGTGGGGATTTCGCTCATTGCGTTGAGCGGCAGACTGGAATAGATATCTTTTGGCATGCGCGTCCTCCTATTCTCTTGGATATATTTTTTTGCATGGATTTAAAATTATATCTTTAGTATTGGCGCGGTATGATGTAATATTCGGATTGCATTTTTTAACGAAAAAAACACGGCCGGCGATGATGCCGGCCGTGTTTGGACCGAGGTGTTATCCTATTCTGCGCTGAAGCCGAATCCTGTCGGCTATCATAGAGATGAACTCGCTGTTCGTCGGCTTTCCCTTGACATTAGAAACGGTATAGCCGAAAAAGCTGTTAAGCACTTCTACATCGCCGCGGTCCCAAGCGACCTCTATTGCGTGGCGTATAGCACGCTCGACACGCGAGCTGGTTGTCTTGTACTTTTTTGCGACGGTCGGATACAGCACCTTTGTTATTGCGTTTATGGTCTCCATATCATTAACCGTCATAATAATTGATTCGCGCAGATATTGATACCCTTTAATATGCGCCGGAACGCCTATTTCGTGGATGATGTTCGTCACGCGCATTTCGATATCCAGATCGGGATCAAGCTTCTGATGCGAGCGGCTAAATGAGACCTCCATGATGTTGTGACGGCTGATGCGGTCTGCAAGCGCGTCGAGGTCGCAGGGCTTGATCATATAATAGCTGACTCCAAGCTCTGTTGCCTCGGCCGTCATGCTGTCGCTTGCGAACGACGAAAGCACAAATACCGCCGGTTTTTTTGGCAGATCCATCTTGTTGATTATCCTGACGGCTGCAAGCCCGTCCTTGCGCGGCAGCATTGCCTCGGTGACAATTACGTCCGGCCGGCATTCCGACGCCTGGGCTATAAGTTCGAATCCGTCGAAAGCAACGCCTACGACCTCAAGGTTCTTAAACTTCGACAGACTGTTTTGCAACATATCACAATAATCGCTGTTATCGTCTGCTATAACAATTTTAATGCTCTCGTTCATCATAAAGTCCCCCGCTCTATCAAAATTCTTTTTCTTTTGCGGTCCGCATCCTCAAGATAACACGATTAAGGCTAAATTACAATAGAAATTTAGAAAATATTGGTAATTATCGGATGACTGAATTTTACATTTTTTTACATTTACGCGAAAGCGCCCGCCAGCATATTTTGTATACTTATGGCGTATCCGCGCTGCGGATCGTTGATTAATACATGCGTTACGGCACCTATCAGCTTGCCGTTTTGTACTATTGGGCTTCCGCTCATCCCCTGAACTATGCCACCTGTTTTGGCAATTAACTCGGGGTCGGTGACCTTTATCATCATATCGCGCGATGATCCGTCATTTTCCGAATAGACGCGCAAAATTTCGATATCATACTCTGTCCGCTCGCTTCCTTCAATGTTGCAGATAATCGTGGCATGACCTATCTGGATATCATCCTTTGAGGCAAGTTCCAGCGCTTTTTGACCTGAAAACATGCTGGTATTTGTCAGTCTGCCAAAAATTCCGCGTGTTGTGTTTGAATAAAGCAGGCCCTGATTTTCGGATAAGTCGAACTTGCCGACCAGCTCGCCAGGCGTGCCGGATTGTCCCTTTTTGACATCTACGACGCTGGAACCCATGACGCTGCCGTTGCTGAATATCATCAATTTACCGGTGTCCGCATCCGAAATGCCGTGACCGAGGGCGCCGAAAGCGCCGTTTTCGGGGTCGACAAATGTTATTGTTCCAATGCCCGCGATACTGTCGCGCACCCATGCGCCTATCTTATACGTGCTATTTTCGTCGTCGTGAACCGCGCATACATTGATGCTGAGCGTCTTGTCGTCGCGCTTTGCGGAAAGCGCGATATTTTCATCCCCAGCATTTTTTAAAGCCGACACAAGCGATTCATTTGACGTGACAGCCGTGCCGTTTACAGCGGTTATTATATCCCCAAGCTGAAGACCTGCACGCTGGGCGGGTGAATCTCCGCATGACTCAAGCTTGGCGAAGCCGACGACCATTGTACCCTCTGAAAACATCTTTATTCCTGTTGTGCTGCCAAGCGGAATGAGCTTTTTGCTGTGCGGAAGCGCTATTTCCTCCGGCAGCTGCATTAGTGCTTCATGCGGTATTTCTGCCGGAGCCGCCACCTCGCTTATCGGTTGCGAAGCCGGGAATACTATAAGTGCTAGCGCTATCAAAAAACAAAGTGTCGACACTATTTTAAGCGCGTCGACACCGATTTTTGTTTTGGTGTTTTTTCCCATTCTTCTCCTCCTCTCTTACACAATTATTTTCCCCATCTGTGTAAAAGAAAAACGAAAAAGTATATGGAACGCCTGCAAAAAACCGGCAAAATATTTTTATTTGGCATTATTTTTATGTCTGTCTAAATATCATGACAGACCCCGGCAAGCGCCGAGGTCTGAAATAAACGCCTTGTTTTAAGTGTTTTTGTGTTGTTTTGATTTGCCGGTTTCAGGCTTTCCCCGAGCTTCCGAGGACATGTGCGATTTTGTGCCTGACGATGTTGCGAATAGCGTCACGGCCGTCTGTAAGGTACTGTCGAGGGTCAAAATGGTCGGGATACTCGGCGAGATGCCTGCGGACGGCAGCCGTCATGCACAGGCGCAGGTCGGAGTCGATATTGATTTTGCAAACCGCCATTTTTGACGCTTTGGCGAGCATTTCCTCCGGTATTCCGACGGCATCCGGCATTGCGCCGCCAAACTGATTGACAATCGCAACATATTCCTGCGGGACGGATGACGCGCCGTGCAGCACTATCGGGAAGCCGGGAATACGGCGCTCTATTTGCTCAAGGATGTCGAAACGCAGCTGAGGCTTCTGCCCCGGCTTGAACTTGTATGCGCCGTGGCTTGTGCCGATTGCGATGGCAAGCGAATCAACACCGGTTTTTGTTACAAACTCCTCTACCTCGGCCGGGTTGGTGAACTGGGCGTCTTCACCCGACACATTGACATCATCCTCGATACCTGCCAGCTTGCCGAGTTCGCCTTCGACCGTGACGCCCTTTGAATGGGCATATTCGACGACCTTCTTTGTAAGCGCGATATTATCGGCGAACGAATGCTTTGAGCCGTCTATCATGACAGAGCTGAAGCCGCCGTCGATGCAGGATTTGCATATTTCAAAATCCTCGCCGTGGTCGAGGTGCAGCGCAATCGGCAGGCCGGTCTCACCGACAGCGGCCTCGACGAGTTTCATAAGATATGTATGTTTGGCGTATTTCCTTGCTCCGGCGGAAACCTGAAGTATAATCGGAGATTTTTCGAGCGCTGCGGCTTCGGTGATTCCCTGGATTATCTCCATATTATTCACGTTGAACGCGCCGATGGCGTACCCGCCTTTGTACGCTTTTTCGAACATCTCCTTTGTAGTGACAAGCGGCATTTCAAACGCCCTCCTGATGGCCCGCAGTGGCGCGGCATATTTATCTGTATTGTATCACTTTATATACGGCATCGCAAGTTGATTTTGCATCCGCCGTATGGTAAGCTGTAGAAAAAGCTTCTTATTATTGTTTTCGGAGGTAATTGAAATGCAGCTTAAGGGCGCGTGTGTTTTCGGTCAGTCCGGCGGACCGACTTCGGTCATCAACGCCAGCGCGTACGGGGTTATCAGAACCGCTTTGGACAGCGGATACATCACAAAGGTGCTTGGCGCGGCGCACGGCATTAAAGGCATACTTGCCGACAGGTTTTATGACATGTCGCTTGAAAGCGCCGATGAACTGAAACGCCTGATGAATACGCCG
>JAVBMB010000102.1:0-43409 GCA_031552995.1 Oscillospiraceae bacterium
TGTATAATAAATAAATTATTGGGTTGTCAAGGAGATTTAATGAATAAGTTTGAAAACAATTTGTCCGAGGGAAGCGTTTTTAAGAAGCTGCTTCTTTTTGCGTTACCTTTTCTGATATCCAACATAGTACAGTCACTTTACAACGTCGCGGACATGCTTATCGTCGGCAATTTTTGCGGCCCGGAAAGTATGTCGGGCGTCAGCCTGGGCGGACAGGTGACATTCATCTTGACAAACATCGTCTTTGGTCTTGGCACCGGCGCTACCGTGCTTATAGGGCAATATCTCGGCGCCGGCCAGCGTGAAAAGATGCAGAAAATCACCGCGACGGTTCTCACCATGCTTGTCGGCATCGGCCTTTTCATCACTGTTATCATGATTGGCCTGCGCGATCCGCTGCTTAGGCTTATCAGGACACCGGCCGAATCTTTTTCCGAAACATCAAGCTATCTTACCGTCACCCTTACGGGTATTGTTTTTATTTTTGGCTATAATGCGCTAAGCGCAATTATGCGCGGGATGGGAGATTCCAAGCGCCCGCTGTGGTTTGTCTCGATAGCGTGCGCCGTCAACATCGTGCTGGATTTCGTTTTTGTCGCGGGGCTGCGTATGGCGGCATTCGGCGCGGCGCTCGCAACGGTCATCTCTCAGGCGGTCAGCATGTTTCTTTGCATACTCTACATGCGCAAAAATGATTTTCACTTTGATTTTAAGCTGACGTCGTTTAAGCTTGACCTCTCCGAGCTTCGCAAAATGCTTAAAATCGGCTTTCCCAGCGCGATACAAAATGGCGTCACAAGCATTTCGTTCCTGCTGATTCAAGTCATGGTCAACGTAGTGGGCGGCGTTTTCGCCTCGGCGGCCATCGGCGCGGCAGGCAAGTTCAATTCGTTTGCCATTATGCCGGTGTTTGCGATGAGCGCGTCGATTTCGACAATGGCGGCGCAGAGCTTTGGCGCGGGCAAGGTTGACCGGGCAGCAAAAGCCTGCCGGATCGGCATGGCATTTGCCGCCGGCATAGGGATATTGGTTTTTATCCTTACGCAGATGTTTGCGGGAGAGATTATCGCCCTTTTCGGCGATGATGCGCGCATGATTGTCGATGGTGAGGTGTATCTGCGCACATTCTCGTTCGACTATCTAATCGTGCCGTTTATGTTCTGCCTCAACGGGCTGTTTATTGGCGGGGGACACACGATGTTCTCGCTTTTCAATTCTATGCTGTCGTCGATTTTGCTGCGTGTGCCGGTATCCTATCTGTTTGGAGTTGTGCTTGACTGGGGTATTAGGGGAATCGGCATGGGCGCCCCGGCCGCCAGTGCGGGCTCCCTGATTATCGCTTTGATTTTTCTTCTCAGCGGCAAGTGGAAGGAAAATGCCGTGCAAAAGCGCGACGCGGAGCTTGGAGAAATCGTTTAGCATCCATATATACGGGTGATGAGGAAAGACCGTAGACGGTAATATTTTTTAGCGAATAAGTAAGTATTATAAAAGAGGCCGGGATTTTCCCGGCCTCTTTTATACGGATAATGATTACACTGTATGGTTGTCGCTGGAATAGGAAGTCAGCCTTTCATCAAGGGAACCAGCGTGTAATTCAAAAAGATGATTGTCAAAATCATAGAAATAGATGGAACGTCCTTCGCCGTCTATGCGGGGGCGTTCAGGTCTGATTTCAACGCCAACTTCTTTTATCTTTGACAGGTATTCGCCTATTTCATTGCCGTTAATTTCAAAAGCAATATGATTGTAAGTATGTTCTGCAAGCGGTTCCCCTTCCATTATGCAAACCCATAAACCGCTTATCAGAAAGAATCTTTCCTTTGAAAGCGAAAAGGTCTTATTGCCACTGGAATAAACTTGCGTCGCCCCGAAAATCCGCTCAAAAAATAGAGTAGCCTGTTCTAAATCTTTTACTACCAGCGTGATATGGCTCAAGCCTAAAATCATATAGCAATCTCCATCTTACCGCTTCGCAGTATTATAAATAATCTGCATAAGCACATTCTATCATTAATCCACAAAATGTCCAATTTTTTTAACAATTGTAACGGGACAGGCATCACGTTTTCAGCAGTGGGTCATCAGGGAAGCTGATGTGGTTTGGCACACAACCACGACGCTTGCCGTTATAGAGATTCTTAATAAAGCGCAACAGAGCCGCCTTAGCGACTCCGCTGTACATACCTTCTTCAACGAGGCAAAAGCTAAAATAATATTGCAAAACTGTCGCTTTGCATGCAAAATCCTTTCGATTTATTTGCGCTTTGAGAATATTTCCCAAAGCGCGCCGGAATAAAGACGGCGTGACTGCTAAGAATAGTCACAAACAATTCTGGAAAAAAAGGCGATTTTATTCTTTTATGGAGGAAGTCAACATATGAAAGCAACCGGCATTGTCAGGCGCATCGACGATCTCGGCAGGGTCGTCATCCCAAAGGAAATACGCCGCACAATGAAGATACGTGAAGGCGAGCCGCTTGAGATATATACCGACGCCGGCGGCAGCGTTATTTTCCGAAAGTATTCGCCGGCCGGGGAGATGAACTCGCTGGCGGCGCATCTGTGCGACGCGATATACCAAGTATGCACACGTGCTGTCGTAGTATGCGACAGAGACAGTGTCATAGCGGCCTCGGGCGCGCTTAAAAAAGAGCTTGATTCCAAGCAGATATCACCCGACTTTGAGACGGCGATGCAAAGCAGGACGATGCAGCGCCCGCAGGAGCCTGTTCCCGTTTCATCCGCCGTTCCCGGCGCCGACGCCGCGCTTATCTGCCCAATAATTGTCGGCGGAGATTTGATTGGCTGCATCGCGCTGCTCTCATCCGACACGCCCATGAACGAAACTGATATAAAAGTGATTCAGACAGCCGCTGTGTTTTTCACCAAGCAGATGGAAGACTGAACAAGGTGTGGCCGGCGACAGAAGCGCCCTCTAAATCTGATGGTTTAGAGGGCGCAGTCACGTCTGCCGCATGGGTCTAAACATGCTTTGCGTAATAGACAGCCTTTGCAAACAGATCCCATATTCTCACCCTATTGCTTATTTACGGCTGCCTTCACAAGCAGCATCATCGGCCGCCGCAGTTCATCGCGCATGCCGGGCAGGTCGGGCGACTCCGGTACGGCCTCTTCAACTGATTCGATACAAAACCCATTGCGAAGCAGACCCATCAGGATGTCGCTTAGCGTGTGATGGTATTTTGTCACGTCGCAGCCAAGGAAAGCTGTCCGCCGCGCACCGCGCAGAAAATAGTCGTCAACAGGCCAATACAGCGGGTTATGCTCGCTGTCATATATCCAGTCCTGCCCTGTGCCCGCCGTAAAAACGGGATGCTCTATATTGAAAAGGAACACCCCGTTCGGCTTAAGCGTGCGGTACACCTGCGCATATACGCTGTCTATGTTTTCAATGTAATGCAGCGCCAGATTACTAAAGGCAAAATCCCATTCATTTTCGGGATATTCATATGTGTCAATGCCGCATACGCGGTATGTAATCCGCTCGCCGCCATTGCGTTTTTTCGCCTCGGCAATCATTTTTACGCTGGAATCTATGCCGAGCACGGTTGCCGCGCCGCTTTGCGAGGCGTATTGGCAGTGCCAGCCATAGCCACAGCCCAGATCCAGCATCGTCTTGCCTTCAAGCCCGGGGAAGAGTCGCCTTAGCATATGCCACTCACCGGCACCGCCAAGACCCTGTGTACTGCGGGGCATCAGCGCGTATTTATCAAAAAAAATCTCGTCGTCATATTTGCTGTGCATACTTGCGCCCCTCTCCACAAAAAATGTCCTGCCGTTTGGTGCTATAGGGCGTCGGGATGTGAAAGGGCCGCATAGCAGCAGTCCCCCCGCTTTTTATGATAGTGCTTCCCTTGTGCGGTGAAGCGTTCGTATGCTTCTTTCCAGGTGTCATTACTGAAAAGCTGCCCCTCTTCGCCTTTTGATGCGGCTATCTGACCGGCCACATCGAAGAATATTCCAAAGTAATCCCGCCCGGTTCTCAACGCGAGGAACACCAATTCACTCCATATTTTCCCGCATTCATAAAGCTTTGAGCTTTTTGCGTCATTGACAAGAGCTTCAATGTCGTATTTGACGCGCCTTTCCTCAACGATGTAACCATCCGGCGTTGCTTCAAGTATAGTATAAGCCGCGTCCGCGACAAAATCCAGCGGCTGACCGCAGGAACCGGGGTTGATAATCAGCTTGCCGTTGCAATACCCGTAGCTTTGCAGATGGTTGTGCCCAAAAACTATAACAGAGGCGTCAATTGAGTCTATCTCTTTTTTCATATCGTCATTCTGCAGCAAAGCTTGAAAGTCTTCAAGGAATTGGCCGTGCGTGAAGGGTCTGTCCAGCATGCGCCTGTGGAATGATGCGCTGCCGCATTTTTGCTTGCTCTCCGGCTTGATGTTTTTAAAATAATGGGTGGCAAACAGCAGCTCATCATTGTCAAGCCTTATGTATTTATCTTCTTCCAGCGCCGAGAGATACTCAAGAACATCCGGCTCCAACTCCCTGAATGTCTGGTATACCACGCCGAGCTGGTCGTAAATCCATTCGGCCTGATTCGCCTGCGAAAGGCCGGAGAGATAGACTTCTTTGTTGCCCTTTATGATGTAGGCGTCCTCCAGCTTCATCAGCAGACGAGTCACTTCGTTTGAATACGGCAAATCAAAAATATAGTCGCCGATAAAAACAAATTGGTCGACATTGTGATTGCGGGCATCTTCAAGCACCCGAATCAACGCGGGGTAGTTTCCATGAACATCGGATATGATGGCTGCTTTCACATTTCACTCTCCATATGTACATTTTTACATTGCAGAGGGCGCTGAAACTTCCGTATTTTAAAGACGTTTCGGCCCCGCCGGGATGAGCCCCTCAGCTTCCCTTCCGAAGCATAACATCAGCGCCGCCACAAAAGGCGGCGCTGAGTATAACGGATATAAGTTACAAGCTAATCATTGCGTTATTGCGCGCAGTCGGCATATAGCAGTCCCCAGCCCACGCCCGGTATATAGTGGTCGACCGGCAGGATAATCTTGTCGGAGAACATCTCGTAGTTGATGTTCTGGAATATAGGCGCATGAATAACATCTTCGAGATAGATTTCTTCAAGCTTCTTTGTCTCGTCAAGCATCTTGTTGTAATCGCTCTTCAGCTCGGGCGCGTCGCAGACTGCATACTGAGCGTCAAACGCATCCGTAAAATAGTCGTTGGGGGACGTTCCATAGCTGCTGATATAGAACGAGAAGCAGGCGTACGGGAAGTTACGGCAGATGGCGCGGGTCCAATCGTTCGGGCTAAGATCCCACTGGGCGCCTGTCATCTTATACTCGGTAGTCGACATACCCGCATAGGTGACGACCTCGAGCTTAATTTTTCCGCCGAAGATTTCGTCCCACTGTTCCATCAAGTATTCGCCGGCAGCCTTGTGGTTTGTCTCGGTGCTGCTGCAGATATACTTCAGTGTGACAACATCAGTATCCGAGAGGCCGGCTTTTTCAAATGCTTTGTCCATATACTCCTTGGCAAGCTCCGGATTATAGCCGTACGGGCCCCACTCCTCAACCATAGCTTCAACGGCCTTGCCCTGCGCAGAGTTGCGGTATGTCAAGGCGTTTTCACTTAGAATACCGGCTTGCCCGTTGATATACACGCCGGACGGCTTCATGTGGCCATAGATGTCACGTGCCAGAACTTCACGGTCGATAGCGTGATAAACCGCTTTGCGATATTCAACAAAGTCGCGCAAGGGGTTGTCAGACTTATCCTTGCTGATATCTATGTGGAAAACCGCCAGGGTCTCGTACGACACCATACGCGGGTCGTCGATATAGCTGTCGATTGCCGTGGCGTTGGGAAGCAGATAGTCAAGCTTGCCGGACTCCCACAGCTCTATTCGAGCGTTCATTTCCGGAACGACGAGTATATCGACCTCGTCAAACTTGAACAGGTCGGCCAGCCAGTGATCCGGGTTTTTAACGTATACGTGCGTGTTGCCATATTCCCAGGTCTCGAAGAAATACGGGCCGCAACCCATCCACTCGTCAAGCGTAGTTCCATATGTGGTCTGCGTGCGGCCGTCGTTCATGCCGGCCTCATAAAGCGGCTCGTATACCGGGAACGTAGAGCGGTCGGTAAACTGTGCGCTTACCTCTCTGGCTGTATTTTCAATGACGGTTGTAATCTGAATCGTGCGGTCGTCAATCTTTTTAATGCCGACATCTTCCCAAGCTACAGTATTGGCGTCAGCCTGATGGGCATATTCTTTGGCGTTGACGATTGTTATGCTGTTGACCGCAAGGAAGTCGGCCATTTGGTTGGCCAGAATCGGGTCAAGAAGCATTTTGAACGAATACATCATGGTGTCGGCGTTGATAGGCTCGCCGTTGTTCCAAACAGCTTCTTCGCGAAGTGTTATCTGCCAGTTAAACGTGTCAATTTTTACCGGAGGGCCTTCAGCCAGGTCACCGATATAGTCAAACCCGGTGCCGTCTTCATTGGGATAAACACGATAGAGCGACGATGAGCAATAATCGTGAGGGGTCTGGACGGAACGGTTTACAGAGTCGTGGCCATTAAGGATGTTGGCTTCTTCCGTCAGATAAGTGCGCAAAACCTTTGGTTCCGCGGCGGGCGCGGTGGTTGTGGGAGTGGTTGTCGTTTGCCCGGGTGTCGTTGAGGTCGGCGGTGTCGTTGTTGTGGTAGTCTCTGCCGGCCCGCAGGCAGCGAAAATCCCTGCAAGCATCAATACTGCCAGTAGCAGCGCAAGCTTTTTACTCAATTGATTCATCCTCCACTTTTTATTGTTCTTCACACTGTGTAGTGCCCTTGTCAGAATGCCCTTACCATATCCCTCCTCATGGCCAAGACTCATATTTTTTGTGATAATTACACTGTCTGCTGACCCTGTTGTTCTCGCTCGGATTTGTTACCTGCATGCAAAGAAAAACAACAATTTATTAATTAATCGCATTATATCTTCCGTGAGTAATGAAGTCAATAACCAAACATAATCGCAAAAAATAAATATACGGCAGAACAAAAACGAATGTGATAATAATACCAAGTCAAATTATACAAATTGCAAGGATATCATTGAATTAATGTAAAAAATGCATATAGCAGGCAGGGAGCCCGCGCAATATAACCAATTATTATGTAAAAAGTTTGGCAAGAAAGTTTACACTAAACCTTTTTAAGAATATATCCGCCAAGCCGCTGGGTCGTCTGCTCGCCATCCCTGACCGCGAAGCTGCCGCCAAGCAGTACGTGATGTATGCCTGTCGGCTTTTGAAACGGATTATCGTAGGTGGCGGTGTCACAGATTGTCTCCTGGTCAAAAACCGCAATGTCGGCAACATAGCCCGCCTTCAGCACGCCTCGGTCGGTAAGCCCAATAATATCGGCAGGCTTCTGTGTTATTCTGTGAATTGCCGTCTCGAGATTGCACAGGTTTTTCTGCCGGCGAAGGCGCAGGAAGCGCGCAAACGCGCCGTATGAGCGCGGATGTGGTTTGCCGAAGTTCATGGCGGGGTCATACGGTCTGGCAAGGCCGTCGGAGCCGATGGCGATATCCTGCGCAAGCAGGTATTCGACGTCATCGGGATGCATACTGAAAAATATGCAGCTTGCGTCGCAGGCGGTATCGATCAATATTTTAATAAGCGTGTCGGGAACAGGCAGCCCCAGTTCCTCGCTGAGCTGCCCCGCTGTTTTACCGTCGGCGTGCGGATAACTGCCGTATGTCGATACGACATATACATTGTCGCCGTGGGCTTTGTCGGGATAGTTGCTAAGCAAGTGCTGATAAATGCGGTCCCTGTCAGCCCCGGATGCGGTAATGCGGCGCAGTATTCCCTCGCCGCCGCCTTCCATTGCCCAGCCGGGCAGCACGTCGGTGATGCCGGTTGAGCAGGCGTTGTAGGGATACATATCCGCAGTGATGCGCACACCATCGCGCACGGCCTGTTCGATGCGCGCGTATAACCGGTCCGCCTTGCCCCACATCTGCTTTGTCTCCAGCTTCAGGTGCGCGATATGCACCCGCGCGCCGGAGATACGGCTCAGCTCGATCATCTCTTCAAGCGCGTCAAACACGCGGTGGTCCTCGTAGCGCATGTGGGAGGTGATGAGCGCGTCATATTTGCGGCACACATCGGCCAGCGCCACAAGCTCATTCATGTCGGAGAAAATGCCGGGCATGTATCCCAGCCCAAGCGACAGCCCCCACGCCCCCTGGGCGAGGTTTTGCTCGAGAATATCGGCGGAGCGCACATTTTCCCCTGCGGTTGATACGCGCCCCGCAAGGCCGACCACTCCGCGTCTTATGGCGTTGTGGCCGACAAGCTGAACGAGGTTTGTCGACATTCGGCGGTTTTCGCCCTCGGCTTTGGAACGAAGCTGCTCAAAGCAGATCGATTGATAGTTGTATCCCGGGTCGGAGGCATTCTGGTCAGCTTTCTGCACAAAGCCGGCCATCTGCTCTGCGGTCCGCGGGAAGAGTGAACTGCCGCACTGGCCGACTAGCTCGGTGGCAATACCCTGATATATTTTGGCCTGGCATCTGTCGTCTTGCAGATATGAGTCGTCGGAATGTGAATGGATATCAATGAAGGCGGGCGAGACGACTAAACCCGAGACATCGCATCTCTCGGCGGCCTCTTCATCAACCGACGGCGAGACATATGCGATTTTCCCATCCTTGATGCCAACATCACCGTAAAACGGCCTCGCGCCTGTTCCGTCGCAGATGAGAGCGCCTTTCAGCAGTAAATCCAGCATTATTGTGCGCTCCCCAAAATCTCTTGATATTTCACCAGCTCGGACGGCGTGCAATAGACAAAATGCTCCGGTTCAACCTCCACCATCGAAAGCTGCGCTTTGCCGTCATAATCGTGATCACGTTTCGGGTCATAGTCGATTCTCTTGCGTGTCCTCTCGGTCAGCGGATTCGGCTCCGGTATCGCCGACAGCAAAGCCCTTGTGTACGGATGCAGCGGCTTGGCGTACAGGTCGTCGCCCCGAGCGACTTCGACAAGTTTGCCGTAATACATTACTCCGATTCGGTTGGAAAAATATTTTACAACCGACAGGTTATGGGCGATAAACAAGATAGTAAGGCCCATTTCCTCCTTGAGGTCGTCCAGCAGGTTGATGACCTGCGCCTGAATAGAGACGTCAAGTGCCGAAACCGGTTCATCGGCTATAATCATCTTTGGCTTTACGATTATCGCGCGCGCAATGCCGATTCGCTGCCGTTGGCCGCCCGAAAACTCGTGAGGATAGCGCGTGGCGTGTTCCTCAGTGAGGCCGACCTTTCCCAGCATCTCACGCACCTGACGGCGGATTTCACTGTTATTCTTTTCGCCGCGCACCCTAAGCCCTTCGCCGACAATTTCTTCAATTGTCATTCTCGGGTTAAGCGATTCAATAGGGTCTTGAAAAATCATAGCTATATTGGCGGACAGATACCTTCGCAGGTCTTTCGTCATTTTTCCCGATATGGTTCGTCCGTCGAAGGTAACATCGCCCGATGTGGGGTTGTAAAGACGGATAAGCGCGCGTCCGGTTGTCGTCTTGCCGCAACCGGACTCGCCGACAAGACCAAATGTCTCCGCCTGCCTTATGCCGAAGCTGACATCGTCAACAGCCTTGACCAGCATTTTGTTTTTCCCCCTGCCGGACGAAAAATGCTGGCAGAGATGATTGACTTCCAAGAGATATGAATTATCAGGCACCTTTTACTCCCCCACCTTTCATTCTGTCAATACGCGCTTGCAGCACGGCGGGCATTTCTACCTTCGGCGCATTGGGGTGCAGAAGCCATGTTGCGGCATAATGCGTGTCGGAAATCTTGACGAGAGGCGGTTCCATCTCGAAATCTATTTTCATAGCGTATTTGTTTCTGGCGGCAAACGCGTCGCCCTTCGGCGGGTATATCATGTTCGGCGGGGTCCCCGGGATGGCGGGCAGCTTATCTTTTGTCAGCAAATCGGGCATCGAGCTCAGCAGCGCCCATGTGTACGGATGAGCCGGACGTAAGAAGATGTCTTCGCTTGTTCCGCTTTCTACAATCCTTCCGGCATACATCACATTAACCCTGTCTGCCATGTTGGCGACGACGCCGAGATCATGAGTGATGAATATGACCGACAGATTACGTTCGACCTTGATTGTATTTATCAGCTCAAGAATCTTAGCCTGCACCGTTACGTCAAGCGCGGTTGTCGGCTCGTCACATATCAGTATTTCGGGGTCGCCCGCAAGGGCGATGGCTATGACAATCCTCTGCCTCATACCGCCGGAGAATTGGAACGGATACTGGTTAAACCTGCGCTCGGCGTCTGGAATACCGACGGCATTCATCAGCTCAATGGCCTTAGCCTTCGCTTCGTCCTTTTTCATTTTCTTGTTCAGATGTAAAACTTCGGTAATCTGCTTGCCGATTTTCATAATTGGGTTCAGGGCGGAAAGCGGATCCTGAAAAATTAGGCCGATGCGGTTCCCTCGGATCTTGTGAAAGTCTTCCTCGCTTACCTTGGTCAAATCCATGCCGTCATACTCAATGCTTCCGCCGTCTGTCACGGCGTTGCCGGGCAGGATGCCCATTACGGCCTTGACACTGACCGATTTGCCTGAGCCGGATTCCCCAACAATTGCAACGGTCTCGCCTTTTTTAAGGTCAAAGCTGACGCCGCGCACGGCGCGAACCATGCCGCCGTAGGCGTTAAAAGAAATAACCAGGTCTTTTACATCCAGCACCGTATCGTTTTGGCTGTGTGACATGTCCTCATCCCTCCCCCCTTCGTGTCGGATCAAGCGCGTCTCTTAAACCATTTGCGAACAGATTAAAGGCAATCATGAGTACCGAAATCAAAATTGCCGGGAAAAGCGTCTGGTATGGATACTGCAACAGCACGCTTTGGCCGTCCGACAGCAAAATACCGATAGACGGGCTTGGCGGTTTGATGCCAAGGCCGATGTAGGCGAGGAATGATTCGGAGAAGATTGCGCCCGGGATTGCTATCATCGCCCGTGTGATGAGCGGCCCTATCGTGTTAGGCAGAATATGCCTGAAAATCAATTTTCTGTCGGTGACGCCTAGTGTCCGCGCCGCCAGCACATACTCCCGGCCCTTAAAACGATAGAACTGGGCGCGAATCAGGCGCGCGGTGCCTATCCAGCCGGTCACGGTCAATGCCAGAATGATAGACAGCATACCAGACCCAAGGAGAATCATAAATAAAATTGTCACGACAATATACGGCAGGCCGTCAAGTATCTCGGCAAAATGGATAAGGATCATATCCACCTTGCCGCCGTAATATCCGGCTACAGAGCCGTAAATGACGCCGATGACGACATTTGACAGCACAGAAAACAGCGCGATGAGCAGTGATATCCTCGCGCCGCGGAACAGGCGCGTACACAAATCCCTGCCCAGATAATCGGTCCCGAACCAGTGGTATGTGCCCTCTTCAACACCGACGAAGGTATAGTAGTCCACCCTGACGTCTACCATATCAACATTGTTCGCTTTAAACTCCCGAACAATTTCCAACACAGACCCGGCCGGGTAGCGGTCGGTGTTGTCTAGGCCGTCTTTCCTTCGGTTTGTAAGCACACGTGTGCCGTCGGCAATGCCCAGTTTCTCCAGCCCCGGTATCTTCGGCGGCAGATGTTTTTGAACGATATTCTGCTCGGTATATGTATAACCCGTAACATTGGGAATCACTACAGCCAAAGCAATTATCGCCAGAATTATCGAAAACGAAAATACTGAAACCTTGTTTTTGAAAAGGCGGATTGCGGCATCTTTGTAAAAGCCTATCGGCTTTGTCTTAAAAACCTCGTCTTTAATGTCCTGCGCTGGAACAAGCTCAAACATCGAGGCGGGCAAGCTCAGCAGTTCCTCGGGGAAGTTATTTTTATCAACCGTCATTTTCTTCCTCCCACCCTTATGCGAGGGTCAATGATACCGTAGGAAATATCCACAATCAGGATTGTTATTAAAGATACGGCCGAATAGAAAATGAGAAGCGCAACCGTCAGAAAATGGTCGCTGGCAATAATTGAGTCTATAAGCTGGCCTCCCATACCGGGGACAGCAAACATCCTTTCGATGACCAGCGAACCGCCCATGATGCCGGTGATAAGAGGTATTATTGTGTTCGCAATCGGCACAAGAGAGTTGCGAAACGCGTGGCGGACGGTGGCCTGACCCCTTGTCAGGCCCTTTGTGCGCGCAAGCAACAGATATTCCGAAGAGAGTGTCTCAATAAGCTCTCCGCGCAGATATCTTGCGATTGTCGCTATCGGCCCGAGTGCCAAGGCGATGATGGGCAGCGTCAGCGAATGAAACATCAGCGGCAGCGTGGCCGCGGTTGAATCATAAAGTGTGGGAAATATCGGTATCCTGTACGTGAACAGGTACTGAAGCACCGATGCAAACACAAACGAGGGTACCGATATAAAAATTACAATCAAAAAAGATATGACAGTGTCGGTCGGCTTGTTGCGCCTTAGTGCGGCTATCGTGCCGACTATAACGCCGATAGGCAGCGAGATAAGCAGCGAGACGACATTGAGCATTACCGTCGGAGGGATTCTCGTTTTCAGCAGGGCAAACACATCCATGCCGGGGCGCAGCTTTACAGAGGTGCCGAACTCGCCTTTTGTCACGACATCGCGCAGGAAGTAGTAGTACTGCACAACCATTGGCTTATCCAAGTGCATTTCCGCCTCCAGCATGCGCTGTATCTCCGGCGAGACTTCCGGATTTTCAAAAATACTCGCCGGCATCAGGCGAATAATCCAGAATGATAATGTCATAATTAGGAACAATGTCAGCAGCATTGCGCCGATTCGTCCTATTATGTATTTGAACATTTAATCCTCCCCTTTTCAATAAACAATCCTGCAACCCCCAGTTAGTTCTATTCCCGTTAGTATTATTAAAACGTCATTCTACGAAATGTAAATTAGCCTCCTAACCGGCAACAAATGCCATGATAACGGATATAAATAAAAACCCGGCCGATATTACCAGAATGCCAGGTACGCTTCCGTGTTTCGGCCGGGATTTTACATATTCAAAATATCCGGTCTTTATCTCTCCGGACGCGGGCTTTTTATTCAGGATTATTCTGACAACCGTCCTGAAGCCGTACTTAAGGCTGTTGAACACCCCGAGGTTATTTATCTGCCTGTAAAGCCCGTAGACCAGACAGACCATACCGAGCGCGAAAAACAGGTCGGACACAAATCTCCAGCCGGACAAGTGAAAGGTTTGCTTAAGCAAAATTGACAGCACAACGCCTGTAAAAATAAGCGATATCAATTCTTTTTTCTTACTGCTCATCAGCGCACCGTCCAATCACACTTTAGGCCACACTATAAAACAAAAGAATATTTTTTTGTACAAATATCCGGAAACGAGTTTTTTTCGCAATTCGAAGCCATTATAGCACGGTTTTTATTGATTGTAAACATGAAATATCGCTGCCGCCATTTTATTAAGGGTCCAAAGGCGGCAGCGGATATCGCCGCGAAGCCGTTAATAATTAACACGCATAAAGCAGGGGAAATAACCAATGTTCCGCCAGGACATGTAAATGAAAGCTTCCTCGGTAACGGTCATCTTATGCGCGATGGTCATGCTTTTCTCGATGCTCCGGCTTTCGACGGTAGGCGCGGCCTAAGCGGGCGCGGGGGCGGAATAATCGCCAAAATCACTTTAAAAATGTGTCCCGCAATGGTAGAATTATTATATCATAATTATTTGAGGTGGGTTTTGTATGGCAAGGCTTTATTATCAGGGACATGGCAGCTTTCGCATCACGGCCGATAATGGAACTGTAATATATGTCGACCCGTATGCGGGGGATGGCTATGAAAAACCGGGGGATGTTATACTGGTGACTCATCAGCACGGCGACCACAATCAAGTTGGGATTGTCTCTAAAAAGGACGATTGTCGGATTATCACAAACGAAGAGGCGCTGGGCGGCGAAAAATATAACACCTTTAGCGTTAAAGGCGTCGATATAGAGGCAGTCGCTGCGGGCAACAGCAACCACAACCCGCGGGAGTGCGTCGGCTATCTGATAACGGTGGACGGTGTCAGGCTGTACGCCGCCGGCGATACATCCAAAACCGAACAGATGGAGACATTTGCCGAAAGGAATATTAACTATGCGCTGCTGCCGATAGACGGCATATACAACATGAACCCCGACGAAGCGGCTGAGTGTGCCAAATTAATCGGCGCCGGGCACAACATTCCCATCCACATGAAGCCTAAATCGCTGTTTGACAGGTCGTGCGCCGAGATGTTCTGCGCGCCAAACCGCTTAATAGTCGAGCCGGGGCAGGAGATTGAGCTGTGACCGGGCACGCAAGGATACTCGTTGACGCCGATGCCTGCCCGGTAAAAGAGATAATTGTCCGTCTGGCAAAGCGGCGGGGCATACCGGTTGTTATGCTCATCGATACCTCGCACGAGCTGAATGACGGCTACAGCACGGTTATCACGGTCGACAAACAGCGCGACAGCGTCGACTACGCGCTTATGGGGCTTTTGAAGCCGTGCGACATTGTCGTGACTCAGGACTTCGGCCTCGCCGCAATGGCGCTGGGCAAAGGCTCGCGCGTCATCAACCAAAACGGGCTTGTGTTTACGGATGACAATATAGAGCATTTGCTTATGCACCGCCACATCGGGCAGGTTATACGGCGGGGCGGCGGGCGGACAAAAGGCCCTGTCAGGCGGACGAAGGATGACGACGCACGCTTTGAGACGGCATTTGGCAAATTGCTGGAGTAACAACCTGCCGGGCATCCTGTTGGCAGGCTGCTTTGTGTACCGCGGCGCAGGCGCCATGCTGTAATACAGCGGACATTACCGCCGGCGGCGGGCACTTGGCCTACGGTTGAACACATGTGTGAAAGGGGCTTTTTCATGAATCATGACGCGTTGGCGGTGTTTAGCAGGCAACCGCAGACTATCCCTCTTTATGAGGCGGCCGAAGCGCTGATTACAGGCATGTTTCCTGATGTGAGCGTCAAGGCGGGAAAGACGCAGGTCAGTTATTCCAACCGGTACGGCTTTGCTTATCTCTGGCCGCCCACACGAAAAATCAAAGGCCGGCCGGGGATATATATCGTGTTGACGTTCGGGCTCTCGCATCAGGTTCAGCATCCGCGCATTATCGAAGCTGTCGAGCCGTACCCGGGCAGATGGACGCACCATGTTCTTATCAGCTCACCGGATGAATTGGACGGGCAAATCAGCGACTGGCTGCGTCAGGCGTATGATTTTTCCATGACAAAGGGAAGAGGCCGGCTGTGAACAAATCGCCGCATAACTGCGCCGCGCCGGGATATTTTCCCGGCGCGGCGCAGTTGCTTTATGTGATATCCAGCTCAGGCGGCTCGTCAATCTGGTCCGACACATATTTCCCGTTCTTCTTCCTTTGCCGCACACACTCGGACAGCAGATATTCTATCTGTCCGTTTACCGAGCGAAAATCATCCTCGGCCCACGCCGCAATGGCGTCATAGAGCTTTGCCGACAGGCGAAGCGGTATTTGCTTTTTACCAGTCTCTGCCATAATCAATACAGGCTGCCGGTGTTCACAATCGGCTGCGCGTCGTGGTTCCCGCACAGAACCACAAGCAGGTTAGAGACCATTGCCGCCTTTCTCTCCTCATCAAGTGTTACGATTTGGGTATCGTTAAGGCGCTCAAGGGCCATTTCAACCATGCCGACCGCGCCGTCCACAATCATCTTTCGCGCGTCGATTATCGCCGACGCCTGTTGACGCTGAAGCATAACAGCGGCAATCTCCGGCGCATAGGCGAGATAGGTTATACGGGCTTCGATGACTTCCAGACCGGCCGAGATTACCCTTTGCTGTATCTCATCGCGTATGCGCGCCGCTACCACTTCGCTGGACCCGCGCAGACTGCCCTCGTCGGCGACGCCGTCGCCGGTCGTGTCGACATTAGGTGATATATCATAAGGGTAAATGCGAACGATGTTTCTTAGCGCGCTGTCGCACTGAAGAGACAGGTACTCTTTGTAGTTGTCGACATCGAACACAGCCTTGGCGGTGTCGACAACCCGCCAAATCACAGCGATGCCTATTTCAATCGGGTTGCCGAGGCAATCGTTGATTTTTTGCCGGTCGTTGTTCAGCGTCATGATTTTTAGCGAAATCTTCTTGCTTGGCACCTCAGCCGTGGATGTGTGCACTGTAACGAGCTGCGCCATCGAGACTTTATCGACATCGCCGCTTTGCTTAAGCCTTGTCTTTGCCGCCGGATTAACTGCGGTGCAAAACGGGTTGACATGGTAAAACCCTGCGCTTTTCAGCGTACCGATATAATTGCCGAAAAGTGTCAGCGCCAGTGCCTCCTGCGGCTTTAATACTCTAAGGCCAAGCAGGAAAATCCACGCCAGGGAGAGCACGACTGCGCATATCACGGTCAGCGCGACAATTTCCCTTATGGCAGAGAGCACCAAACCCGCGGTTGCGACAATATAGAGTGCGATAATCAGCAGCAGAACGGCCATTCCATTCTTTTTATGCTGCAGGATTTTTTCAGTCATACGAAATCCTCCAATATCTATGTGATATCATTATCATATCATAATGATGCTGATTGTCAATACCAAAATGGAAATATTTTTCTTTAGGTCGCCGCAAGCTTTTCAGGCAGAGCAAATATCGGCGCAGATTTCTTGAACCCCGGTAATGCATGTTGAAAAATCCCGCGGCTGTGATATTATTAAGATGAATATCCCGAACCCGACAAAGTTGAAAATCGATTGAGTTATAAAAGGAGGCACTCTCATGGACAATCCGCGCTTATCTCTGCCCAAGCCGTACGGAAGGTTCACACCAGGCAGGACGCAGCTTGACTATTCATACACGGCCAAGTCGGGCAAAAGCAGAGAGTTATCGGCTTTGATATTCTACCCGGCGGACAGCGATGAAGGAAGAAAGAGCGCGCCGTGGGGCTTTGCCGGCCTTATTGAACTGATAAACCCGGTGCTGGGTAATATCATGCCGCCGAAACTCGTTATCGAGACGGCTTCATACGCCGATGTGGCGCTGTCATGCGCGCAGAGCAACTGGCCTGTGTTGATTTTCAACCACGGCGGCGGCGGAAATATGCATCAAAACACAACGCTGTGCCAGGATTTGGCGAGCGAGGGATATATCGTAGTATCAATCGGCCACGTCGGCGACTGTGTTATGCAGTATACCGACGGACGCATTGTGCCAATCTCGGCCGAATACCTGACGCAAATGGCCGGCGCGACGGAGGAGCATCTGCCGATGCTTGGCAAGGTGCTGATGCCGCTGAGCGACAGCGAGGCTCTTGAAGCCGAGCGGATATTCTATACTGCGGAAAAGACGGCGCTTTTCGGTGAGGAGCTGCACGTATGGGGAGAGGATATCTCGGCCACCGTCGACTGGCTGGGCAGGCTGAACGCCGGGCAGCCCGATTCGATGTTTAAGGGCAGGCTGAGGCTTTCTATCGGCGTCGGCTCGCTTGGGCATTCGTTTGGCGGGGCGGCGTCCGGCAGGGCGTGCGCCGTCGACGGGCGCGTAATGTGCGGAATAAATATGGACGGTGCTGCGTTCGGCACGCAGGGCTGCGATTACGGCAAGCCGTTTCTTACGATATGCACGCAGCTTGTGCGCAACCTGAACCGGTCGGTATTCTTAAATAACAGCGCCGACTCGTATTGCCTTTTGGAGACCGGCGTCGGGCACCTTGCTTTCAGTGATGTGTGGTTCCTGCCTGTCGAAATGTATCCCAATGATATGCCGCCCGAAATGAATCTGGGAACGCGCGACCGCGCCGAACATCGGGATATATGCACGCGCAGCGTGAAGTGTTTTTTTGATTACTATTTGCTGCACACCGGCGCACCGCTGTGCGAGCTTGCTTTGCCCGATGTCGAGATACTGTTTCGCCCGGCTGAAAAAATATAAGAGATAAGAAGTGACATAACGCATAAAAACGCCCGCGGCTAGTGTGCCGCGGGCGTTGTCCTGTACATTGTTTATTTCTGCTTCGACTTCTTATCCTCGCCGTTGCCGCGCATCAGCACCAGCACCGCGCCGGGGATGGTGATTGTCAGCATAAGCTGCACGAATGTCGCCAGCGAAACCGGCAAATCTCCGGTCGACGGGATATCCCCAAGCGGGGTGTACTCATCGAACTCCCAGAAGCCGTCTTCGTCCTGCGTCCATTTGCCAAGCGGCGTGCCGTCCTCATCGAACTCCTCAAACCCGCCGTCGTCAGTGGGTACAAGCACCCTGTCCACAGGGACGGGAGGCCTTGGGCCGGACGGCCTTGTAGTGGCCGGGCTTGTTGTGCTTGTCGGGTCCGTCGGGCTTGTCGGGTCGGTCGGGTCGGTCGGGTCCGTCGGATTGGTCGGATTGGTCGGGCTTGTCGGGTCCGTTGGATTCGTCGGATTCGTCGTGTCAGTCGGGTCGGTCGGCTTGGTATAATCATTCTTTACCGATATCGTGGCCGTCTTACCGCCAGTAAGTGTAGCGACATTGCCGCCCGGGTACGTCAGCGTGAAGTTTGTCGGCGCGCCTCCGCCCGAGGCGTTGATGTCGGCATCTCTGGCCGCGCTGCCGGGATATTCCAGCACTTTGTATATGCCGCTTGGAAGCGTGAACTTTTCTGTGGCCGTTTTCGACCCTTCAATCGTTATGGCAAACTTGCCGTCCGTCGCGCCTGTCGTGTCGAACGGGGCATACCCGCCGCTTTCGGCCTGTTTGAACAGCCTGAAATAATAAGTGCGCGCGCCGCTGTTAAGCCCGTTGACAGCTTTGCTTATAGTCAGCTCGTTTGGCGAGTCATAGATGTTGTTGATATGCACGCCTACCTTTGGCGGCTCGGCTGTGAATGTCGACAAGCCGTCCTGATACTGATAGGCGAACGAGTTCCACGCGATATCCCCCACATTGACGCCGGTTAGCGGTACAATCGCGTCGAATGTGACATATAGCAGCTGTTTTTCCTCAAGCACAAACTGGCTGTCAAACACAAGCAGCAGCGCGTTGGAGCCCGCAAGACCCGGCGCCGCAGGGTTTGTGACTTCCTGCCACACGGTGTCGGCGCTGTCCCACTTATGTTTCGTCTTGCCGGCTGTAAAGCCGCCGCTTGTGCTGACAAACGCCGTAAAATCATCGCCGTATGTCAGCGTTTCGATGTCACCCGAGGCGGATTCAAGCTTGACGACAATATTCGAGATATCCGTCACCTTAAACTGGCTGCCGCGCAGCTCTTCCGTCTTGACGCCGCGGTCGTCAACCATGGGCAGGATATCCATGATTTTCAGCCCGGTCTTATCGATTTCGGGGTTCTGCAGTGTCAGCGTATATGTCACCGTGCCGCCCGATTTGGAGTTTACAACGCCCAGCGAACCGGCTGTGTCGACACCGTTTGATATTGCCTTGTACGAGATTATCTTGCCCGAAGCATAGAACTTGACCGGCGCCTCGGCGTGGATTGCCTTGACAAAGCTTGTTCCGGTAATCTCGGTCCACGGCGTCACCGCGCCGTGAAACTGTATTTCGTGCGTCAAATCCTCAACGCTGCCGACTGTGGTCGAGCCGTCGTTTGCAACAAGTGAAAAATCGGCCTTGGGCACAAGATACGCATTGTTCCAATACTGTGTCGGTTCAATATCTTTTTTAGGCAGGCTGGAATATGTTATCTCCTTCTTTGCGCCGGATGACAGCGGGTGTGTTGTTATATCCCAAACGATAAGTGTGTCGCCGTTTGAATTATAGTTTGTGATGACCCTTGCCGGCTCGACGCTTGCCGAGCCGGTGACGTATGACATCCTGGCCGGCAACACATCGCAGATATAGTATTCGCTCATCACGGCGCTGGCGGCGTTCGTGGCGGTCAGCTTCCATTTAACCACCGACGCGCTTGTGAGATATCCACCGGCGTCGGTCGTCGATGTCATCTGTTTTGTTATGCCCGGGCGAATCGTCTCGGCGCGATAGATAACCTCCGCCCCGGCGTAGAAAAGGTTATAGGTGTTGTATATTGCGGGAGAGCCGGCGCCTGATATATTGCCGACATAGTCCGCCGTCGGGTTTTCGGGATTCTGGCCGGTTTGTGTATACCGGCTGCCCATCGGGGCGCCCGCTCCTTCCGGCGTGTACAGCGCCTTGTTGCGCCCGTAGTCCATAAGGATTACGTCGTTAATATACGTCTTGGAGTCGTTGCCGTCCAGCAGCCCCAGGCCGGCCGAGGCGGCGGCTTTCGCGGTATAGCGTATTATAAGGGTCGTGCCGGCAGGCAGGGAAATGTTGAATAACAGGCGGTTGCGGCCGGGCAGATGGTTTGCCGTAACCGTCGGGTTATAGCTTGACGTCCAGGTCGCGCCGCCGTCCTTTGTGTACCTTGTCGTTCCGGTCACGTACTCAAGCCCCGGCGGAAGCAGGTCATAGATATATGTCGCGCCAGCGTTGGTGACCAGAGCAGCGCCGTTATTGACCACAGTTATTTCGAATGTGATATTCTCTCCGCTTACGGCGGGGACTGTAAGCGTTTTCGCTCCGTTGGCGTTGCCGTTTGTGCCGATGACCGTCTTTGAGATACCCAGCGACTCACTCGCGCCGCGGGAGACTGTAATCTTGTGGCTCTTCCTGAGACCGTAACTGCTTGAAGAGGAAGATATCTTTGCGGATTCGTACGCATCGCCTGTCGTAGACGCGATGGTGTATAAGAACTCGCCGTACAGCGCGCCCGCCTTATCGGCTGCGGTAACGTAGACGTTGTTGTCAATCGACGCCTGCCCGGCGTCGCCGGTGAAAAGCTTGCTCTCGACAAGCCCGGAGAAGGCAAGCCTGATTACAATTTTCGTTCCCTTTGGCAGGCTTGTGCCCGCCGCCGCCGGGGACAGCGCAAACACCAGCTTTTTCACGGAGGCATTGTCCATCGCCAGGTTCGGGGCGGTTGCGACATTTATGCCCGACGTGTAATCGGCGATATTTTTGACACTCACCACATACGCCGAGGCATCTGTCTGGTCGGCGACCTTTGCGCCAGAGGCGTTGAATATCTCATACGTGTATGTGTAGCTCAGAGCATACCCGGCAGCGGAATCTGTCAGCAGCTGCGCGGGCAGGTTTTCCTGGATATACAGCGTCCCGACATCGTCGGCGCTGCCCTTCATATCGCTGAACACGCCCTCGATAAAGTAGCTGAGAGTTTTGCCGGCCCCTGCAATGTCCCCAAGGTATACCGTCGCGGTTGAGTTATCGCGTTCGCTGGCACTTCGGCTAAGCGCCGCGGGGTATGTGTAGCTTGATGCCGTGGCGAGGTACTTGTGCACCTGCAGCTCCGGCTTCTTGGCCGCAATGGTTATATTGTGGTTGAACCCGTCACCCGAACCGCCGATTGTACCCGGATTTCCTCCTTCGACTACGCCGTTGGCAGTTACGCTGAACGCGTTGAACACCTTAGAGCCGGAGAGGGCGTCGGACTTCAGCCTGACGACATATTTTATCATCAGTGCGTAGCCGTTTGGCAGCACAATGTTTTCAGCCGGGTCGCCGGTAAGCACGGTGCTTCCGCCGATGGCGGTAGTCGCCTTGTTCTTGACAATATTCGTGCCGAACGTAAGCTGCCACTTTGCGCCTGCGGAAGCTGATGTCGGCGTTATCGTCGACGTGCCAAGCGGCAGGCACCCGGCGCCGACAAGCTGCACATCGGTCATATCAAACAGGCTGGCTGGTGTCACGGCTCCGCCAGTAAGCTGGAACGCCTTGCCGCCGACAAGCTGCGCGTCGGTATAATTACCGGCATTGGCGACAATATAGGCCGCCACGTTGACGTTGTCACCGGTGATGTTTGCGGCATCCATCAGGTCGGTTACCGTCATGCCGCTGATGGGCGTTGTGCCGTTGCTGCGGACAATTAGTGTGTATTCGACATAGTCGCCGCCGATATACTCGCTTTTGCCCGACAGATTGCGCGAGCCCTTCGATGTGCCGACAGACACGGCTGGCGCGCCTGTATATTGGAAGCTGGCGCCGTCACTTTGCGAGGTTGTGTCGTATTTTGTGCGTATTCCAAAGCTGCCGTCGGCCTTTTTATATGTGTAATCAAGGTACACATGGTTCGAGACTGTTTCACCTGCCGAGGCAGCCAGCGGATGCTCGATGACCTTGAACATAATGCCGGCAAACAAATCGGCAGTTGACGTCGCTACCGCCTTCGACGGCACATTTTTATAAATGATGCGGACCTTTATGATATCCGCCGGCTTGATTTTGCTGCCGCTGATTGTCAATGTGCTCAGGTCAAGCGTCTGATCGAGGCCGGTTCCGGTAAGGTTATGCGTCACGACACCGGCGGCGGTCGTTACTTCAACAGCCGTCGTTATGCCTGTTGTGTTGCTAAAGCTTCCGGTGCTGACAAATGCCGGAATAAGCCAGCTTGTATCATAACTTGAGCCGGCGTACTCTGTAAGAACAAGCTCCTGCATCGCCTCGTTCTGGTCATTCCGGTGGCCCGAAAACTTAAAGATGACGCCTGTATTGTTGGCCGGGTTATACGGCACTGTGGCGCTCGTGCTCGAGTTTCCGTTTATCGTATAGCTTAAATAATCCTTTTGAATGATGTTGGAGTTATTGCCCGCTTCATCATTGTCGCCCGGCGCGCCAAACCTGTACAGGTTAATATATGCCGTGGCATTGGAAGGGGTCTGCTCGTTGCCCTGCCAGTCGGTAGAGCTCACTGTCGCCCTGCACTCCACGCGATAGCCCCCGGCGTTAAAAGCGGTTGCCGTGGCGGCTGAGGAATAGGCCACGTTCTGAAGCACAACCGGCACGCTGACCTCTGCGACGCGCACCTCGGCTCCTTCGGTGGTATTAAGCTCCATATCGAACGTAAACGTCGTTTTGTCGGCGCTTAACGCAACATTTTTAACAGTGTAGGTTTTGCCGCCTATTGTGCATGCGGCGGTATCGGATGTTCCGGCAAGAGCCATCAGGTCGGTCGAGCCGATAAGCGCCTTGCTTCCGCTTTCGAATGTTGTGCCGGAACCGGACGGCAGCCTGACTTCGCACGCCATCGACAGGCCTTTTACATAGATTGTGCCGGTCTCCGCGATATTCGACGTCATGGCCGCCCTGAACGTAAAGCCCATTTCGGGCAATACCGCGCCCTCAAACCATATCGGGCTCATTTTGGCGCTGTTCGTCATACTGTATGGCGTGTATGCGGCGTCAGCCGTCAGCGTAATGTCTCCGCAGCGTTCGACAATCGAGCTGTCGGTGGAAACGCCGTCGTACAGAACATCGACAGTTGATATTACCGCCGTAGCGCCGTCCGCTGTGATTCCGTTTTTAAACGTCACATTGAAAAACGCCGAAGGAAGATCTATCGAGCCGGCGGTGAGCGCCTCGGCCGGGTAAGAGAACGTGACGAGTGTGTAGCCGGCGTTTGTAGTGTCCTTCGCAACTGTAACAACATCGGGGTTGTAGTTGGACAGATCGACAACAACGTCATCCGGGTCGCCGGTGACTTTGAGAACTATCTCAACGTCGCCAAGATTAACGGCGTTGGCACTGGACACCGAGCGGTTGATATAGACCGAAAACTGCTGGCCGGATTTCTTTTCCGCCACGCCGTCGCCAAGCCAGATGTGGTACGACAGCATACCGCCGACAAGCTCGGTTGGCGTCATCTCATCATCAGCGAACACGCTGAAGCCTGAGAACATGCTGATTGTCATCAACACCGCCATAACAAGTGACATTAAGCGAGACGATCTCTTTCCTGCCGGAAGTGAATTGCGTTTGTCGGATAAGTGTTTACCTTTCACTGTTTCATCTCCATTTATTAGCGGCACAGCCGGGCTGGTGTGCACAAAATTTCTCGTACTTTTTCATTCTATATTACTGCAGTTACTTTTTGGTTGCGTTTGGCGAAAAAGTATCATTTTTTTTGCATTGCTGCAGAGCCGCGCCGCAAAGCAATTTATTAGGGCACGTCCCCTCTGGTCAAACGCGCGGTAATGGTATATTATAAATAACAGATATATCCAATTTTTACGGCAAATACTTGCCGCATAACGGAGGGTGCTTTGTGTTCCATGTGTTGCTTATGTTTTTCCCGCTTATCGGCCTGCTTGCGCTTGTAATAATCGGCTCACTTTTGCTGTTTGGCGTCACATCAATAATCGTCGGCGCCGTCGGCGGCTCTGTGGCGGCAAAGCACATCAATAACCGCCTGCACAGGCGTCTGATTTTCATCGGCCTGCTTATCCTGCTGCTTGTCGGGTCGCTGTGTATACTGCCTGCCGCCGCAGTGTTCGCGCGGCTTCCGCTGACGGTCATCGCCATATCGGGTGATGTTTTGCTGGCAATTATCGGCGGCTTGGCAATCGCCGGTATAGCGGCGTCGAGGTCGGTGGAGCGCAAAACCCTTAAAACGGTGTTGACGGTAATCTTCGGCATTGTGTGCGCCGTCGCCGTGCCGCTGGCTGTTTATATATTCTCGACGGCCGTAGCCTGAAAATCATTGCAGCTAAGAGGTGCGACATGAAAAACGGCAAAAAAGACAGCTATATGGGCGATGTCGGCATAATAAAAAAGCTTGACGACATACCGGAGCTGAAGAATAAGCTTATCGACGCGTTTGATGTAAAGGCGCATGACCACATTGCGATTTCGCGCTACAGCATGCTGCTTGGACGGCATGTGCTTGACATATCCGGCGTGCCTGGTGAGGCGGCAATTGAAGATTGTTTTACGATAAACGAGCTGTGGCAGCGGAAAAAGGTCGGATTTCAGGCCGCAAGGGACGTTGCCGGCGTTGTGCTTGACATGGCGCGCAGAGAAAAAGACCCGGTCAGGGTCAAGGTTCTTCGCGTCATGGCGCAGGTTGCCAACACGCCTCATGTCAAACGTCACGCGCTCATCGCGTCAGACTATGCCGTTAAGCTGATAAATGTGATGTATCCGGGCGATTTTGATGCCGTTGGGCGGGAGCGTGAGACCCAAATAGCCCTGATGAACAGCGTCTGAGCGCGGAGGAAACGTTATGCTTATCTATGGAATCATTTCTATTGCACTGGCGGCGCTGTGCGCCGTCTTTGGCGCGCGCATCCGCAAGGGAGATATTAATCTGATTCACAGCTATCACCGCGCAAGGGTCAGCGACAGCGCGGGATACTGCAAAGCGATGGGAAGGGCGATATCCGGCATCGGCGTATCGGCGGCTGTAAGCGCGGCGGCGGCCTTTGTGCCGGGCATGCCGCCCGTCGCAGCTATCGGGATATTTTTTGCAGGCTTTATCATTTGCCTTGCGGCAGTTTGCAGGGTGCAGAGGAAATATAACGGAGGGGTATTTTAGGCGCGGCGTGCAAGCCGCTGCCTGGGTGACGCGATATGAACAGAGAGGATATTGCAAAGCGGGTCATGGAAACGATACCTCGTGGCAGCGTCGGAAGGTATGACCTGATCCCGATTTTCGGGGATGCGCGGCTGTCGGACGACATTGCGGAATATTTGGCGCTGCCGTATATCGGCAGAGTAGATTATGTCGCGGCGCCAGAGGCGACAGGCTGGCTGCTGGGCGTACTTCTTGCCGGCAAGCTAGGCGTCGGGCTTATCGCCATTCGAAAGGCGGGCAGGCTGCCGTACGGCAAAGAGGCAGTGCTGCGCCGCAGTTACATCGACTATACAGGAGTTGAAAAGGGGCTGGAAATCAGGCGCGGGTCGGTTGCCCCGGGCTCCCGAATCCTGCTGGCGGACGAGTGGGTGGAGACCGGCGCCGCCGTGCGCTGCGGTATCGGGCTGCTTGAAGAGTGCGGCTGCGCGGTATCGGGGCTGGCGACGATAGGCATCGATTACCGCGAAGCCACAGCGCAGTGGATAGACAGCGGGTTCATCCGGTTTATTGGCCGGGATATGTAGTGGCGGAGAATGGTATGAACAGGTTAAAGAGTGAAATAGAAGAATACATGCCGCGCAGCGAGCAGGAGCGGCAGGATAAAAAGGTCATCCAGGACGCCATGCGCACCTTTCCCGGTTCGGTGCTGACGCGGGGGAATGAGCTGGTGCACTTTACCGCGTCCGGACTGATACTGAACCGTTCGCTCGATAAGGTGCTGCTTGTTCATCACAATGTGATGGACAAATGGGCGTGGACCGGCGGCCATGCCGACGGCGACGCGCGCCTGTGCGATGTGGCGCTTCGCGAGGCGGAGGAGGAGACCGGCGTCGCCGTCAGCGCTATCTCGCGAAGAATAGCGTCACTCGACGTGCTGACGGTTCAAGGGCATGTCAGACGGGGGAAATATGTAAACGGCCATGTGCATCTGTCTGCGGCATATGTGTTCATGGCGGACGAGCGGCAGACGCCGACTGTCAAACCCGACGAAAACAGCGGCGTCAGATGGTTCCCGGTCGAATACATTTGCGGGGATACTATGTCCCCGCGAGACGTATATCTCTACACAAAGCTGATACGGCAGGCCGGTGTCTGGCTTGGCCGCGCGGCGGAACAATAAGGGGTTTATATGACGGCGGAGATGAAGACCGATTTGGACGGAGATGCAAAGTCGGCGATATGCGACGGTATCCTGCGCGCCCTGCCGAACTGGTTCGGCATCGAGGCGTCGATAGTCGACTATTGCGGCGGCGTCAAAGATATGCCGTTTTGCGCTGCATACGACGGCGAAAAGCCGGTAGGATTCGTTGCGCTTCGCCGGCACAACCCCCACACGTCGGAGGTATGGGTCATGGGCATCCTGCCGGAATATCACAGGCAGGGCATCGGCCGCAGGCTGATAGAGTGGTGTGAGAAATATGCCATGTCTGCCGGCAGCGAGTTTCTGACGGTCAAGACGCTCGACGGGTCACGCGCCAGCAAAAGCTATGAAAAAACGCGGATGTTTTACCTGTCGGTGGGGTTCAGCCCGCTCGAAGTGTTCCCGCTGCTGTGGGATGCCGACAACCCGTGTCTGTTTATGGCAAAGCATCTGGGCGGCGAGGTGCGCTGATATATTCAGCATGCGTCAAAATTACCGGGGCGGATTAACGGGTAAACCCTCTTTGCCTTTGCCCGGGCATGCGCCGGAATCGGAATAATCCGGCTCTTTTTGCGTCAATTATGTAAAAGCATATAGCGCGGCGCGCGCAAATGATGTAAAATAAAGGACAAGCGACTTATATCTGCAGTATTGATATAAAGGAGTATGTGAGATGGATGTGACTGAGGCGGAACGCAGGAGCGTTTACTATGAAGAACGGATTGACTACGAGGAATTAAAATTCTTTTTCGATTGCGCCAAGGAAAACCTGTCCCACGCGCGGCATGTTGAAAACGAACGCCTGACCTTTGTATCGCTCTTTCTTGTAAGCATGGGTATGATTCTTGAATATTTGTTGTCGCTGCTGGAAAATGAGCCGGGCGTCGCCCTTGTTCTCACAATCGCCCTTCTGCTGTTCGATGTGATATGCACACTTTTGCTTATTCGCTGGAACAATGTCTTTCAGGGGCATATGGCGCTGGCTCAGAAATATATGCGGGAGGTTGAGGCCCGCTGCCCCGCACTTACGCAGGCAAATGCCGCGCAGCCCGACGCCTTTATCGGCAAAAACAGCATGTATTATTTTGCAAATCTCGAATATCTTAAGCTTACCGGCAAGCGAAAGGGCAAAAAGCCGTTTTATGTATCGACGGCCAGCATGTTCTTTATGTTCAATATCCTCACATACTTCATTGTAGTCGCGTTTCTCGTTGTCGCGGTCGGCAGCTTGTAGATGGAATATCGGCTGCTCGCTTTGGATCTTGACGGCTCGCTGCTCGAGCCCGATTTATCCGTTTTGCCGCAGACGGCAAACAGCATAGCCCGGCTCATGCGAAGCGGCGTAATAGTCACGCTGGCAACCGGGCGCGCATTTCCCTCGGCCAAAAAATACGCCGACATGCTGGGCATCGACTGCCCGCTTATCTGCTATAACGGAGCGGTGATAAAAAACACCGCCGGCCAGATTTTGTACGAAAGCTTTCTGCCGCCGCAGCTCGTCAGGGCCGTTGCGGCCGCCTGCGAGGCACATCGGTGGTATTTGCAGCTTTATAGCGACGACCGCATCGCCGTCGAGAGGGTTACGGCACACACGGAGAATGATCCCGACTATCAGAACATGCCGACTGTAGAGGTCGGCCCGCTGTCGGAGGCGAAGCTTGGCCCCACGCCAAAGATGCTGACGCGCTGCGCCCCGGGGGAGAGCGAAAGGCGCGCCGAAGCTCTGCGGCGGATATCAGGCGGGGGGCTGTATATCACCGACTCCTCGCCGGGGACTGTGGAAATGATGAGCCGTGAGGCCGGCAAGGCCGCCGCCCTTGCGCGCCTGTGCGGCAGCCTGTGCATCGACCTGACGCGAACGGTTGTATGCGGCGACGGCGGTAACGACCTTGATATGATAAAAGCCGCCGGGCTGGGCTGCGCAACGGCAAACGCCGCGCCCGAAGTTAAAGAGAGTGCGGATTATGTCTGCACCGGCAACAACGGGCATGGGGTTTTTGAGGTAATCAATAAGTTTTTCCCCGCGCAATAGGCGGTTGCCGGGCGTCATATCATCTGAACGCCGCGGGATATTAAAACACAATCGAGCCGGAAGGGGGCGGATATGGATATTTCATCTTCATACACGGATATAAACTCCGCCGCATTCGACAGATGGGTGGAGGCCGGATGGGAGTGGGGCATACCGATTACGCCGGCGCAGTTTGCGCGCGCCAAAAGCGGCGTGTGCGAGGTTTTGCTGACACCGACGCGGTACGTGCCGGCAAGCTGGGTCCCGCAGCTTTGCGGGGCAAAGCTGCTCGGCCTTGCCAGCGGCGGCGGGCAGCAGATGCCGGTTTTCGCCGCGCTGGGCGCCGTGTGCACCGTGCTGGATTATTCCGACCGCCAGCTTGAAAGCGAGCGCATGGTCGCGCGGCGCGAGGGGTACGATATCACAGTTATCAAGGCCGATATGACAAAGAGGCTGCCGTTTGACGACGCCGTCTTTGATATAATTTTCCATCCTGTTTCGAACTGCTATGTCGAGGATGTGCGGCATGTCTGGCGCGAGTGCTGCCGTGTGCTAAGGCGCGGGGGCGTGCTGCTCTCCGGCCTGGACAACGGCCTGAACTATCTGTTTGACGACCCGACGGCGGTGCCGCTTGTCGTTGTGAACAAGCTGCCGTTCAACCCGCTTAAGGACGCTGAGCTGATGAAAAAGCTCGAGGCGTCGGACGACGGCGTACAGTTCAGCCACACGCTTGAGGAGCAAATCGGAGGCCAGCTTGAGGCCGGTTTTACGCTGACTCATATTTACGAGGACAGCGACGGCACACCCGGCCTTGCCAGCTATGCCCCGCAGTATTTCGCCACAAGGGCGGTGAAGCCGTGAACGTCCCGCGGCAAAAATCCGTCGCCGCCGTGCATGACATCTCCGGGTTCGGAAGATGCTCGCTGACCGTTGCGCTGCCGATATTGTCGGCGGCCGGCATTCAGACCTCCGTCGTGCCCACGGCTGTACTGTCCGCCCACACCGGCGGCATTTCGGGCGGCACATTCAGAGACCTGAGCGAGGACATCCCGGCGCTGACCGGACAGTGGCACGCGCTTGGGCTGAGGTTTGACGGCATATACACAGGCTACCTTGGCGGCTTGCGGCAGATTGAGTATGTGCGCCGATTTATCGAGGTGTTTTACACCGGCGAAAATGTCGTTATCGTCGACCCCGCTATGGCGGACAACGGCAAGCTTTACACCGGGTTTGACGCGGCATACGCCGGTGAGATGACAAAGCTGTGCCGCGACGCCGATATCATCACGCCGAACATCACCGAGGCGGAGATAATGCTTGGCGAAAGCTGCGGAAACACTCCGCAGTCGCCTGATTATATCGCGCACCTGCTCAATGGTCTCTCCGGGATTCCGCGCGTTGCGGCCGTTCTGACCGGTGTGCGTGGCGCGCCGGGCGAAATCGGCGCTGCCTGCATCGATAAATCCGGCGGCACCTGTTTTGCGTTTTACAAAATGTGCGGCGGGCACTTCCACGGCGCCGGGGATGTATTCGCAAGCGTGCTGACAGCGGCACTCGTCAAGGGGCAAAGCCTGCAGGGCGCGCTTCGCTGCGCAGTCGGCTTTACAGCGGACGCGATTGCGCGTACAAGCGCCATCGGCGCTGACGAGCGGTACGGCATCGCGTTTGAACCGGGGCTCGTTGCCCTGACAGAGCTATGATATAGTATTCCCAAATGTAATATAATAGATAAATTATACTTTCTTCAATCAAAAATGCGCCGTTCACTCTGTACTATTGGCATAATAAATTAAAATATTACTATCGGTTATTTATATAGCCATTTGCCAGGCACCTGAACCGGCATAAAAACAGCTCCGGATTTCTCCGGAGCGAGTATGTACCGGGCGGTGACTCCGCCCGTGCTATACCGACTACTGCGCGCTGTACTGCTGTTTTGTCTGCTGTATTTGCTGCTGCGGTGCACTTTCGCTTGGATACCAGCCCTTGGCCGACATCTTGCTGTATATCTCGTTTTGCATACATAACGTGTCGCTCAGAACTGTGTCGAATGTCTGGTGAACATCCGGGGTGTTCGACTCGATTGTGCCGTGCAAATACAAATCGCACGCGCCCTTTGTGGTGTTCAGCAGTGTCTCCATCAGGCAGCGGTCATCCATTTTAGAGTTTGTGTTGTTGTTCATCATGCTCCCCCTCTCTCAGCTGTTAAGCAGCCGATAGAGCTTATCGTAGCTCTGGCTGTGTTTTGACGCTAGCTGCTCGACAAATGTCCTCAGCTCAGGGTCCTGCACCTGTGAGGCAATGCCTGTACAACTGGTTTTCATATGTTTTTCATGACCCAGCGCATCGGCGATATACTGTAGTTCTTTCGGGCTCATACGCCACCTCCATCGTGATTTGAAAGGCTAGCCGCCTTCCTGTGTGTTTATTTTTGCCAACTCAGGCAATTTTATTCAAGCAAAAACCGTATGATTTTTTTAAGCAAGAACGGCCTACCGGCGCGGGGCAGCCAAAAACACAAAGCCGCCGGAGAAAAGGATGTACTATGGAAAACCTCAAACTGGACGATTTTTTGACCTACAGCTTCATTTCCAGGCTGGAGTATTCCCCGTCCGGGGAGACGGCGGCGTTTGTAGTCAGCCGCGCCGACCTGGATGAGAACGGCTATACGAGCGATATCTACCTGCTTGACGCCTGCTGCGGCGAGCCGCGCCGCCTGACGGCGAAAGGGGATGTAAGGGGGTTCATCTGGCTCAGCGATACCGAGCTGCTCTTCCCCTCGATGTGCAACGCAAAGAACAAAGCGCGCGCCGAAAGCGGTGAAACGCTGACGGTCTTCTACAAGATATCTACCTTGGGCGGTGAGGCGGCCGAGTATTTCCGCCTGCCGCTGGCCGCCGGCGCAATTAAAAAAATCGACGGCAGCCGCTTTGCGCTGCTGTGTACATGGCACCCGGACTATAAAGACTTTTCTAAGCTGAGCGAAGCTGAAAAGGCCGCCGAGCTGAAACGCATCAAGGCCGAGCGCGATTATGAAGTGCTGGATGAGATACCGTTTTGGCAAAACGGCGCCGGCTTTACAAACAAAAAGCGCACCCGGCTGTATGTCTATGACATGAATGCCGGCGAGGCGAAGCCGCTTAGCGACGAGCATACCGAGGTCGAAAGCTTTTTCATCGACGGCGGCAGCATTGTCTATCTGGGTACAAGCTTCACCGACAAGATGCCGCTTGTCTCAGGCGCGTACTGCGTTGATGCCGCCACCGGCGAGACAAAAACGATTATTCCGCAGCGGGATGACGGCGACAGTGTCGACTTTATCCACCCGTGGAACGGCGGATATATCGCCAAGTGCAGCGACCGCAAGACATACGGTATGGGCCAGTTCGGCAACTTCTATACCATAAAGGACGGTAAAACCTCGCTGCTGCTTGAGATGGATGAGGCGGCCGGAAACATGACAAACTCCGACTGCCGCTACGGTGGCGGCACCGGAATCCGCGTGACGGACGACGGCATATATTACACCGCGGTCGAGCATATGAGCAATGCGCTGCGCAAGATAACGCCGGACGGCGCCGTCCGGACACTGCTTAAGCAAAACGACACGATAGACGGCTTTGATGTACGCGACGGGCGGGTGATTTTCTTTGGCCTTGGCGCGCTTTATCTGCATGAGATATTCCTGCTGGACGGCAGCAAGCCGCGTAAGCTGACGTCGATAAACGAGCAGGCGCTCAGGGGCAAGAAGCTCTCGCTGCCCGAGCAGCTTACGGCAAAGGGCGAGTGGGAGACAGTCGAGGGCTATGTTATGAAGCCGGTCGACTTTGACCCCGCGAAAAAATACCCCGCCGTCATGAACATCCACGGCGGCCCGAAAACGGCGTTTGGAGATTCATTCTTCCACGAAAATCAACTGCTGGCGAATATGGGATACTTTGTTGTAATCTGTAACCCCTGGGGAAGCGACGGGCGCGGGGACAATTTTGCCGACCTGCGCGGACGCTACGGCACTGTGGACTACAATGACCTTATGACATTTATGGACGCCGCGATAGACGCCTATCCGCAGATAGATAGGGCGAGACTCGCCGTCGAAGGCGGCAGCTACGGCGGGTTTATGACGAACTGGATCATCGGCCACACCGACAGGTTCTGCTGCGCCGCCTCGCAGCGCAGCATATCGAACTGGATAGCCAAGTTTGGCACGACAGACATCGGTTATTTCTTCAATGCCGATCAACAGCAGTCCACCCCGTGGGATAATCAGGAGAAAATGTGGTGGCATTCGCCGATGAAATATGCCGACAAGGTAAAGACGCCGACGCTGTTCATCCACTCCGAGCAGGATTACCGCTGCTGGCTTGTCGAGGGCCTGCAGATGTTCACCTCGCTAAAATACCACGGCGTCGAGGCGAGACTGTGCATGTTCCGCGGCGAAAACCACGAGCTGTCGCGCAGCGGCAAGCCGGCACACCGCATCCGCAGGCTCACCGAGATTACATCATGGTTTGAAAAGTATTGTAAATGATGGAAAAGAATAAAATCGACCGCATTAACGAACTGGCGAGGAAGAGCAAGGCGGCGGGGCTGACCGATGAGGAAAAAGCCGAGCAGGCCGAGCTGCGCCGCGAGTATATCGACAGTGTTAAGTCCAGCCTGATGGGAGAGCTGAGCAATATCGTCATTGAGCGCCCGGACGGGACAAAAGAAAAGCTGATTAGAGACGAACAGTGAAGCCGCGCAAAAGAAGCCTGACCGTATGGTCAGGCTTCTTCGGTTTGTCGAGAGAATAATTGTTCTTTTGGCAAGTTGCTGAAATTATCTTTATTTCGTCGCCTCTTCGGCGTCGCGCCGCTTTACATAGTCCCAAAACTCGCGTGTATCTGGCCCGGCGGGTGAGACAGACATCTCAACCGTCGCGGCAAGCTCCTTAAGCTTTTCGGTGACTATCGGCTGCAGGCATACCGGAAGATGATTTTTATAGTGGCGGTGCAGCGCGACGCACTCTGTGCAACGGCCGTGCCATTCGCATTTGACGTTCGGGCACGAACAGCGCCTGATTTTAGGGTCTGCAGCGATTTTTCGGTCCTCCAGCAGGTATAAATACCCCTGCTCCATTTTGTCCTTGTCCATAACATCTCCCCCGTCTATTTTGTCAGTTTTTCAAGCACGGTCAGCAGCAGGGTGTACACCCGGCCAAACGAGGCGATATCCATCCACTCCGAAGGCGTGTGAAGCTCGCCGGAATCGGGACCCATCGAGATGATGTCCAGCCCGGGCAGGCCGAGGGAAAACACACCGCACTCCGTGCCGCCGTGAACATATTCCGGTGTGCCGTCAAGGCCGGTTAGCTCTTTGTAGGCAGCCAACGTCAGCTCGCGCATCGCAGAGCTTTCGCTGTACGGATAAGCCGGGTAGAAGCCGGCGACGCTCGCCTCGGCGCCGCAGAGCTTGGCCAGGTTCACAACGCGGTCGGCGATACAGCGGCTGCGGCTGTCGCACTCTCCGCGGATTGAGACGACATATTTAATTACGCCGTCCTCGTGCTTGACCGACGCGAAGTTAAGCGACGCGCTTACAAGCCCCTTCACCGCCATGCTCATCGACTGCACACCGTAGGGGATAAGATGATGCAGATTCAGCACACGCTCGGTATCCCCATCGCAAAGCGCCAACGTTGCGGTCGTCTCATCCGCCCTCACGGCGAAGCCGGGGTCGCTGAAGCGCAGCTCGCTGGCGATAGTCGCGCCGACGCTTTCGATTATTTCTTTGGCGCGCGCCGCGTCCGCGCCGCCGAGGGCGATAATGCAGTCGCTCTCCCTCGGGATAGCGTTGCCTTTCATCCCGCCCGATATCGTGACTATACGGAACTTAACCTCGTTTCGCACGCAATACAGTATGCGCCCCATCAGGCCGTTGGCGTTGCCGCGCTCTTTGTCAATCATCCCGCCCGAATGCCCGCCAAGCAGGCCCCGGATGCTTATCTTCAGCCCAACACCGTCGCAGGGCGACACATCACCCGGCACGGTGAAGTATACCGATGTGCCGCCGGCAGAGCTGCACATAAAATGCCCGTCCATTCCGGCGTCAAGGCCAATCATGCGGCGCGCGCTGATACGTGACATATCGAGCTTCAGCGCGCCGACAAGGCCGATTTCCTCCATTGCGGTGAACACGCACTCAAGCGGCGGATGCACAAGGCTGCCATCTGCCAGTATTGCAAGCATGTATGCGACGGCATAGCCGTCGTCGCCGCCCAGTGTCGTCCCCTCCGCGGTCAGAATATCTCCGTTCAGTCTAAGCTTCAGCGGGTCCTTTTCAAAATTGTGAGCCGTGTCCTGATTCTTTTCGCACACGATGTCGCTGTGCCCCTGAAGCATAACGGGAGGCAAGCTTTCGCAGCCTTTTGAGCCGGGTTTTTTGATGATTACATTGTAAACCTCGTCGACATAGACCTCCAGCCCGTGGTCTTTCGCGAAGCGCTCAAGGTATTCGGCTATTCCTTTTTCGTTGCCCGAGCCGCGGGGAACCGCGCTGATTTCCTCAAAATATCTCAGTGCCGCGGCAGGCTGCCTTTTTGCAAAGATTGAGTCCATATGTACCCTCCGGCTGTCTTTTTTTGTCAATGTCACAAGTCTATCACAGTTCGCGCCGCCGCGCAATCGGCCATGCTCATTTTGGCCGCAAAAAACAGTGCGCGGCAAAAGCCGCGCACTGTAGCGTGTTACCGGTTACCGGATTTATTTGGGAGATACAATTATGCTGACCGATGTCATACCGGCTACGACCGTCACAGACGATGTGATGACGTCATAGTCCTCTACGCTCACTTCCCATTCCCCTATCGGCACGGTGAACACCACAGCGCCATCATTATTCGTTTGACCGGGGCCGATATCTTCATAACCGGTACGGGTCAATGTTACGATAGCGTCTGCGACAGGGGGGTTATTGCTTCCGCCGGCGATTTGTGTCAGGTACAGTGTCAGCCTGACCTTAACCTCGCTTGCCTGAAGCGTGATGCCTGTGTAGTTTGTCGGGCCGATAACTATCTTCTCATCCAGCTCATAGCTCGTGTGCTTGCCGATGAGGTCATATGTGCCGTCGGGCACACCGCTGATGCTGACCTTGCCGCTTGAATCGGTCTTGCCGGAGTATACGGTATCGCTTCCCGGAACCTTAAGCGTAATATCCATGCCGCTCACCGCCGCCGAGCCATGCTTTACGGTCAGCCCGACAGTCCTCACCGGGACGATAAGCTCGGCGTAAGATGTGTGCGTCTCATCGACCTTGATACCGTCAATCTTGCGGTTGACGAAGCCGGTCTTTGTAAGCGACAGCGAGTAGTTTGTGGCCTCGGGGACATTTGTGATAATCGCCTGGCCGGAAGAGTTTGTCTTTGCCGAGAACGAGCCGCCGTCGTTGGAAAGCGTCGCCGTCACGCCCTCAATGCCGCTTGTGCCGTCGGTGACGGTGACGACATACGTGAATGTCTGATTGCTGCTGACATAAATGACAACATTAGTTCCGGATTTATCGTCGAGTATTTTGATCTTCTGCGTCTGCGGCATATATCCGTCGGCCGTCACGGTAAAGTCATAGCTGCTGCCGGCGACATACCCCTCGGCCGTGTATGTGCCGTTCGTCACCTTAAAGTCATGATATTTGCTATCCGTCAGGCTGTACGCCTTTATAGTATACGCCGCGATGTTCTGCGCCGTCGGTTTTGCCGCCGGCTTGACTGTGATGCTTATCTTTGTCATCGGAAGCGCAATGGCCGCCGTTCCGTTCTTGCCGTTTACTGTAAATGTGCCGCTTGTCGTCACATATCCGGGCGCCGAAACGGAATACGTATAGCTTGAGTTTCCAAGGCTCTCAAAGCGGATGACGCCGGAAACGGTACTCTTTGTAGAGGTGTTGTCCTTCTGCCCGTTGACCGATATGACGCCGACAGCGCCCTTAATCGCCTTTTTTGTAGCCGCGTCGGTGACGGTGACGTCCACATAGTAGTCACCCTTGGGCAGCAGGGTTATATTGTCCACAACCTTGTTGGCGCCGTTGATATCAATATCGCCCTCGAATGTGTAATAGCCGGTCTTTGTAACGGTATAGGAGATATCCTTGTCGGTGACCTTCTCAAACGTCACCGAGCCCTTTGAGTCGGTTGTCCCGGTGGCTACAAAGCCGTCCAGAACGACGGTAGCGCCCTGAATCACCTTGCCGGATGAACGGTCCTTGATGACAAATGTCAGCTTGTAGTCATCGGTATAGGACGGCGTGCGCGTGCCGCTCAGCTTTGTCGGCTTGCGCTGCATCGTTACATACCTGCTTTCGACAAGCGCGTTGGCGACGGTGCCGGGACCGTCGATTGTGCTTCTGCCGTAGACTTCAACCGATTCAAGCGTCGTCCCGGCGGCCAGCACGACATGGGTGTCTTCGTTTTCAATAATCAGCTTTGCAATCCTGCCCTTGGCAAGGTTGATTGTCTGGTCATCGGTGCCGGTCGTTATCTTGCTGAAGTTGCCGTACAGCGTGGTCGCAACTGAAGATGACCTGCCGGAGATGTGCAGATCCTCGATGCCCTTGGCAGCCGAGGACAGGCCGGTCTGATCAATCGTAACACTGCGCTCCACATACATGCTGCCTATCGTTGAGGAGCCTGTCAGCACAACACTCGGCTCGGCTGTCGTTCCCGAGTATGTCAGCTTGTTTATCGAGCTGTTTTCCAGCGCCAGGTTGCCGTAGTCCATCTCGATTTTACCGTCGCAAGTGACGTTGTTCAGCGTCAGCGTACGGTTTTTCATATTCGTTGAAATGATAATATCGCCCTTGACATAGACATTCTTAACAAGCACATCGCCCTGATACGCGATGTACAGATTTTTGACTGTCGCCTGCTTAGACGGCGTGTACTCTTCATCGTTTACGGTGTAGTCATTCCCGCTGGGGTTGTTCTTCTTATCGCGCGCGTTCCACAGCGACTGAACACATTCGGCCCTTGTCATCTTGTAGCGCGGGCGGAACTCGTTGCCGGAATAGCCGTTCATAATCCCGTATCGCAGCACAGCGCCGACGTATCCGCGCGCCCATGAATCGATGCTGGAATAATCTGCAAACGAATAGGAGCCGGAGGCATACTCTTCAAGCTCAAGCAGCACGGCAATAATCTTGGCGACTTCCTCGCGCGTAATCGGGGCATTCGGCTTCATTGTGCCGTCGACGTAGCCGTTTATATACCCGATATTGTACGCGATACGGATGTCGTTATAATACCAGTCTGTCGACTTGACATCCGAAAATGAAATTGCCTTGCCGGATTTGAACCCGAAGGCGTTGTTGACTGTTTTAATAAACTCGGCCCTCGTGATGGTGCCGTCAGGCTTAAAACTTCCGTCAGGATATCCGTTAATAATCCCGTCGTCCATCCACGAATTGATTCTCGTTTCGCACCAGTGTCCCTTCGTGTCGCTCGCCCTCTTATTGTTGGAGGCACCGGACGTCAGCGAAAGCACCGCACTTAAAATAAGAGCGATCAGGATGATTGCCGTGCCTTTTTTGGCATGCTTCATGTTAAAACCCCCTTCGAAAATATGAATATGCATTTTTCATCATTATAGTTGGTAAAAAACATTGGATATATAAAGCTATTCTATCTTGCTTTTGACGCTGTGTCAACGCAATAAGTTCCGTAAAAAAAACAGCGCTTTCGATAACGGCGGCAAATAAATTAACACGCGCCGCCGTATCATTTCTGCACCACAGCCATAAAAGCCGATCCGAACCGGCTGTGCACGGCCGGTTTTTCGCAGGTTGACGTTAAAACAGACCGCTTTCTGGGGGCGGACTCGTCTTCCCGGCAAAAACACCTCCGTAACATCATACGGCTGCGTATCACATTACGGAGGGGGAGCGCTGATTATTCACTTTTTATTGATTAACCGCATACTCCGGCGTCCAGTATTGTAAAAATTTTTTTGATACAATCTATCTCCGCCATTGCACCGTAAGGTAATATGCACATTGGCTCATTGTGCCCAAACGACATATTATAGACAACCGGCAAATCATATAATTTTAGTTCCGAAATAATTTTTTTGATAGATATTTTATATTCATCATAGAATCGTTCCTGATACGGCTTGCCAAATATAAGGGCCTTTGCGTTTTGCAATAATCCTTGGGAAGCATAGTTCCTAAGCCAGTATTCAAGGTAAGTTGGGGGCGGCATATCTTCTGATGTTTCAAAGAACAACACGGCATCCTTAAGGTCGTGACTGCCGGGCCAAAGCTCGGTTCCCTTTGCCATTTCCAAAACTTCGATACATCCGCCAAATAAATGGCCTTGCACCACACAGTTACCTTGAAGAAACTCATACCCCTGGTTTTTGCTCAATTTTTTTGAGACGTGTGCATTCTCTAAAGTCCACTCCACCCGTTCTCCCGTCCAATCCTCGCAGGCAGTAACTCTCCCGATTGGCTGTTCAGAAAACAATACCCTTTCTAGCCAATGTGAAGTATAGTCGTATATTCGATTATTTTCCGCCAGTTCAGCGAGAACGGAAACACCATAAAAGCTTGAAAGCCCCGCTTTGTAACACATCAGGTGAGTTGTTGTTGTATCAGAATATCCAATAAAAATTTTCGGGTTTTTACGTATAATATCATAGTCAATATACGGCAGCATGCGTATGCTTTCGTCACCGCCAATACAGGAAAAAATTGCTTTGATGGCCGGATCGGAAAAAGCGTTCATTAAGTCTTCGGCTCTTTTTTCGGGATGATTATACAAATAATCCGAACCCTTTAGTGTATTAGGCATTTCTACAACATTTAACCCGAACTGCCCTTGAAGACGTTGTTTGCCAAGATTATACCGCCATAATAGATGTGCATCACCGGCACCGCCCCATGAAAGGCTCACAGTGGCTACAGTGTCACCTTTATGAAGCTTTCGAGGTTTAATAATATCCATTCTTCCCGCCCTCCCTGTTTTAGCATATAAGTATTTCTCAATTGTATAAAGCAAACTATTTGATGTGTCAATAATAATTATTGACACATCAAATAGAAGATACTGACACACAAGTAGTTGTTTGATATAATCAAATCAGCAATCGGCGGAGATGGCTCAGGCGATTTTGCCGTTACAGGGGGGCAAAAGATATGAAGATGCCGGAGAATATAGACGAAAAAATGATTGCTCCGTGCGGTGTAAATTGCCTGGCATGCAGCGCACATTTAGATAGCCAGCGGCCTTGTCCCGGCTGTCGGGCACCGGATGAGGAAATCACACGCAAAAGCTGCCGTAGCTGTGTAAAAAAGAAGTGCGCTTATGATAAGGGCTTTAAGTGGTGCTTTGAGTGCAGCCGGTTCCCATGTCCCGGAATTAAAAGTCTCGACCAGCGATATCAGCAAAACTATCGTGTAAATCTGCTTCAAAACGGCCCTGACGCCAAAAGAGATATGGCCGCCTTTTTACTGGCGCAGCAAGCGCATTTTACCTGTAAATCCTGCGGCGGAGTCATCGACCTGCATCATCAGAGGTGCAGTGAATGCGGTAATAATGAATAAGCGGAAAAGAAGTGCGCAAATTGCGTTCTTCTTTTTTTGCGTCTCTATTTATTAATGATGCGTCGGCAATTATTATCCTGCGTCAATAATTTTTATAATTCACACTTTTGTGGGACAATAATACCACCGTCTCGACGTGCCGGGTTCTGGGAAACATATCAAACGCGCGAACATCCGCAATATGCCACCCGGCGGCGCACAGCGCATTACAGTCGCGCGCCAGGCTTGCGCTGTCACACGAAACATAGACAATCCTTGCCGGGTTCATCGCGGTGATGGCGCTTATAGCCCGCGCATCAAGCCCCTTACGCGGAGGGTCGCACAGTATCACATCGGGAAGCAGCCCGCGTTTTTGCAAATCCTCGGCCGCCTGTGACGCGTCGGCGCAAATAAACTCGGCGTTAAGCACACCGTTGCGCGCCGCGCTTTCGCGCGCGTCTTCAATCGCCTTAGGAACGATTTCGACGCCGATGACGCTGCCGCACAGCTTTGCCATGCCCTGAGTTATCGTGCCGATGCCGCAGTACAGGTCGACGGCAACCTCGCCGCCGTTAAAACCGCACATATTAAGCGCGCAGTTGTAGAGGTTTTCAGTCTGGTATGGGTTGACCTGAAAAAAAGACTGCGGGGACAGGTGAAATGTGTTGCCAAGAACCGTCTGCTCGATATAAGGCTGCCCCCAAAGCGTAATATACTCTTCGCCAAGCACACGGTTTGTCAGCCCCGAAATGACGCACTGCGTCACGCCGGACAAATCGGGGCATGCCTGGCGCGCATACTCTGTAAGCAGCGCCGTGCGGCGCAGCTTTTGACCGGTTGTGACACACAGCAGCGCGCCGCTGTCCGAGCAGCGAACATACACATGCCGCAGCGGGCCGCCTGTCTCCAGCGTGTCGGTGCCGGTCTCATCCGCCCAGCGGCACACGGCTTTCGCCAGCGCCACGGCGCGAGAATCCTGCACGGGGCAGACGGCCAGCGGAACAATATCGTGGCTGTGGCTGCGGTAAAAGCCGAACACCGTGCCGTTCGCGCCGCGGCCAAGCGGAAATTGCGCCTTGTTGCGGCACCCTTCTATAGAAGGCGACGGTGTCACCGCTATTGCAGGCAGATTATTCTGCCCGCCGATGCGCGTAAGGTCGTCGGCAATCCGCTGCGCTTTCAGGCGAAGCTCCTCGCTATAGCTGATATGCCAGAAGTCGCACCCGCCGCATTTGGGGAACGCCGGGCAGCGCGGCTCGATTCTGTGCGGAGAGGGTGTTATAAGCTGCTCGATTATCGCAAAGCCATGGTGTTTCAGCACCTTTGTGACGCGAAGAAGGCAGATATCGCCGCGCGCCGCGGCGGGGACAAACAGCACAAAACCGCCGACGCGGGCCACACCGTGCCCCTCGGTGGTATAGCCTGTTATTTCGGCTTTGCGCAGCTCGTTTTTTTGCAGGGAGGCGGTTACTTCACCCATATCGGATTTATGATGCCGCTGAGGTCGGCGTATTTAAGCTCGAACTCGTGCGCGCCCGAGACATACGGGCCGATGGCGTATTCCTGCCAGTAGATGACAAGGCCGGCGTCGGTGAAATAAAAATCGTCCGGCTCGAATACAACCATCAAATCATCCTCAAAGTTCGCATAAAACAGCTCGTTTTTGTCATTCGGGTGGCGCTCATCTATAATCGCCAGCACAAGTTGCTTAAGAACCGGGTAATATTCCTCCCGCGGCACGGTAAACACGTCGTCAAGTATCAGCAGCGCGCCGCTTTCACGCACAAATGTCTCAGAAAGTATCTCGTTGCCGGGATGCATACCGCCAGTGTATGTGGTGAGTTCACGCATGATTGACACAAGCTCGTCGTCGCGCGTCACGGTAAAAACCGCCTCGTAGCTGTACGGAACAAAAACACCGCCGGTGCTTTTCATCGTGTCATAGCTGTCGCGCGCGGTATCCTCCTCAAGCGATATATAATACCGCATGTCGTTCGCCCAATCCTGATAATATGTGTTGGCGCTGTCCAGAAACTGAATGCGCGGCGTTTGCAGCGATATGCTGATAAGCTCATGCTCGCCCTGCATTATGGTGTCGGTAATTGTCTCGGACGTTATCTCGCCGCGCGGCGGCTCGGCAGGCTCGGTTGTAGTCGTGCTGGCTGGCTCGGTCGCAGGCTCGGTCGTCGTCTGCGGCAACGGCAGCGTATCCTGTGACGGCCCCGGCTTGCTGCCGCAGCCGAAAAACATAAGCGTAAGAGCAAGCAGCACTGCCGCAAGGCATAGTTTTCTCTTCATAATCCTCTCCTTTAAACAGCCGGTGTAAGTGTGCGTGGAAAAGCGCCGCCATCGGCGCGCCGGCAGTTGCGCCGCCGCGCGGCGTTACACAACCAGCCCGCCGCCGATGAACTCGCGTATCATGGCGGTCTTTTCTATTCCGTCCTCTGTCATACCGGTAAGCTGCCGCAGCATGGGGATGATATCCGACACGTCGCAGTCCTCCAGCATCTCGGGGTTCAGTTCAGTCAGGCCGGGAAGCAGTATATCGCGGTAAACAGGCAATTCGTACGGGCAAAATGTGTCCAGCGCGATTTGTGCGTGGTGCTTGTGCGGCATGATATACAGCCGCTCGCCGCGGTTGACGCTGCGAAGGCGGCGTATTGTGTCCTCATACGACTGTCCGCGTCCGCGCCTGTCTCTCATCAGGCGGCGCAGCAGGCGGATTTTGGCGGGATGCAGCACATAACCGTTTGAGTCCCGCACTCTTGTACGCACACTGACGTAAACGCCGGTGCTGCGTTCCATCGCGTCGCCGACGACCTCGGGGTTAAGCGCGTGTATGCCCTCGACAACGATTATCTCGCCCGGGTTGCGGCGCAGCGGCGTCACCTTTTCGGCGCGGCACTGGTTGATGAAGTCAAACGACGGAACATAGACCTGCTTGCAGTCTATAAGCATCTCGAGGTGCTGCTGAAGCAAAGGCATGTCGATGCACAGCGGGGATTCGAGGTCGGGGTTCCCCTCGTCGTCAAGCGGCATCACGCCGTCGGCACGGCGAAAGAAGTAATTGTCCATCGAAAGCGTATATGTCTCGTGCCCCATCGAATCAAGCAGCTCTTCGATTCGTACGGCTGTCGTCGTCTTGCCGCTTCCCGACGGGCCGGACAGCAAAACGATTGGCCGCTCGTCAAGTGTCGACAGAATCGTATTGGCGGCGTCAGCTATCATCGCATCGTA
>JAVBMB010000014.1:0-9415 GCA_031552995.1 Oscillospiraceae bacterium
GGCCTCGGCCCCGGCGTGTTCTATATCGGAGGGTCGGAGAGTCTGCCGGCGCCGCTTCCGCCCGAGCTTGAGGCGAAATACATAGCGAGCTACACCGGCTGCGAGCCGGAGATACGTCAGGCGCTTATAGAGCATAATCTGCGCCTTGTCGTATATATCGCGCGGAAGTTCGAAAACACCGGAATCGGTATTGAGGACCTGATTTCAATCGGCACAATCGGGCTTATAAAGGCTGTCAATACATTCCGCTCGGATAAGAATACAAAGCTTGCGACATACGCGTCGCGCTGCATAGAAAATGAGATACTGATGTTCATGCGCAAAAGCGTCAATCAGCGCACGGAGGTGTCGATTGACGAACCGCTGAACACCGATTGGGACGGCAACGAACTGCTTCTGTCCGACGTGCTGGGCACAGAGGCCGACTGCGTTATGCGTCCGGTTGAGGACGATGTCGAAAAAGAAATACTGGGCCTGTCGCTGGAAAAGCTGTCGCCGCGCGAGCGCATGATAATCACGATGCGCTTCGGTCTTTCGGGCGGAGAGGAAATGACGCAAAAGGAAGTCGCCGACCGGCTTGGCATATCACAGTCATATATATCACGCCTGGAAAAGCGAATTATCGTCAGACTTAAAAAGGACATGATGCGCGCACTGTAGCGCCTGCGGGAGTGAGCATATAATCGCCGCGAAAAAGCATATATTTGGCAGAGAAATTACATATATTTTATGCATTAAACCGGCCCTGCTTCGGAAATACTTTTTTTAAGCGCACGGCGCAAAAATGTATTCCGAAGGGGGCGTTTGTTTTGCAGGCGAAGGTTGAGATATGCGGTGTGAACACCGCGAAAATCAAAGTACTAAAAAATCAGGAGACTATGGCGCTGCTTGTAAAGGCGCAGGCCGGCGACAAGGCGGCGCGCGAGGAGGTCGTATCGGGCAACCTGAGGCTTGTGCTGTCGGTCGTCCAGCGCTTTACAAACAGAGGAGAGCCACTTGACGACCTGTTTCAGGTCGGCGTTATAGGGCTGCTTAAGGCGGTGGATAATTTTGATATAAATCAGCCGGTTAAGTTTTCAACCTACGGTGTGCCGACAGATGTCTTAAGGTGAAACGGCTGTATTTACGTCTTGCAATCTGCCGGCTTATGACGTAGTATTATATATCAGTACTGTTATCGGGAGGCGAGAGATGAATTGTACTCATGTTGTGTGGGACTTTAACGGAACGCTGCTGGATGACCGTGACGCGTCGCTGCTTGCCGTCAACGACATGCTGGAGGCAAAAGGCAAGCCGGTCAGCGACCTTGAGACATATTACGACCAAATCGAGATGCCGATTATCAGGTATTACGAAAAGCTGTTTGACCTTGAGACATACCCGTTTGACGCTATAATCCGTGATTTTGCAGAGGGATATATGCGCCGCGCGGGCACGATTAAGCTGGGAGCCGGTGCGATGGACGCGCTGAGAGAGTTTAAGCGGCGCGGAGTCAGGCAGGTTGTTATATCGTCATTTGAGCAGAGCAGGATTGAAGCGTGGATCAGCAAGCTAGGTATAGAAGATTATATCGACGGGGTGTTTGGCGCAAGTGACCTGATGGCCGAGAGCAAGACGGCCAGGGCGGAGAGCTGGGCGCGCGCCAGCGGCGCCGCGCCGCAGAATATCGTTGTAGTCGGCGATACGGAATACGACCTTGAGATGGCGGCGGCTATGGGCGCCGGGTGTGTGCTTGTTACATACGGCCATCGGGGCGAACGCAGACTGAGGCCATTTGGCGTGACACTTGTTGATGAGCTGAGCTGTCTGCCTGATGTTCTGGACAGGCTTTGACATATTACAAATCTTTTGGGGCGGATGATATCGGATGGAGCAGTATACAAGGCTTGCGCGGCACTACGACACATTGATGACCGATGCGCCATATCAGCGGTACGCCGATCGGCTTAAGCCGATATTTGACAAGTGCAGGATTCCGGTGAAGCTTGTGCTGGATGTTGCCTGCGGCACAGGCGCGCTTACAAGACTGCTTACGAAGTGCGGATACGAGGTTATCGCGTCCGATGTGTCGGCCGACATGCTAAGCATAGCGCGCTCTTCATGCGCAGACTTGAAGCCGCAGCCGCTGTTTTTGTGGCAGGATATGCGCGAGCTTGATTTATACGGTACGGTGCAGGCGGCTGTGTGCAGTTACGACAGTTTAAACTATCTGCAGGATATGGCAAGCGTGAAGAAGGCGCTGTCACGGGTCAGCCTGTTCCTCGAACCGGGCGGCGTGTTTGTGTTCGATGTAAAATCGCCCGAGATGTTCGGTGAGATGGCCGGGCTGTGCAGCGTGCACAGTGAAAAAAATATTTTTTGCGCCTGGCAGTACGGGTATGACAGGCACAGCGGACGCGCCGAGCATACCGTAGATATTTTTGAAGCCGACGGCGCGAAATACATCAGGACAACCGAAAGCCACTTTCAGCGGGCTTTCGGGCGTATGCAGCTTGAGACGGCTGTGGACGAGGCCGGACTGCGCCTTAAAGGCGTGTATCAGGATTTGAGCGTCCGCAAGGCCGACGGCGACACGGGCAGATTGCTGTTTGTCACCGAAAAGCGCTGAGCGCAGTAAATACTGGCGGAGGATGACATGGCGGATTGTTTAATCAGAGGTATCACGAAGGACGGATATATAAGGCTTACAGCCGTGCAGACGACTGAAATTGCCGAGCGTGCGCGGAGGATACACGGTATGCTTCCGCTGGCGACGGCTGCGCTGGGGCGGGCGCTGACGGCTGTTTCGATGATGGGAGACCAGCTGAAAATCGACGACGGATCGGTGACGATGCAGATACGCGGCGGAGGGCCACTTGGCACGGTGACCGCCGTGGCCGATTCGGCCGGAAATGTGCGCGGATATTTGCAGAATCCGGCGGCAGTCCTGCCGCTTAAGGCAAACGGCAAGCTTGATGTCGGCGGCGGCGTCGGGCGCGAAGGGCTGCTGACAATTATTCGTGATTTTGGCAGCGGCGAGCCGTTTTCCGGCAAGGTCGAGCTTGTCAGCGGTGAAATTGCCGAGGATGTGGCGGCGTATTTTGCCGCCAGCGAGCAGGTGCCGTCCGCGTGTGTGCTGGGCGTGCTGGTAGGAACGGATCAGCATGTGCGGCAGGCCGGAGGGTATATAATACAGCTTCTGCCCGGCGCGCCGGAGGCGCTGGCACACATACTTGAGATGCGGCTTGAAGAGGCGGAATCGCTGACGGCACAGCTCGACGCCGGGCTTGATATCGAGGCAGTCGTGCGAGATTTGCTTGACGGCTTCGGACTTGAGATAGTTGAACGGCACGATATAAAGTACGATTGTAAATGCTCGCTTGACAAGGTTGAACGGGCGCTGCGGAGCATGGGTAAAAGCGAGCTTAAGGCCATGATGAAGCAGGAGGGCAAGGCGCATATCACATGCCAGTTTTGCGACAGGGAATACACAGTCGAAATGCCGCGGCTAAGCGAGCTGTATGACGAGATATCGCACTAGGCGAGCCGGCACTTTTTATCCGGTGCCGAAACGGCGGCAGCACGCGCCGGCCGGCGTCTGTTTTGCAAAAAATATAAAATCGCAATTCGGCACTTGACAGCCCCGGAAAAAACAGGTATAATTACTCTTGCTCTTAGGGGTGACCGACGCCTGGATACGGTCACATCGTCGATGCGGCGTTTGCCTCATCGTGTGGCCCTTATTGCCGTTACGTTTGGGAGCATAGCTCAGCTGGGAGAGCACATGCCTTACAAGCATGGGGTCACAGGTTCGAACCCTGTTGTTCCCACCATTATCCGGCCGTGTAGTTCAGTTGGTTAGAACGCTAGCCTGTCACGCTAGAGGTCGACGGTTCGAGCCCGTTCACGGTCGCCATATGCCTTTGTAGCTCAGTTGGTAGAGCAGTGGACTGAAAATCCACGTGTCGTTGGTTCGATTCCGACCGAAGGCACCACCCGCGGATTTAGCTCATCTGGTAGAGCGCCACCTTGCCAAGGAGGAGGTAGCGAGTTCGAGCCTCGTACTCCGCTCCATGCCGGTAATGCGGCTGAGATTGGCAGGAGTTATGTTATTGACTCCTGCCAATTTACAGGGCGCCATAGCCAAGTGGTAAGGCAAGGGTCTGCAAAACCCTGATTCCCCGGTTCAAATCCGGGTGGCGCCTCCAATCGAAAAAAAGCCCTTTGAGGGCTTTTTTCCTTATTTTCCGGTGTTTTCAGACGACAAATGCCGCGCTGTGCGCGCTTCTATGGAAAAATCTTTTTTTTGCCTGTATAATATGGATGAGTGAGCTTACCTTGAGAATGTGAGGCGAGTTTATGATGCAGCCAATGCTTGTTACACCATCGCATGAATATCTGATGAGTTACCTCGAGGCGTGCAAAGAGTTTGCGCGGCGCGGGGTGGAGTGGTATTCCCTGCACGACCCCGATTTGTTCGACATGTGGAAAAAAACGATATTCGAAGAGTACGCGCAGCAAAAGCGCGGATATCTTTTGCGGCCCGGCTGGGTACCGTCGACGACATATTGGCTTGTCGCGGACGGCGAGTTTATAGGCATCGGCAATATCCGGCATAAGCTTAACGCCTCGCTGCGCAGGTTTGGCGGGCATATCGGCTATGCAATACGCGCCACGCGCTGGGGCGGCGGGTTTGGTACGCTGAACCTGAAGCTGCTGCTTGAAAAGGCGAACGGGATAGGCATCGACCCGGCGCTGATAACCTGCAACAGAGAAAACCGCGCATCGGCGCGGGTTATTGAAAAAAACGGCGGCATTTATGTCGATACAATTCCAAACACCATTGACGGCAGGGATATCCTTACATGCCGCTACTGGGTTGGAACCGGCGGCAAAGCGGGTAATATGCCGCAGATAATATAGGAGATGGAGGGGATGCGCGTTGTTTAAAAAGTTTGTCTCATACTACAAACCCCACAGAAGGCTGTTTGCCATAGACATGATGTGTTCGTTTGTTGTCGCCTGCTGTGATTTGTTCTATCCGCTGATTGCGAAGGATATAATAAACGTCTATGTGCCCAATCAGCAGCTTCGGCTGCTTTTGGTGTGGGCGGGGGTTTTGCTTGGGATATATGTTGTAAAAGCGCTGCTTAGCTTCGTGGTGCAGTATTGGGGGCATATAGTCGGCGTGCGGATGCAGGGCGACATGCGACGCGATATGTTCAGGCATTTACAGCGGCTGCCGTTTTCGTATTTTGACGAGAACAAAACCGGAGTCATAATGTCGCGCATGATAAACGACCTCAATGATGTATCCGAGCTTGCGCACCACGGGCCGGAAGATTTATTTCTGTCGACGATTATGCTTATCGGCTCGTTTATCATGCTTGGCAGAATTAATCTGTCGCTGACGCTTATTATATTTGCCGTGCTGCCGTTTATGGTGCTGTTTGCAATAAAGACGCGCAAGATGATGAACGACGCGTTCCACCAGACAAGGGTTGAGACTGCCGAGATAAACTCAAATGTTGAGACGGCAATTTCGGGTATCAGGGTTTCGCGCGCGTACACATCGGCCGACCATGAAATAAGCAAGTTTGAGCGCGCCAACAAAAAGTTTGTCAAAGCGCGGGGCAGGGCGTACAAGGCGATGGGTGTATTCCACTCGGGCATGGGGCTGTTCACGGATGTGCTGTATCTGACGGTGCTTGTCGCGGGAGGTATATTCTTTTATCACGGCAGGATAAACGCCGGAGAGTTCACGGCGTATCTGCTGTTCATCAATATGTTTCTAAAGCCGGTGAACCGGCTGATTGCGATATTCGAGCAGATTCAAAACGGCATGACCGGCTTTACGCGTTTTCGCGAAATTATGGTGCGCAACCCCGAGCCGGAAGAGCCCGGCGCGATAGACCCGGGCGAACTGAAAGGGAAAATAGAGTTTAAAAATATCAGCTTCCGTTATACAAGCCGCGATGAGGATGCCGATGAGATAACCGCACCGGTCGTAGAGGGTATGGTTATCGACAACCTGAGCCTGACGATTGAACAGGGTAAGACGGTCGCAATCGTCGGCCCCTCGGGCGGAGGGAAGACGACGCTTTGCCACCTGATTCCGAGGTTTTACGAGCTTGACAGCGGCAGCATATCGATAGACGGTATAGATATCGCTACGATGTCGCGCATGGCGCTGCGGCGCAACATAGGCATGGTGGCACAGGATGTATTTCTGTTCGGCGGCACGATAAAGGAGAACATCGCCTACGGCGACCTTGACGCTGACGACGCCAAAATAGTCGAGGCTGCGAAAAGGGCAAATATCCACGATTACATAATGACAATGGAGCAGGGGTACGATACGCCTGTCGGCGAGCGCGGCGTGCGCCTCAGCGGCGGGCAGAAGCAGCGCATATCCATTGCGCGGGTATTTTTGAAAAACCCGCCTGTGCTCATTCTGGACGAGGCGACATCTGCGCTTGACAATGCCACAGAGATGCAGATTCAGGCTGCGCTTGAGGAGCTTGGCAAGGGCAGGACGTCTATTATCGTGGCGCACAGGCTGTCGACAATAAAAAACGCCGATGAAATCGTCGTGCTGACGCGCGACGGAATTACCGAACGTGGCACTCACGAGCAGCTCGTCGGCGCCGGCGGGCTGTATGCCAGGTTATATCAATATCAGTTCAGAGACTGAATAAGCGCCGGCCCAGACATAATATATCTCTCTTCAGCATACATTCCAGCAGGAGGGGGATTATTTTATGCAGACGAAAACAAAAGAGCGAATATACTTACTTGTAATAGTTTTTTGCCTGATGATGTGCGGCGTGCTGCTTATCAGCGTGTTTATCGGCAAGCCGATTATGGCGGCGGGAGAGGCCGAACAGCACACCCCGGTCGTTCGCCTTTCCCAGGCGCCGCTGCCGGCAAGCGCAGCGCAAAACGCGCCGCAGGGCGCCGAACCGGGCGGGCTGGAAATTACAGGCGAGTATCTGGCGCAGAGGATGAGCGCATATCTGCCGTCGGGCTTTCCGGGCGAGGCGGTTGATGTCAGCATCACAAGCGACGGCAGCTTTGGCGTAGGGCTAAGCATGACGAAAAGCGAGCTGAAAGATTACCTTAAAAGCAGCGGTATCAGCCTTGGCATCAGGCAGGCGGTTGCCATCGGTTTTATGCCCGACACGATTGAGGTAAGCGCGGAGCTGTCGTGCAAGAGCGCCGATACATACGGTATCAGGCTTGAGCCGAAGCGGCTTAGCATCAACAACAAAAATGTTGATGTGTCGTTTATGCCGCAGAACATATTCGACGTGCTGAGCGGCGCGATAAACGCCTCGATAGCGTATTCCGGCTACGACTTTGCCGGGATAGTTTTCCTCGACGGCGCGGTACTGCTAAAGTAAAAAATGGCTAAGCGCGGCGGGGGAGTATTCCTCCGCCTTTTTTTGCGTTGCGATGCGGTATGGATTATCAGATATTGCGCATAGGCGCAAGCTGTGATACAATATGATGTAATTAATATAAAGGATTATCTGTATTTTGTCTTTTGTGCCCGCGGATAAGACGCGAGGCTGGAGGTTAGATGGGCGACACTGGCAGAGTTATTTCACACGAGCAGCTCGACAGCCTGCAGGCATATTGCAAAGATAATGCCGAGCTGCTGCGCGCCCGCTTCGGCAGGGCGCCGAAGGCGTATACCGTCACATTCGGATGCCAGCAAAACGAGGCGGATACCGAGCTGATTACCGGGATGCTTTACGATATGGGTTTCAGCATTGCGCCATGTGCAGGCGAGGCAGACCTTGTGCTTTTCAACACATGCGCTATACGCGAACACGCCGAGACGCGCGTGTTTGGCAATGTCGGCGAGACATCGCATCTTAAAAAGGCGAAGCCGAATGTAATAATCTGCATATGCGGCTGCATGGCGCAGCAGCCGCATATCGCCGCAAGAATAAAAAACAGCTATCCCTATGTCGATATCCTGTTTGGCACGCACGCTCTGCACCGCTTCCCGCAGATGCTTAACAGCAGGCTGAGAGGCGGAAAGCGGGTGTTTGACATCGAGGGCGATGAGCGCGGAATGATAATAGAGGGTGTCGAGCCGAGGCGCGAAAAAGGTGTGCGGGCATGGCTGTCTATTATGTCCGGCTGCAACAACTATTGCTCGTACTGCGTCGTACCGCATGTGCGCGGGCGCGAGAGATGCCGGACTCCAGAGGCGGTGCTGAGCGAGCTGAAAGGGCTTGTGGCAAGCGGATACAAGGACATCACCCTTCTTGGGCAGAATGTGAACTCGTACGACGGCGGGGGCGGGTGTGATTTTTCAGAGCTTTTGCGCCGCGCCGACGCTATTGAGGGTGATTTCCGTCTCAGGTTCATGACGAGCCACCCTAAGGACGCCGGCGAAAGGCTGTTTGACACAATGGCAGGATGCAAAAAGGTGTGCCGCAGCATACATCTGCCGGTTCAGGCGGGCAGCGACCGGGTGCTTGAGAGTATGAACCGCCGCTATACGGCTGAAAAATACCTAAGGCTCATCGGCTATGCGCGCGATGTGATGCCTGATATAGCAATCACATCCGACATTATCGTCGGCTTCCCCGGCGAGACTGAGGATGATTTTGAACGCACAATAGAGCTGCTTGAGCGCGTGCGGTTTGATTCGCTGTTCACGTTTATTTACTCGAAGCGGCGCGGCACAAAGGCGGCGGACATGCCGGACGCGTTTTCGAGGGAGGACAAGCAGGCCAGGTTTGACCGATTGCTTGACGTGCAGGATAAAATCAGCCGGGAGATAAACGACGGCTTCGTAGGCAAGACGGTGCGTGTGCTTGTCGACGGCTTTGGCGGCGACCCGGTATATCCGCTTAGCGCGCGCACAGACGGGTTCAAGCTGGTGCATGTTGACGGACCTGAGAGCCTTATAGGCAGCTATGCCGACGTATATATAGAAAAGCGCTCGACGTGGGCGCTGATGGGTCGTGCTGACTGCGCGGAGCGTGTGGAGGATTAGAGCGTGCTTGAGCGAAAAAACTATACGCCAATGATGCAGCAATATCTCGATATCAAGGAGAGGCATGACGACTATGTGCTGATGTACCGCCTTGGTGATTTTTACGAGATGTTTTTTGACGACGCGAATGTGGCGTCGAAAGAGCTTGATTTGGTGCTTACCGGGCGCGACTGCGGCGAGGGTGAACGCGCGCCGATGTGCGGCGTGCCGTATCACAGCGCCGAGTCGTATATCGCGCGGCTTATTTCCAAGGGCTATAAAGTGGCTATTTGCGAGCAGACAGAGGACCCTGCTCAGGCAAAAGGGCTTGTAAAGCGCGAGGTTGTGCGCATGATTACGCCGGGCACAATCATCGAGAACTCAATGCTTGATGAGGGAAAGAATAACTTCATCGCCTCAGCATATATGGATTCGCGCGGG
>JAVBMB010000018.1:0-14604 GCA_031552995.1 Oscillospiraceae bacterium
ATTGATAAGTGCCGCATTCTTTTTGACTGCGGCACTCAGCATATAATCTAATTTAAAGGGTTGTAAAAAAGCGTTGGCCTGCCCACAGTGGCGACGGTGGATGTGTCCCAGATTGTGGCGGTGTTCCAGCCCTGCGCGGCAATGAGCGCGATCAGGTTATTCTGGGTGGTACCTTGGCCGTCAAGCCCGTTGGGGTTGTCGACCGGGATGATCGGAATGCCGCCAGAGGTGAGGCTCATTGTATTCAGCGCGTAGTTAGAAACCAGTTGCGCGCCGCTGCCCAATGTTGCGCACACGCGATGCGCTGTACCGTTGGCAAGGGTAGCCGCAACCGAGGGGTTGAGTGCAAAGCTCATGGCCAGCCTTCCGACTTCAGCGCCGTCGTTTACAAGATTTGACACTATTCCACCTGCCCCTGAACGGCAGGATATCGCGCCTGCTGCATAGCAACGTTCGACGTTCGAGCCGGTACCAGAGCCAAGCAGTCCACCCGCGGTGTTGTTGGGTGTAGTGGCCGTCCCCAGCGCGTAGCTATCCCGGATGAGAAGCCGGTGGGTGCTCAGGCCCACCAGCCCGGAAGCCACGTCGTCCCCCGCGCTGACGCTGTTGCCGGTGGCGAAGCATTGATCGATCAGCGCATAGGCGAGGGACCCGACAAACCCGGCCGTCGTCACGTTCGCGATGAGGCTGGTTTCGGTGCCGTTGACAGTTCCGCGCGCCTGGCACAGCAGGAACTTAAGCGCCGCAAAATTGGGATCCGTGATGCTGGAAACCCCCGCGCCGTTTCCGCAAAAACCGCCTGCGTTTTGGCGCGCAGTGACGTCGCCGCGGGCTATGCAGCGCAGGTAGCTGGAAAGCGCCGCCGAACCGACGAACCCGCCGGTACTCAAGCCGAAGGGGTGGGACACGGCCACAGATGTGGTGCAGTCCACAAAGAACAACACCGGTGTGCTCGCACCCGAAGAGCCGCCCGCCGGAGCGAGATAGCCGACAAACCCGCCGACAAAAGAGCTTCCTGTGTTTGTGGTTGTTACGTTTAATGTGGCGGCGGTCACGCGGCAGGCATCCACCAGCAACGCTGAGGTAAGAGTGGTGTTGATGTCGATACGCCCGATAAATCCGCCGGCCGGGCCGTTGTTCGGGAATGTGTCGGCAGCGGTGCCGATATTGCGGATGACGAATCCGGCCGCGCCCACACTTAGAGAACCGAACGCGCCGCCTACGCGCCCGCCGGAGTTGATTATGCCGGATAACACTTCAGAATCCCGCACAACGCACGGTGCGCTCTGCGTGGTACTGCCGATCAGTCCGCCGGCATAGCCGGTGGTTGTGGGCGGATTGGCCGGGCCCATTTGTATTTGATTGACACTCATATTTTGCAGCATGGAGGCGCTGTTGGCAATCAGGTTGCCGATAATGCCGCCTACGCGGAAGCCTGTATGGGTCAGCGAAACGCTGCCTGCCGAAACGTTGTTCAAAAGCGAAATACCGTTGCTGACTTCGCCGATTACTCCGCCAAGAGTTTGATGGGCGCTTATGTCGGCTTGTGTTATCTGTACATTTTCCAATGTGGTGCTGCTTGCCGCCTGATCCAGCCTTCCGATCAGACCGCCCATGACGGTTGCCTGCGCAGTGGATTCGACCATACTGACCTGAGCGACGTTGATGGCGCTGATGGTGATGAGTGACTGCGCATATCCGACCATACCGCCCGCATAAACAGTGTTGCTGCCGGAGGAGACACGTCCGGCGCTCACGCTTGCTGTTCCCACCGTGATGTTTGTTATCTCTCCGCCCGCGGCATAGCCCGCGAGAGAGCCGACTTTGCCGGACTGAGCGGCGTTTGTGGAGCCTGTGACCATGGCGGTGACGATTGGATTGGGCAGGCTGAAGTTCGCAAGCGCGACATCTTGCGTCTGTCCGAAGAGCCCGCGCACCAGTACCGGATTCTGCGCCGTGCCGGTGGCGTTGATACGCAAATTGTTGATAATGGTACCGCCCGGCGCGGTCTGCGCCACACCGCTGAATATATGCGGTCCGGACAGCGGGATACCGAACAGCCCGGTGTCAGAGTTGCCGATGGGCCGCCAGCCGTTGCCATCCCAGGCACTTTCGTAATTCGCCAGGTCAAACACGCTGTCCAGGGAGTAGCTCAGCGCCAGACTGTCGGGCAGGCCGTGTACGCCCAAGCTTTGATCATACAGCGCCTGCATGCCCTCAATGTTATCCAATATGCGCGCGTTTTCGGTGACGCCTGCGCGGTTGCCGGGGTTGCCGGCCGTCAGGTCGGGATAAAAAGCCATCTCTGCCGGCGTGCACATGCGCACCACAAACGGGTCTTCCAAAGTACCGTTGCCGGAGGCGAACGGCATCCCGATTGCAGACTGAAAAAGCGACAGCACGCCGCTAAGTGTGGCTCCGCCGTCTACGGATACTGTCACGTAGATGTCGTAATTGAAACCGTCCATTACTCCGGTTTCCAGCGACAGCGGAACAATGCCTTCCTTGCCGGTCAGCGTAAATGGCAGCGTGGTGTGCCCCGCACCGATATTCACAGTCAAGTGTCCGCGCACCGCTTCTCCGTTGGTCAGCGTGTCGGCGTCGCTATAGGTCATGATTTCGTCGGCAGTGGGGATAGGCAGTCCGGGTACCAGCAGCACATAGTAAATGTCCAGCATGTGAGGCACGGCGGAGTCGGAGGTGAGCACGGTGTCTACCGTCCGGAACACCTGCCCCCGAGTGAGTGAGACCAGATTCACCTCAAGGAAAGAGGTGTCCACAGTGAATACGCTGAAGGTACGGAATGCTTCCGCCGGAATGCAGTTTGCGCCCAACTGCGTGGCTACCGCGGTATATGTGCCGTCCGACAGCACAATCGGCACCTGGATGCCCCACTCGCCGTCATCAAACACATGCGCGTTTTGGCAAAACAGTGTGGTGCCTGATCTGTCCTGCAGGCATACGCTGACGACCGAGTTTGGGATGCCGCGCCCTGTGATGGAAGGCTGGCTGGTGGGAACAACCGCCAGATTCGCAGGGGCATCAATGTCCGGTGCGGAACAGGGCGGCAGCGGCACCTGAAAACAGGATGTATCCTCAGGCGGATTCGGGTCCGCCGCACCGGGACATATGAGTATCGCACGTACGCAGTGCACTCCTCCGGTCCAAGGGAACGGAGGCTGATATATCCAGTTACCGGCCTGGTCGATGGGTACGCGCCCGACAGGCAGGCCGTCAATGAACAGCTCGGCCTCGCAGCCGGGTTCGCCTGTGCCGGTGACCGGGTCACCCGGGTCGGCTTCGCCGCCGTCCTGCGGGCCGGTGATGTGAATGCCCGGGCTTTCGTCCACGGTGAAACATACGGTATCTTCCGGCGGGTTGCATCTGTTTCCGCAAAGACAGCAGAGCACTGCCCGCACGCAGTGGCGGCCGGGGCTCCACGGCACCTGCGGCTGATAGCTCCAGCTTCCCCGGGCATCAATTTGAGCTTGGGACGCAGGCACACCGTCAATATATAATTGCGTGCTGCAAAAAGGCGTCCCCGTGCCGATTATCGGAGCGGTCGGACCGACAGTGTCTCCGTTCACCGGTGCGATGATCCGGATTGCGCCCTGAATCGGGCGACAGTGTTGGCTGACGCAGGGATCTTCGTAAGAACAGAAGGACGCGGCTGCGCAACCCGGTCTTTGGCTGTCTCTAATTATGGCCTGGAAAGCCGGAGTTACTGCTTGCCTGTAAAATGCGCTATTTTGCGCGGCTATCGATTCTGCCACGGAATAACTGCTGCGAAACTTTGCCGGAGTATTGTCTATACTGTGATGGGTCAGAACATTACTTTGAGAAGTAATTGTTCTATTATCTTTGAGCATGTCAGACCTCCTAAGTAGATTTTTGTGATGTGGAAAATTGGCATTATATCCCATATGTGAAAACTGTACCGGGCAAGATTGTTCATGCGGTTCCTCTTCGATATCGCGGGCAATTTTACAACGGCGGGCGTACTGGACGCTCGCCGGAAAGCTGAGTCAAAACCCATCAAACAGAGGCTGCAGGCCTTTGTGGATAAAAAGCGGAGCACAGAATGTTTTTGCTGACGACAAAGCCTAACTCCCTTATAAGGGAGTTAGGAAAGCATCACTAATAACTCCCGGAGCGGTCAGGAACGGGCCGTTGACTATCCCATTGGCGCGGTGATAATACAGGATGTCGGGCGTAAATCCCGTAAGCTCCAGATCAAAGAATCCACACATATAGTGAATATGACTTTTGGTTGAGAGCTTCATATTAATCATTTTATGCTCATAAAACCATAATGCTCATTCTTGGCAAAACATTGCAGGTCCTCGTTGCCCGCAGTATCGCCGGATTCATAAAAACAGACTTGGTAATCCCGCTTCAAGCAATATAGCATTTCAAAAAATCTGCACATTGTTTCTGGATAATGTGGGAGATCAACGACGACTTATGAACTCTTCTGGAATAAGCATAACTGTGTTAATTTAACAACTGCCAGTTATCCATATTGCAGGATAGTTCACAAATCTCGCTTTTCGTTCTGTGTTATGAATATACATTTGGAAATAAAAAGCCGGACAGTCTCGAAAAAACGAGTTTCTGTCCGGCTTACTAGTAGAACTTTAGGCTTTATTTTGTATCCCGAAGAAGCATATTATAGATAATCTGCGCGGCTTCGGCGCGTGTGGCCGTGCCTTTCGGGTCGAGTATACCGTTGCCCTTGCCGCCGACTATTCTTTCCTTGATGAAGGTACTCATAGCTTTTTTTGAATAACTCGAAATGTTATCGGCGTCGATGAAATCTTCAAACCACTTCGGTTCTTCAGCGTCTGTTACAGGAATAATCAGGCCGCATTTTTCCATCGCGTTATACAGCATCACGAACATATCCTGGCGTGTGACCGTTGCGGTGGGGTTGAACTTGTTGTCGCCCACGCCATTTACAATGCCGAGCGCCTTGGCTTTCTGCAGAGCTTCATAATAGAACACTCCCTCAGGTACATCGGTGAATTGCTGAGCGGTGTTTTTCCAATCACCCTGCGGCTCGATGCTCAGAGCGCGCATCAGCATGGTCACAAACTCGGCGCGGGTCACGTTGCGCTCCGGCGCGAACAGATTGTTTCCGATACCCGATATACCGCCTCTCGCTGACATGTACTGCGCGGCGGGATTCATCCACTTTCCGGCTGTATCCGTGAAGCTTAAGGGTGCTGCCGTAATCGCTTCATACCGACCTGTCGTATAGGAGAGACCGTACAGCGTGTTGTTCTTTACCCAACTTCGCGGGATACCCTTCATCACGTAATTTGTGTCCGCTGTCGGCATGATCACTAATATCGGATCTTCATAATCATACCAACCGATGCTTTTGCCCTCAGCGAGGATGTCGAATACAAGGGAGCCCATGGTTAGTTTAAACTGAAGAACCTTACCCAACTTCGAAAGTTTTGCCAGTATGTCCGCGCTGAGTTTCACGCAGCCCATATTGGCGATGCTTAGTGACAATAACGTAACCTTTGCATTTGTCAGCCACGCCGGGTCAAGCTCAACAATGATGCCGGTCACGCCGGTTTGGTCGGTCAGTTTTCCGGTATCGAACGCGATATCGCCGTTTATCAGCGCTTCGATGATCTTGCCGATCTCATCTTTAGTAGGCTTGATCGTCACAATGCCGCCGCTGTCTACCGTAACGGATAGAGTGATGCCGTTAATATTGATGGTCATGCTGCCGTTACCGCCGGGAACCGGATTAGGGTTGGGATTTGTTGAGCCGCCTTTAACAATCAGCTTATAAACTGTCTTTACTGCGCCGTCCTTCGATGTTACCTCGATGGTTATCACAGTTTCGCCCGTGAGTGAAATCGTATCGCTTGCCCCGGTGCAGGCTTTGCCGTTAACCTTAACCGTGGAACCGGGATTTTCCGCCGCAAAGCTTACAACTGTAGATCCGATAGTCTTGGTCTCAACAGAGCAGGTGAATTGCCCTGCCGATGTTTCCGTAAAGTCGGACAGCCGAATCGGCAACCCCTCGAAACTGAGAGACGAAAGTCTGGCGTTGGAATCGTTACTTGCATCCAGGCTTGCGTAGCTCACGATGATCCGGCTGCCGGACTGTGAAAAGGTGAAGACTACCGTTTTTGATTCCTCACCGTCCATTGATACCGTGCTGTTTCCGTATGTTTGCTGTGTTTCAAGTATGTTTCCGGCGCTGTCAAGGAGAGATGCCACAACGTTTCCGCTCGTCTTGCTCTGCAAAGAGTTGTTGCGCAGTGTCACCTCGGCGACTGTTTTTCCATCCAGTAGACTCTGCTCGGTAAATATGCTCACCGGCTCGCCTGTTCGTGTAAGCAGACTCTCACACAGTACCATCTTTGTGTTGTTGTCCCTGTAAAGCTCAGGCATTTTTTTTGCGTCCTGCTCTATTCGGGCGCTGGCGTAAAACGGTATGCCCGACGCGGGGATTTCGTTTTTGCCCTTCTGCGTGATGTACGCACCAACATCAAAGCTTACCTCAAAGGCGTATGCACCCTCGTCTATAAGCCGCAGCTCGTCAATATCATCAATAATCACTTCCGGCATAACCGGGTTTTCCAGCAGAGAATCGTCATAGAAATCGACGATGACCGAGCGCCCCGTTTTTGCCAGCGCTATGTCTGTGTAGTTGAAAAGAGTAAGCCTGACGGTGCGGATCCCCCTGTCCTCGCCCACGACTTCCATCGTGGAGATGCCGACGTCTGGATAGTCCATGTAAACCGTTCCGCTGAGTGTAACGTCGCTTGTTTCCTCAAAATGCGATGTAACGGTATAATTCACGTTCTCTACAGTCGCGCCGACGAGGTAGTAACAAACAAAACTTTGTATATCGTTCGGCGCAAACATGAGGCCGGTAAAGTTAACCGGGGATTCATTGCCGACTTTTATATCTACTGCGGTGATCTTTTCATATCCCTCGTTCGATATCGTGAACTGAATCATGATGAGGTTGTTTGGAGCTAGATTCACGTAATCGGGTACCGCCGACAGCACCTCCGCTTTGTTTTCGTACTCCGCAGTTGCAGTATAGAGCTTTGTTTCAGATTTTGGCACATAGACACTGCCGTTTACAAGCGTATAAGTCGAGCTGTCGTCCAAGGTTATCTCCCTGTATTCGCTCGACTGAATAACCGCCCTTACTTCGTTTTCGCTTACAGCATAAGCGCTGAAATGATCGATCTTTGTGCGCTCGGGCATCTCCGCCACATCGAGAACAGCGGATATACTTTCGTCGTCAGCGAACTTGACTGCACGCAGCACATCGCTATCCTCAATTTCCGTTGACAGCTCAGTCCAGAGGATTGATAAGCCGGTCAGCGCGCCGCTCGATGCAAGGCGGAAATTGCCGCTGATTTTCACCCCCGCCCCAAGACGCCGGATGGATTCGATAAAGCTGTTTGACAGCATTCCGTCTTTATCTATGGCGGCAAGCCGGATATCGCTTACCGTACCCTGCACGCTGTGCCAGCCGAGAACGAAGCGGTAATCACTCGAGCCGAAATCCACAGCGGCAATTTGCGGGTTTTCATCGAGGTAGTCATCGCTTGTGATGATTACAGACATACCCGGCTCACCCGAAGCTAACACGATGCTGAATGCCGTCTCAAAATCGCTTGACAGCCCCGCGTTCTCACGGTCGAGTGTATAGGCTACAGCAGCGGTTCCGTCCGGCAGCATGGCGGCTTCAAGGCCCTTGACCGCGCCGGTGGTGCCGTTATACAGGGTTTTCGTGTCACCCCAGACACCGCCGCTATATATCTTGTATGAAATCTGATCGAGCACGTCGAAATTGATGATATCCTCGCCGCTTCCGGCGTACACACTGCGCCACGCAACGATTGCCTTGCTGCCATTTGTAGCGACAACGGGGGCGAGGTCGGGCGTCTGATTATCAGTTATCCGCGTAGATACCCACGTGCTGCCGTTATAAACGGACGCGACGATTTCAGAGGTGCTCATGAGCAAAGCCTGTTCATCTGCGGTGACAATATCGCCAGCGTATTTGTCGGGCAGCGTACCGCCCATTCGCACCCACGCCGCGGCTGCGAAGCTCTGTGTACCTGACAGCCGGAGAGAAGAATCCCCGTAACCGTCAAATCCGGCAGGTGAGTCGATTTCATTTCCTTCCGGGTAGCTCCCGCCCGATAATCCGGTAGCAAACACGCGCGTCTGCGTTATGTCCGGATCACTTTTGTCGGAGTTATAAAGCAGCAATTCCCCGTCGTCGCTGACCACCGGCCGGGATTCCGGATAGGCGTTTGTTTGCAAGCTTGACAGCTTGTTTGTATCATCCAGTGATAACGTCGAGAACCCGCGATTCGGCTCGCCCCAGCTTCGCGCGTACTCAACAAGATAATCCCTGCTCTCAAGCGTTGCGGAATAGCTTACCACTTCAAGACTGTGTTGGCCGCCGTAGTCCGCCGCCATGGACATGAGACTCTGGCCCGCAGTTTTACGCAAGCCGCTTCCCGTGCTGCTCCAGTAATCATTAATCGTTTTGTAATCACCTGACCCCCATGAGTAGCCGCCTTCCACTGAGGCGATCACGCAGCTGAAACTGATGAAAAGAAACTTTGCGGTAAACTCGATACCGGCTGATCCTGATATCTCGACGCCCTGCCCGCTTATCTGCCTTTTACTCGTGTCCTCCAGGTACGTTCTGGAGAGGAATTTGTTCTGGTTATCAACAGACAACTGGCCGAATACGCCGATTTTCAGTGCAACGACGGAGAAATCGAAGCCAACTCCGGCGAAGGCTTTAATATAGGCATTGATACGCAGAGTGGTCAGGTAATCGTTGACCTTGCTCGCGTTTACGGTGCTTGCCCACTCCAAACCTGCAATTTCGGAGTAACGCAGCGCGGTTTTAAAATCCAGCTGCACTGTTCCGCCGATATCGAGAGAAGCCGTAACCGGAACAGGCCCGGCCATAGCGTTCAATGTCCACGAATAGCCGATGCTGAAGCCCGCCGTAAAGCCGCCGCCTGTTGTATAAAGCTCCCATTCGCCCTTGTCGAAGTTATACCGTATTTCCGCCTCGTAATAACCCTCAAGCTGCGAGGCCATCTGAGAACCTTTGTTAACATCCTTAAATGTAGCGGGATCTTGTATGTCGCGAAACGAGCTCGCTACATCCATCATGTTGGTCGTACTGCCGGTTTCAAGGTACTTGTCTTCAAAGCTGAAGCCATCGCCATCATAATCCGCTTCGTCAAGACCGATTCCGTCTGACCCGGCCCAAATGAGCGCCTTGAAAACGGTCAAACTGTCGGTCGGCGTCACAATCATCTTGAAGTTGCTTCCGCCGACGCCGCCGTCTATATTGGACATAAACCTCATCGCACCGTTAATGAAGCCATCTGGCGGCAGTAAACCTTTTGTTACTGACGGAATCGCGCTGCCTGCGTTCAGCTGCAAAAGAATGCCTTTCACATCGCTGTCATCTTTCATGCGCGGGAAGGTGTTCATGTCGCACACCTTAAACCCGGCGGAGGCATCGCTGACGACGGTGCCGTCATGACTCAATCTCATCCGGATACCCTTTGCGGTATTGGGTGCGACCCAGCCCGACTTTGTGACAGTATCGGTGCTGAGCGTGATTGTATTGCGCACAAGCGGTATGCTGGAGAACGGGTAGGCAAACTGCTCGCTGGTTTGAGACGCGGGGATATAACCGAACTCGTCGGTTATATCCAAATGATACCCCGTCGCGCCGAGCGGCTGTCCCCACAGAAACATGGTGGTTACAAGCTTTGTGGATTTATATGTCTCGTTCGGACCGACTTCGCCCGTGGTATTGCGCACGTTCAGTAGCCGGTCGTTTTTAAGGCTGTAATCCATAACCTGAACCGCCGCAAACGGCTTCATTCCGGTTGACGTTTCAAGCGTTACCACGCTCTCCGCACTGCTGACAATCTGCTTTGGGCTCATGCTGCCGTCAATGTAGAGCAGCAGGGGCTTGTAAGCAACATTTTGAATGCCCGTAATCTCAAAAATATACCGCAGATTGTCAGTGGCGGTTAAATCGACACTTCCGCCGCTTTCACCCAGTGCGGCGGACCAGAACTGCGTGGAATCCATATACACGGTCAGCCTGCCGTCCGTGCCGACCGTTACGGTCTGCGCGACTTTTCCATCCTTCAGGCTCGAGTAAACGCTTCCCATACTCGCATCTTGGCAGTATTCACCGTTCTTGAACACGCCGCCGCGTAGCGTAACATTCCCTGTAAACGGCGTGCCATCCGGCTTTTTCAGGAATATTTCCGCTTTTGCCACCAGGCGCATATGTGCGTTGTTCTGCGGATACAGCGCGAGCTTAGTCGGATCGCGCTCGCCCGATAAGAGCGTGGCGTTATATAAAGTGCCGAGATAGACATCACCGTTGCTTTCTGCTTTCAGCAGGATGTCGCTCTTGATGCCGCTCGGCTCATACAGAACGATTGTACCCTTGTCATTGGTATCGACAGTCCTTTTTTGATTATCGCCGTTCGTATATGTGAGCGTAGTTTTGATATTGGGGTACATCTGGAAGATATACAGCCGATCGCGCAGTGATTCAACATCGACCGTCACGCTGTCGCTCATGCCGGTGTTTGCGTGAGTGGCGGTGACTACGGCAGTGCCGTCCTTCAGGCCTGACAGTGCCATGTCAGTGTCCGGCAGGAACACCATATCGGGGAAATCCGACAGATTCTCATACAGGGTGCCCCGCTTATAATTTACAGAGACCGTGGAGGAGTCGCTGCTCGCCCACTGTATTATGTCCTTTAACTGGCTCCAGTCGTATTGCGAGTAGTTTATTGAGATAAACTCGATGAGTCCAAGCTGTTCGCGCAGCTTCATGATGTACTCGGTTGTTGTGGGAAGCGCGCCGTTCGAGCCGTCTACCTTACTCAGATTACTCATGGAAATATCGCTTCCAAGCTCAAGCGCGTCTTCGTTGTAAACGTACAGCACAAGGGAATCGGTATTCCACGTCGAAGAGACGTCGTTTCGCGCTCTGACGGTAACAATATATGTATCTTTAAGGCCGGTTACGTCAGCAGGATTCAGCGTATATGATCCGATTTCGACGGAGGATGTCGGTTCGACGACGGTTTGCGTCGTGTCCGTTCCTGACGCAGTGGATATACGGTCGATTTTATACTCGGCAGTTGTGCCGCTCTCATAGTTGTCAATCGACCAGCTCAGATTAAGCGTCGCGGTATCAAGCATGTACACGCTCGAAGGTTTATCGATCTTTACCCTGATCCTCGGCGGCACTACGACGATATACGCGGTGTCGAACACCTCAGAGCCGTCATTTGCCACCGGGTCCTTTACAGACACGCGGACAGTATATGCCGGATCACCAAGGGTATCTAACACATTTTCCGGAATTATGTACGAGCTGACGCTCACTGTTGCATAGCCGGTGTGTATAAGCGTCGCATTATCGAAATCTATCACCTTGCCCTCGAAAACCTCAACCGTGATTTTTTCTTTGGGGTTAGAAAACAGCGCGCGGTTTGCAAACCATCGCACCTGTGCGGCGTGTGACTGGTCGGCGATTATGGTTTTCGCACTGTCCGGAATCGCAAGGGTCGGCACGGCTTCATACTTGACGGTCAGTTCGCCAAAGATGCCGTAGACCAATTGTCCGGTCGAATCATCCTCGTTCGCATACGCGATAATTTCAACAAGATAAATCTCATCACCTGTGGCGGCAAGCGGAAGGCCGGTTATTGTGCCGGTGACTGACAATGCTGACTGATCTGTTTCGTCAAGATAAAGCGGTATTATTCTTTCTGCGGGCTGGTTACCCGGATTTGTGACATTAGTGAGCTTTATTGCAAATGGAGCCACCTTCGTGCCTGTGCGGTAATTCATGTACAATTCTTTATAATTCGTGAGCTGACTGACTGCAAGCTCAACACCAATATTGCTCTCTTCGGCGAGGATGGAGGTATTGCTGACCTCGTCGGTGCCGAGCGTGATAGATTGCACCGCGTCGACCATAAAGAGCGAGTGCAAGCTGACACTTTTAGACTGATCGTTCGCGCCTTCGCTCCAACCGCCGATTCCGGCGCCGTTGTCACTATCCATTACATTCCCGAAAACGTCCGCCGCGCCAAAGATGTCGGTAAGGTGCACCGTTGAACCGTCCACCGTTTTTACGACATACTCAAACACATGAACCTTTGAGTATTGATTGCTCAGCGAACTGTGCCTAACGGCGTTAATTGTCTCTCCAGAGCTGCCTGTTAAGACGGATCTGTTAACGGTTATTTTTGCGGTCGTCGCGTTGACAGGCCGCGAGTATGTAACGGTTATCGGCACAATCTGCCCGGGATAGTAATCCCCGGCGGGGATTTTAACGGTTTCGACTGTTGGCTTTATATCGTCGTTAAGCAAGGTGATGTTGATGTTTGAAGCTGATACTTCGTTGTTATTATAAACTTCTGCCCGAAAATAGCTGTCTTTAAAATCATCATATTTTATCCATGCGCCCTCATACATCACCCACGGTTGAACCCAGGCAGATACATGAGTGGGAGGAGTGGCAGCGTTTTCATACACCGCAGTGAATTGATACGGGTCATTATTCATCAATTTTCCCAGTTCCGAATAAAAAGAGATCTCATTAATAAAATCATGTTGACTATCTTCGGACATATACCCCATTTGAAATGGTATTTCAAATGGCGCGTCAAGCGAAATGGAATGTACAGAGGCATATGCAACATCATTGCCGCTAAATATTTTATCTGGTATCATTCCTGACGTTGAGGTCCATCTGACGGACGCATTTGACGCATCCAATTCGGCGGCTATTTCATATTTTGCCAGAGGCATGTCTTTGTATAGTGAATACTGAGTGTCGATAAGGGTTATCCAATGATCGTGCGCAGCCTGCGAGTATCCTAGTTGGGAGCTCCTCAGCTCCACGAACCGCCATGATACTAAATTGGTTGCGAACGGATAACCCTTGCCTTCGTAATTTGAAAAGCTGTTTGTATTGTAACGTGTAGAAAACTCCTTTTCCGAATAAGTCGCGTAAATCGGTATGGTAATGCAATCCTTATTGTTCGGGAAAATGATGTTCTTGGCGTCGTAGAATTCGATGTAGCAGGTACGGGTGCCCTTCCAATATATATCCGGTATATCTCTGACGTAAACGAATAACGAAACATTAAAATCTTTTTTGACTGCGAGAGGATCCGTATTAGTGATTTCTTGGCGTAAGCCATTCTCGTCATGGAAAGTTACTAGCACATTCTCGGCCGGAATGCTGCCGTCGATTAAACGCCATTTGAAGCTTCCTGTTTTTCCTGCCGGCAACGTGTCGGACAGATTCATGACAAAGTCAAAACCGACGGTGGAACCTGAGCACTCTCCGGTAATCTCACTGCCGCTCATATCGAGGTTAATTCCTGTGTTGTTAAACCTCAGCTTCGCCACATCCTGCTTGACCGTTCCGCCCGCGCCGAATAGACTGATGCCGCTGCTGTCAATTTGCGACAGCAGGCTGTTCAGGTAGGGCAGCGATTCCTCCGAAAAGCTATCGCCAGAAAAATATGTATCCCGAATCCGCGCAAGCTCGGCTTCGATTTCCAACATGAGCTTCAAATCGCCGAGGGCGACCGGCGTACCATCAACGTACCCGATGCGCGACAAGTCGGTATCCGGCGCACTGAGCAGCGCGGTCAGCTCATCAAGTGAGTAATACACGCCGTCGAGATTTACTTTCTGTGATACATTCAGTTCCCCGTTTTCGTCGAGCAGGCCGAGACTACGGAGCAACTCTTCCGCCTGCTCCGCGTTTCCTGCGTCAAAGCCCTGCAGCTGCTCATAGATGCTCTGGTTTTGCGCGCGGCTGCTGCCTATCGTGTCGCCAATATAAGCCAGCGAGGGCTGTACGGTTTGCACGATTAGAATGAATACAAGTAATAACGCGGTGGTCGCTTTTCCTATTCTTCGATTCATTTTGCTTTCCTCCAATATTTTTAAGCGTTAGTCCCGTTATTTACTTCCCCGGTTCCTGAAACCCGGCAAGACCTTGCAATCAAATGCGCCTTACAGCGTTTTTGACTTTTGTCACTGACGCGGGCTTTGAGAAATAGTCCAGCGCGTGCAGCCGGTAGCCCTCCATGGCAAAGTCGCTCACTTCGCTTGACATGAAGATGGGGCACCATATGTCCAGATCGCGGACATGCCGCGCCACCTCCGCACCCATCATGGTGTCAACGCCAATAAAGGCCATGTCGTACGGCGTACCCGCATCGCGATTATCCTTGAAATTGTAGATGAAGGGTTGCAAGGCAGTGAACTCCGCCACCTCAGCGGGGGTATCCTCGCGCCTGACATACTCTCTCACGGCGGCGGCTGTGGCCGCGCAGTCCTCGGCCTTATAGTCGAACACAGTGACCCGTTTTTTCTCCAATCCTTTCACCTCGTTTCTTATCGCCACTATTCCCGTTCTGATTCCAGTGTATAAAAAGCTACGAAAAACACAATAGATTTGGCTTGAACGTGGCTATATGGCCTGAAAGTGTAAAAATCTGTTTTTTTCACTTT
>JAVBMB010000115.1:0-7514 GCA_031552995.1 Oscillospiraceae bacterium
CTTGATAAGCGCGCCGGTCTCGGCGTCCTTGATAAGCGTGCCGAGCGGCACCTTTATCACGGTGTCGCCGCCGTCCCTGCCAAAACATTTCTTCGTGCCGCCCGGCTGGCCGTCATCGGCCTTGTATTTGCGCTTCAGGCGGAAATCCAGCAACGTCGCCATATGCCCGTCAACGACGAACACCACGTTGCCGCCCTTACCGCCGTCGCCACCGTCCGGGCCGCCCGCCGCCACATATTTTTCCCTGTGGAACGACACGTGCCCGTCACCGCCGCGTCCGGCAGTAATACTGATTTTTACATAATCGACAAACATTGCTATACCTCTGTTTCAGTTAAAAAATGAAAAACGACGTCATCGCCGTGCGGCGCATAGCCGCCTTGGCTATGGTAAAGCCCGCACGCGGCCGTGTTCGAACGCTCGGCACACAGGAAAAACCTGTGGTATTTATGCTCGGCGCATAAGCGTTTCAGCCCCTGCATAAGTTCGCGGCCGATGCCTTGCCTTTGATATTCCGGCAGTACGCTGACCTCGTTGACATATACCATGTCGCCCTTGCCGTCAAGCCGGGGGAGAATATATCCGTACGCAAAGCCGATTATGCGCTGCCCGAAAATCGCCGCAAGAATCAGGCACATCCTGTCCGCCAAAAACCGCTCTACATTGGCCTCGCAAAGGAAACCGCTGCGAAAATCGCCTTCCTCCCCCATTGCAAGATTGATATCATCGCTGTTCAGCCTGCGAAACGTCACATCATCCATATTATGCCCACCAAATAAAAGCATCCCGGATGTCCTCCGGGATGCTCGGTTGTTTTCCTATTGAACTTCCTGGTATACCGAGACCTTTTTGCGGTCGCGGCCCATTCTCTCAAAGCGGACAACTCCGTCAGCCATGGCGAACAATGTGTCATCGCTGCCTCTGCCGACGTTGGCGCCGGGATGTATCTTTGTGCCGCGCTGCCTGACAAGGATATTGCCGGCAAGGACGAACTGTCCGTCGGCGCGCTTTACACCAAGGCGCTTAGACTCTGAATCACGGCCGTTTTTGGTCGAGCCGACACCTTTTTTATGAGCCATACTGCACCTCCGTTAAGAAATAGAATCAATTATAAGCTTTGTATAGGGCTGTCTGTGGCCCTGCTTGCGGCGATAGTTCTTTTTCGGCTTCATCTTGTAGACGATGACCTTCTTCTGCTTGCCGCTTTTGACAACCTTTGCAGTAACCTTGCCGGCATCGCCGCCGAACGAAAGCTTACCCTCGTTCTCGATCATCATGACCTCAAGATTCACTGTGTCTCCGGCGTCGCTCTCAAGCTTCTCGACATAAATCTCGTCGCCGACTGAAACCTTGTACTGCTTGCCGCCTGTCTTTACGATTGCGTACATCTGCTGCACCTCTCCTTCATTACGGGCTCGCTGTCGGGGGTGAAGCATAACTGCTTTCTTAAACCCATTCAATGCGGCCTTATCAGTATATCAAACGATACGACGCAAGTCAAGGGAAACTTACCGAAAATCAACGGTTTTCAGCATATTTCATGCAGCTTCTGCCACAAAAAACGCCGGAACAATATAATAATCCGCGCATTTGACTCGTTTTGACGCAAAAGCATTAATCATGTATTGATATAAACGGCGTCGGTACGCCAGTCCTGCATGCTGCCGACGCTATTCCAGCCGGGAAGAGCCAGCGAGTACACCTCGCTCGCCAGCGTCTCGTGCTCGAACATCGTCACGGCCCGTGCCGACAGTTTTTTCACATGCGCCGGCTTTGTGATTATCGGCGTCATCGCCCTGTCTCGCGCCATGTGCAACACCTGCCGGCCACGCTCGTTCATCGCAAGAACCTTTGCGTAAGGCGGCGGGGAAGCGGTATCGTCCTTCGTTATCCCGAGGAAGGCGCACATCAGCAGCCTGCGTATCCGCGCGTGCGGGTATCTGCGTGTCTTTGCGGCGGCCGAAATATTATCGATGCCGCGGCATGAGTGTATCGCCTTATACAGCCGGTGTTCAAGCCCCTCGGAGACGCCGGGAAGAGCTGCAAGTGATTGCGGTGTCGCCCACATCAGCGCGCTGTGCATGGCGGCTTCAAGCCGCGCCGAATCAACAAGCGCCAGCCCGCTTGCCATTGCGCGGCGCAGCATGTCGCCGCCGGACTGCGGCATAAATCGAAGCGCGTCTACATTGCCACCGCGCAAAAGCGCGCGGATATGCGATGCCGATGCCACATTATCCTCCGTCTCGCCACTGTCATGCCCCGCGCCGATTCTCGAAACGGCGTGCGGAGTCACATCGCCCAGCAGAGACATCGAAATCAGCGCCTTCAGGTACTCGACAGCCAGTATATTGTTCGGCGATGAAATCAGCGCGGCCTTTTCCTTTATCTGGGCATAAAGCGCCCTCTCTCGCGCCGCGGCGTATGACACGCCGCTCTTAAGCTCGTGCAGCGTGCGAAGCACGGTGTTGTGTTCAAGCAGCACCTGCGCAACCTCAATCAAATCGGCAATATTGTCGTGCTCGGCGCCAAACGACAGGTCGGTCAACACACCGGTGGATGCCAATATATACACCGCCGCCGCGGCAAACCCTTCGGCCGACAGCAGCGCGTACCGCGCAGGAAGCTCGAACACAAGGTCGGCGCCGCAGCGCACGGCCGCCTCGGCCCGCAGATGCTTCGGCATGATTGCGGCCTCGCCACGCTGCACAAAATTGCCAGACATGCAGCACATAATCGCGCAGCTCTCGCCAATCAGCTCGCGCGTACGTTCGATATGCAGCATATGCCCGTTGTGAAACGGGTTGTACTCGCTGACGATACCGCAGACCTTCATATAAACACCACCGCCGCATAAAAAAATGTTGAAAAAAACAAAAATCTATTGTAAAATATTTGTTGGCGCGTATAGATAAGTGCAAAAATAATAGCGGTATGAGAATCTATCCGAATAAATAATATCATAAAACAATAAAAAACAACAGGGAGAGTCAAAAATGAACGTACTAGTTATCAACGCGGGCAGCTCGTCGCTCAAATACCAGCTTATCGAAATGAAAACGCAGGAAGTCCTTGCTAAGGGTCTGTGCGAGAGAATCGGCATCGACGGCAAATATAAGCACGAGGCCAAAGGTGAGGTTTTCGCCGGCGAATATTCGATGGCTAATCACAGCGATGCCATTCGTCTGCTTGCCGAGCGTTTGCTCGACCCGCAGCACGGCGTTATCAAGAGCATGAGTGAAATCGACGCCGTCGGCCACCGCGTTGTTTCGGCCGGAGAAAAGTTTGCCGACTCGGTGCTTATCACAAAAGAGAGCATCGCCGCTATTGAGGAGTGCTGCCCGCTCGCCCCGCTGCACAACCCCGCCAACCTCACTGGCATCTCGGCGTGCGAGGAAGTTATGCCCGGAATCCCGCAGGTTGCGGTGTTTGATACGGCATTCCACGCAAAGATGCCCGCAAACGCGTACGTCTATGCGCTTCCTTACGAGTTTTATGAGAAATACGGCGTCCGCCGCTACGGCTTCCACGGCACATCGCACCGCTTTGTGTCGCAAAAGTGCGCCGAAGCACTCGGCCGTCCGATAGAGCAGCTCAAAATAATCACATGTCACCTGGGCAACGGCTCGTCTATTGCGGCTGTAAACGGCGGCGTCAGCGTCGATACGTCTATGGGCTTCACTCCGCTGGAAGGTCTGCCCATGGGCACCCGCAGCGGCAACATCGACCCCGCCATTGTCGAGTTTCTGTGCGAAAAAGAGGGCGTCGGCGTCAAGGACGTGCTCAATATACTCAACAAAAAGTCAGGCATGACAGGCGTCTCAGGCGTTTCGTCGGACTTCCGCGATATCGGCAAGGCCGCCGAAGAGGGCAATAAGCGCGCCGAGCTGGCGCTTGACATATTCGCCTACAGCGTCAAGAAATTTATCGGCGCATATGCCGCCGCAATGGGCGGTGTCGATGCCGTCGTCTTTACAGCCGGTGTCGGCGAGAACGATACCGATATGCGTTTGCGCATCACAAAGAACCTGGAGTTCATGGGCATCAAGGTTGACGCGCAGAAGAACAACGTGCGCGGCAAGCTGACTGACATCAGCGCCGAGGGCGCCACAGTCCGGACTCTTGTCATCCCGACGAATGAGGAGCTCGTCATCGCGCAGGACACCATGATGATTGTCGGCACAAAGTAGCATGCGCCGCACACACCCCGCGATATAGCATTCGCGGGGTGTGTTTTACTGAAAACCGGTCGGAGGAGGGAGAAAATGTCTGACAAGCCAACAAACTTTACAATACGCCAAGCGCAGCCGGATGATACCGCGCTCATCCTTACCTTCATCAAAGGCTTAGCCGAATATGAAAAGCTGCCCGATGCCGTTACGGCGACCGGGCAGACACTGCACGACTCGCTGTTTACGCCCCGTGCGGCCGAAGTAATAATAGGGGAGCTCGACGGTGAAGCTGTCGCGTTCGCGCTATATTTCCACAATTTCTCCACATTTCAGGGGCTTCCGGGCCTTTATCTCGAAGATTTGTTCGTCAAGCAGCAATTCCGCGGCCGCGGTCTGGGCAAAGCGATGCTTGCGCATCTTGCGGGCCTTGCCAAAAGCCGGGGATGCGGCAGATTCGAGTGGATTTGCCTCGACTGGAACGAAAATGCGCTTAGCTTTTACCGTAAGCTAGGAGCCATACCTCTTGATGGGTGGACAATTCAGCGCCTCGAAGGTGATGCGCTCGACCGGCTGGCCTCCGAAGGCTAGAACAAATCATAAAACACGGAAAAAGGGAGTACTCTGTACTCCCTTTTAATCTTTTCATTGTGAAGCCGATAAGCTTTACATAACATTATATTAAAGCTTTCAGCCGAAAACATTGCATCTATTCTTTTTGCCGCAGTTCCAGCGCTATCCTGTCCTGCTGCGATGTCAGCCTATAATCATACAGCTTGCAATTCAGCGGAAGAATCAGTGAATACGTCACCGCTCCATCGCCCGAATCACAGTCTATGCCCTCAAAAAAGCTGTCCTCGAACAGCACCCCCATCCGCCCCGGCGCGATAATCAGCCGCAGCGCGTTGCCCGCCGTCTCAATCCGCGCGGCGGCCGGTGTGCCTGTCACAAACTCCACTCGGTGCCAATTGTCCGCGCTGCCGAAATATATCTCGGTGATAGCCGCTTCGCCGCGCGTTTTTACAGATGTCAGCGCAGCCGGCACAATCTCGACACGTACAAAGCCGTGATTCTCATAGATTACAAAAGGGAAGTCCTCCCGGCGGGAATCGGTTTCGGCCGCGACAACCATTCCGGAATACCCGCCTTCCGGCGTCTGCTCAAGCACGGATGCCGTCTCCGCGTAAAGCACTGTCACACCGCCTCCAAGCGGTGCGCGGCAGCCGATGCGTATCTCGCTCCCGGCTGCGACGCTGATGCCATAATCCGGCCAAAAGCCGGACAGCTCGCGTGTGTCGCCGCCGATAAGCAGCTTCGCGGGTGGCTCAAGCCCTGTAAATCGTGTGCGCGTCAGCTCGCAAAGCTCGCTGGACTGGGCAAGCGAGCCGTAGCGGAACATGCAAAACCCCTCGGCCCGCGACGTGCCGAGCATGTTCAGCTGCCGCTCGATTTCATCCGCGCCGTCCCACACATCGCCCTGTGCGGCCTCAAGCAGCCTGTAAGCTGCCAGCCCGGTGTAAAGCTTGACGCCTGTGCCGTCGGTCACATCGCTCCACCAGCTCAGCAGCGTCTCAAAATCCGCCTCATCACTGCCGATATGCCAGTACAGCTGCGGCATTATGTAATCCAGCATCCCGCCTTTAACCCAGGCGCGCGCGTCTGCGTACATGTCAAAATACGACGACGCGCCGTTGGTGGCGCTGCCGTCCGCGTGCCGGGTGTCGTTTGCCCACACGCCAAACGGAGACACACCAAACTCGACATATGCATTCTCTGATTTTATATTGCCATAAAGTGCCTGAATGAGCTGGTTTACCGACTGCCGCCGGAAATCACCCTCGCTTATCCCGCTGCCGTACGCCGCAAGAGAGGCCGAATCGTCAAATGCGCCGCCCGGGTAGAAATAGTCGTCCAGATGAATGCCGTCAATGCGGTATTTTTCAACAATCTCCATAACGCCGTCTATGACAAGCTGGCGTGTTTGCGGCATACCGGGGTCAAAATACAGGCATCCGTCGCCGGCAAACACAACGCATTCCGGCATACTAAGCGCGGGATGCCCGCCTGCCAGCTTCGCAAATGCCAGCTCTCTGGTGTCCGCCTTTGTGCGTGTAATACGGTACGGGTTCACCCATGCATGCACCGCTATATCCAGCCCGTGCGCCTTTTCAACAAAATACTCAAGCGGGTCAAACCCGCCGTCCGGCGCCGTTCCCTGAGAGCCGGATACCCAAACACTGGCCGGGAATATATTGGAGTCATACAGCGCGTCGGCACTGGGCCTCACCTGCAAAAATATCGCGTTAAAGCCCCAAGCGGCCGCATTTTCTATGATGTCATCGGCCTCGCTCGCAAGCTGCGCCGCGCTGAGCCCCGTCTTTGACGGGTAGTCGAGGTTATATACGCTGGACACCCACATGCCGCGCAGCTCGCTGCCGGATGCCGCGCAGGGCAGAGCGATAAGCGCCGCGACAAGCGCAGACAACAATACAATTCTCCCAATAATTTTGATATAAATCCCTCCGATGCGATAATACAATTCTACAATAAAACAGACGATATATCCAGTGTTGACAATAATCCGGCGTATTTATATAATTAACTTCGTATCAGCGGCAATAATTATAGTGTAAGGGGAAACGCGGTGTCGATTCACGACGGTCACAGAAAACGCCTGATCAAACGCGCTATGGACGAGGGCTTGGACGGTTTCAGCCAGCACAATGTGCTTGAGCTGCTGCTGTTTTTTGCCATTCCCAGGAGGGATACAAATGAGATTGCCCACGCGCTGATCAAGCGTTTCGGCAGTCTTTCGGGCGTGTTCGACGCGCCGATGGCCGAGCTTTTGAATATAGACGGCATCGGCGAAAACAGCGCTGCGCTGATAAAGCTGATTCCGCAGCTGTCGCGGCAGTATCTGACCGACCGCGACAATGACATCTGCCTGCGCAGCACCGAAAAGGCAGGGAATTATCTGTTGTCGCGCTATATCGGTCGGCGCGAAGAGACCGTCATGCTTGTCAGTATGGACAGCAAGTACCGAGTGCTGGGCACGACAGTGCTGCACACGGGCAGCATAAACTCAACCGAAGTCAATATTCGCAAGGTCGTCGCCACGGCGCTTCAGTACGACGCCGTAAATGTCATTATCGCTCACAACCACCCAGGCGGCATCGCGCTGCCGTCTCACGAGGATATTGCGACGACCCAGCGTGTCAAGGATGCCCTTGCCGCAATCAACGTCAAGCTTGTCGACCATATTATCATCGCCGACAACGACTTTGTCTCTCTTGCGGACAGCGGAAATATAAGGTAAGCTTCCATAACCTGCCGACACAGAAAAATAAT
>JAVBMB010000028.1:0-25598 GCA_031552995.1 Oscillospiraceae bacterium
CAAACAGCGAAAGGTCCATATCGGCGTGCGCGCCGCTGTTGTTGCGGTCTACGAGGCCGGGCTTCGGCGTCGCATACAATTCGTGCAGCAGCGATTGATAGGCGAGCTCGCCGGTTTGCGTGGCCGTCATAATTTCAATTCCTTAACTCATGTTGATGAAGCACAATGTATTCGTATGTCGCGGGCGGCACCATGCGCTTTATCTCATCCAATCTGCCGTCCCCGGCCAGCGCGCGCACGGCGCTTGCGCTTATAGGCGCGCCGGCGCTTTCTATCCGTTTAATCTCGCTTACCGTAATCCCGTCCTGCGGAAGGCGCTTGCGCATCGCCTCGTTATAGCAGGCGGTCATCGGGTCAAGCGGCTCGTGCCCGACAAACCGGCTTGTGATGTCAAGCGCCGGGGCGATGTGCCTGGCAAAGACATCGATATCCAGCTCGGCGTGCGTACGCGACGCGTCGCCGGCCTGTTTCAGGAAGTACGACGGGAATGTCGCGCCCGAAATGATATACGGCCCGCCGGGTAAAACCGTGACTCCGCCGATTTCCTCGCATCCGCGTCGCGCCAGCTCAAGCCGCACTTCGAACGGGAAACGCGAGCGCTCCTCCTGCACGACGAACACCGCGAGTGATTCGCACCGCGCCGCCGCCGTCCTGACAAGGTACTGATGCCCCAGCGTGAACGGGTTGCAGTTCATGACGATTGCGCCCTTTTCGCCGCGCGGCAGGCCTTGAGCCGCCTCCGCCGCCCAACGGCTTACGCCGCGGCTGTCGCTCTCAAGCAGTATGGCTTTTTCGGCGGCGCCGATTTGCGTAAAGGACAGGCTTTCGAATATGTCCTGATTTTCCGGCTTTGTAAAGACGAATATATTTCCCGCCCCGTTTGCCCTGGCTCGCGCGCGCAGATGCGTCACAAGCATATTCGTAAGGTTCATGCCGCGCGCGCGTTCGTCCGCCGCGACGCATTTTATAACATTCCCGCTCAACCCCCCGCCGGCAAGAAGCATATCGTCGATATACACGCCGGCGTAGTAGTCCATCCCCTCGCGCCGCAGGCCGCAGCGCTCAAGCAGCCGGTCGACCTCATCCCGGCACGAGGGAAGCGACAGCGGCAGGTCTCTAATTTCGGGTGCGGACAGCATGGTATCATCCTTTCGCGCCGGCAAGTATGCGGTCTATCGCGGCGCTGAGCTCTGCCGGCGTGTGCGCCTGAGACCTGACGCACGCGGCGGCCGGCTTGCCGCACACAAGGCATGCGCGCGGCGCCGTCCCCAGCTCCGCTCGGCCGATAATGCGGCGGTCGGCGCCAAGCACATCTATGTCCATCAGCCTGCCCAGCGCGTGAGCGTCCTCGATGCCGCACATCATGCTTTTAAGCTTAAGCTCCGGCATGTCACATACAAAATATCCCTCATACCCCGTATCAGGCTCACGCAGCTTGGAGTAGAGTATGTACCCCCCGGCGAGGCGCTCGCGTATCGCGCTCACCCCGGCGCGGAACACCGTTTCGCTGCGGCTCTCACGCTTTACCGGCCCGGGCATATTCACCGTGAACGACACGAGCGGCAGTTTATACGATTCGATGAGCACGCGCTGAAATGCCGCCCGTTCGTCACGGCTTCTCAGCAGCTGCTCAAGAGTTATTTCAGGCATTTATCTCGCGAACCACGTCCATCACGGTGCCGTCCGGCGCGGTTACGACGGCCACAATGCGCTCGCCGAACGGCAGGTCGTCCGGCACACCGACGACTGCCTCAGCCTTCGCCTTCAGCTCCTCGATGGTGGTGAGCTTGATTCCGCCGGCTTCAAGCGCGGCGGCAACCTCCGGCCTGCGCGGGTTGACGGCGATACCGCTGTCGGTAACGAGCACATCGCATGTCGCGCCGCTTGTACACAGCGTGTTGACATGCTTCAGCACGCACGGTATCCTGCCGCGGATAAGAGGCGTGACGATGACGGTGAGAGCGGCGCCTGCCGCTGTATCCGGATGGCCGCCGATTGCGCCGCGAATGACGCCGTCGGAGCCGGTCAGTACGTTTACATTATAATCGACGTCGATTTCCAGCGCCGAGAGTATGACGATGTCGAGCTGATTTACAGCGGCGCCGCGGTTAAACGGGCTTGCGTACTCGTTGCCGTCTATCTGATGATGATTCGGGTTGCGGCGCAGCGAGGCGGCGGCAACCGTATCGAAATCCTGCACGTCAAGCAGCGTCTCTATAAGCCCCTGCTCGTGCAGCTTTACCATTTGGCCGGTTATGCCGCCCAGCGCAAACTTGGCCTTGACGCCCTGCGCTACCATCTCGTCAGCCAAAAAGCGTGTTACGGCAAGCGCCGAACCGCCCGTTCCGGTCTGCATGCTCATCCCGTCGCGGAAGTAGCCCGACTTGATTATCACCTGTGCCGCCTTTTCGGCGATGAGCAGGTCGCGCGGGTTTGTCGTAAAGCGCGCCGCGCCCTCGGATATCTTGGCCGGGTCGCCAATCGAATCGACCTTGACGATATAGTCGACGTCAATGCCCGATATTCCGTCGGCCATGTTGGGGTACTTTATGATGTTGTTTGTAAGGATAACGACCTTGTCGGCATACTTGGCGTCGACCTTGGCATAGCCCAGGCTGCCGCACTCGGCGACATTCTCCGCATCGGGGTCAAGGCACACGCCGCTGGCGTTGCCGAAGGGGTCGCACACGCTGGCGCCCAAAAACGCGACGTCGATATGAAGCTTGCCGTCGGCAATGGCGCTTGCCCTGCCGCCGTGGCTGCGGAATATCATCGGGTTCTTCATCAGCCCGCGGGAAATTGCGTCGGCCAGCTTGCCGCGGCAGCCGCTGCTCTCCAGCCTGTTGACGACGCCGTTTTTGATGTGCCCGACGAGCGGGCTGTGTATGCCGGTAAGCGACGAGCTCGCAACCTTAAGGTCCTTAAATCCCATCGAGGCGATGACATCCATAACCGTGTTTAGTATGTGGTCGCCCTCGCGGAAGTGGTGGTGGAACGACACGGTCATGCCGTCCTTAAGCCCGCACAGCTTGACGGCCTGTTCTATGGATTCGACGATTTTGTCGCTGTTCTCCTGCCGCCACACAAGGCTCTCCCCGCTCTTCGGCGCGCAGCGGTCATCGGTGTCCCTTCCGTACAGGCCAAGGTTCAGGCTGTCCAGCAGCTCCTGCGGTATATCGTGTCCAACATAGTTTTTCATGTTACATGACCTCCTGCGAAGAGATTATGCCCGACGCGAGCGCAAGCTCGATAACCCGCTCGGCGCGCAGCACGATCGGCCTGTCGACCATCCTGCCGTTCAGGCTGATGACGCCGCTTCCGCGGGCCTCGGCCTCCTTGATGGCGGCGATTATGCGGCCGGCGTTTTCTATTTCCTTTGCCGTCGGGGCAAACACGGCGTGGACAGGCGCAATCTGCCTTGGATTGATGACAGATTTGCCGTCGAAGCCGAGAGCCTTGACAAGCTTTGTCTCGTAAACAAGCTGCTCTTCGTTGTTGACATCGGAGTACACCGTATCAAGCGCGTCGATGCCGGCGGCGCGCGCCGCCATGACGATTGTCTGCCGCGCGAGCGCAAGCTCGCTTCCCTCGCTTGTACGCTGGCATTTCATGTTGGCGCAAAAGTCCTCGGCGCCGATGGCGATGCCTATAAGGCGCTGCGACGCCGTCGCTATGGCATAGGCGTTAATAACTCCCTGCGCGCTTTCGATAGCTGCCATCATCAGCGTGCTGCCAACCTCTATGCCGTGCTTTTTCTCCATCTCGGCAATATAGTTTTCGCAGTCGACGACATCCTGCGCCGTCTCGGTCTTCGGCATGCGCAGCACATGCGCGCCGGCGCATACCATCGCCTCGATATCCGCCTTGCCGTACTGTGTATCAAGCGGATTGACGCGCACGACTATTTCTATGCCCTCGTAGTCGATTGTCTTTATCGCGTTGTACACAAGCACACGCGCCGCATCCTTTTCGTACAGCGAGACCGAATCCTCAAGGTCGAACATAATGGAGTCGGAACCGAATATGTGCGCGTCACGCATCATCCCCGGGTTATTACCGGGTATGAACATCATACTGCGGCGCAGCCGGTGCTTCTCAGGCATTTGTCTTCCTCCCCTCGGCAGTCCATTCATATGCTTCACTCCCGCAAGCCCTTGCGAAAGCGGTCGTCACGCGCGCCCTGATTGTGCAGTCAAGCGCGCCCTTGTCGTTTGCGACAATCCGCGCGGCGCCGACACCAAGCGCGCCTGCAGTCTCGCGAATCACATTCTCGATCTGTCGGCCGTACAGGCTTTTCACCGTGCTTGACAGCTCGACAGTTATGCCGCCGTCCCCTTTTTCCACTTCCACATAGATATCGCCCGATTCCAGCGTACCCGCCACGCCGGTTTTGATCAGTTCCATATGGTCCTCCTTATGCTTTAATATGCCAGCGCGGCATTCGCCGCGGTCAATGCCAATTATACGCAGCTTAATTATATATGCTCCGCGCTTTCAATGCAAGTAAAAAAGTTATGAAAAAACATGCATTTGATGTTTTTTCGTTAGTTAAGGCGACAAATAATACATGAATACGTGTATACACAAATACACGTCCACTGATTTGCGTGATATGAAAGCGCCTTCGCACAATGTGCGAAGGCGCGTAAAAAATATATCACATTTTGTGCGGGGCGTGCTCCTCGATGTATTTCAGCGCCTGCACGGCCGCTACCGCTCCGTCGGCCGCCGCCGTTATCACCTGCCGCAGCGGCTTTACGCGCACATCTCCAGCGGCGAACACCCCGGGCAGTGACGTCATCATGCTTTCGTCGGTGCGGATATATCCGCTTTCCATGTCTATAACGCCTTCAAACAGCGACGTCGCCGGCAGGTTCCCCACAAAGACAAACAGGCCCAGCATCTTGTCATCCGGCTGCTTCTCTACGCGCGTAAGCGCGCCGGTCTTGACATTTTTAACCGTCACGGCGTTCATAAGCGCATCGCCCTCGACGCCTTCTATGACGCTGTCCCACAGAAAATCTATAGCGGGGTTGGCAAACGCGCGGTCCTGTATCGCCTTTGCGGCGCGCAGCGTATCGCGCCGGTGGACTATCGTGACCTGCCTCGCGAACTTTGTCAGGTAACACGCCTCCTCCACCGCGCTGTCGCCGCCGCCGGCGACGATGACGCGCAGCCCCTTGAAGAAGCTTCCGTCGCACGTGGCGCAGTACGAGACCCCGCGCCCGACAAAATCACTCTCCCCGGCGCAGCCTATAGGCCGCGGGCCGGCGCCGGTTGCGATGATTACCGTGCGCGCCATATATTTGTTGCGCCGCCCTTCCAGCACTTTTACGTCCCCGTCGAGGTACACCGCCTTGATATTCTCCCTCGCCCGCAGGCAGCCGAACTTTTCGGCCTGCCGCGTCATCCTGGCTGCAAGCGACTCGCCTGTTTCCCCCTCCACAAGCTGCCCTGGGTAGTTTTCAACCTCCGACGTGTTGATTATCTGCCCGCCGTCGGGGCCTTTTTCCAGTATAACCGCCCTCAGGCCGGCGCGCCCGGCATACAGGCCGGCGGCAAGGCCGGCCGGTCCGGCGCCGAGTATCGCCACATCATATACATTGTCGTTCATTGCGTGCTCCTTTCATGCCGGGTAATTGCGGTTTCACGGCATCAAGCAAAGGCTTGTAATGCCGCAAAAGGTGTGCGATACTGTATCTGCCGGCGGATGTATCTGCCGAATCCCGTGAATATGGGGGCCAAATATGGTTATCGAAACTCAAAGACTTATCCTCAGGGAGTTCAAGGCGGACGATCTCGACGACCTGCACGCGATTTTGTCCGACCCGGAGCTGATGAAACACTATCCGGCGCCGTTTACGCGCGAGAAATCGCAGCGGTGGATTGAGTGGAATCTGGAAAACTATGCCGCGTACGGCTTTGGCCTTTGGGCTGTGATACTGAAGCAGACAGATACATTCATCGGTGACTGCGGCATCACTATGCAGCTTATCGGCGGTAAGCGAGAGCCGGAGATCGGCTATCACATCAGCCGCGCGCACACCGGCAACGGATATGCGACCGAGGCCGCGCGTGCCTGCCGCAACTACGCCTTTGACACCCTGAATCTTGGCACGGTGTACTCGTACATGCGCGCAGAAAATATCGCATCGCAAAACGTTGCCCGGCGCAACGGGATGCGTTTGATTTCCGAGCTCTCCGGCGACGACGGAATCGTCACCGCAGTCTACGCCATCTCGGCGGAGGAATACCGAGAGCTGTGACACTTGCGTCCCGGTCTGTCATTTGCCGGGCATTAAAATCTTGCCTCGCGCCGCCGCCGCTATACGCGGCGGAAGCAGAAAATTATGCTTCAAAAACTGTTTCTGCAATTATACAGCACATATCGCCGCCTGTAAAGCGCCGGCGCAACGGATACTTACAGCGTTCATCATAATTTCGTCATAATTTGTAAAGAAGTTGTAAACATTTACCTGTTTTTGCTTGTTTCCCGCAGTACATATGTGATAGACTGAGTACATACTTTGTATAAACAGTAATTTAGGAGGCATCCCCCATGAAAAAGACACGCACGAGGATACTGGCACTGGCGATTATCCTGCCCATGCTTGCAGCACTCAGCTTGACATCATTTGCCGCAGATGTTGACACGCAGCCGCTCATCTCCCCGGCGCCGGCTGCCCCTGCCGCCATGGCTCTTCAGCTCGACGGTCAAACGAAGGCCGATGTTTCGATGTACATCAAGGACGGCCGTACGCTTGTCGCGCTCCGCGGCTTTTTCGAGTCGATGGACGCCACCGTGGCGTTTGACGAGGCAACGCGCAGCGCCACCGTCAAGCGTGACGAAACCACAATCGTCCTGACTGCCGGCTCGACAGATATCTCGGTGACAAAAGACGGCAAGACCGAAGTCACCAAGACCGACGTCGCCCCCGAAATCGACGCCGACGGCAACATGATGCTGCCGATGCGCGCCGTCGCCTCGCTGCTTGGCGCCACCATCGGCTGGGATGCCGCAACCCGCACAGCTATCGTCATCGACCTGCCGACTATGCTTGAGGAGTTTGCCGGCAAGTTCACAATCCTTGAGAAGCTTGCAGCAATGCAGCCCGCCGTCGAAGCCGACAAGATTTCCCTGACCGAAGTCGATATGACTATGGCTATTGACGTCACAGACCCCGAGGCCGGCAAAATCAGCATCCCCGCCACGTTTGACATGGATATCCTGTCGAAGGGCCTTGTCGGCGACGGCAAAGCCAATGTCTCTATCGACCTGAGCGAGCTGCCCGAGTCTCAGCAGATCCCCGGCATGACCGCCAAGCTTGACATGAAGATGGACGTCATCGCCAATATGGAGACCGGCGTCCTGTATTATCAGTATCCGTTCATGAACGCCATGCTCGAAGTCGACGAAGCCGCATGGCTCAGTCTTGATTTGGCCGCGATGCTAAAGCAGCTTGGCTTTGAGTATGAAGAGCTTATGGCGACAAACGAGATGGATGTTGCCGCCATTATCGACCTGATTAAGGCTCAGCTCCCCACCGAGCTGACACTTACACCCGAGTCGTACGGCGAGATTAAGGCCACACTCGACGCGCTTGAGAATATGTCCGGAGACAAGGCTTTTACAAAGTCCGGCGACACATATAAAAATGTCATAGACCTGACCGACGAGCTCGGCGCGCCGTGCAAAATTACGCTGGAAGTCACACTCGACGGCGACAAGGCCAAGTCGGTTGCCCTCAATGTCAATGTCAGCGATGAGGTCGGCGCTATGAACATCGATATGAAGACGGACGCCGCCAACGTGACTATGAAAATGACACTCGATGTCGAAGACACTGTCTCGATGGTTCTTGACCTCACCGCCAAGCAGAGCGAAAGCACAACCGCGCCGCGCACCGCACCCCCGGCCGACGCCGTTTTTGTCGACATGATGACATACCTTACCGGTCTTGTTCCCACCATCTGATTCGCCGTTTTTTAGCAGCGCAGCGCCCCGCCATTTGGCGAGGCGCTTTTTTTGCGCGATGTATGAAACTATTTTGCCGAATATAAAGTCAAATAGTCGTAACATGGCAAACCGTGAAATGCGGAAAGACTGCGCAGCCAAAAGCGCAGGAATTGTAACCAATATGTAGTTGATATTCTGTTTTTTCGCATATATAATGTATTTGCCTAATATAAATCGCACAGTGCCGCAGCCGCGAGGCGGGGGTTTGCGGCCTACATAGACTTCGCCGAAAGAAACGGATACGATTATGTCCGACAGAGTGGAAAACGAAAAAAACACCCGGGCCGGCAAAAATGCCGGCACCCGCGCAAAGGGCAGCCACGAAATGGGATGGAGTGCCGGTAAGAAAGTGGGCTTCGCTCTTTTTCTCATCGTTATGCTCGCGCTGGTCGCCTGCGTCGGTGTCGCCGCCTACGGTGCATTTATTTATGATAAGGTATACCCCGGCGTGAGCGTCGGGGATATTGACCTGTCCGGTAAGACACGCGCCGAGGCTCTGGCGCTTATCGAGCCGTATCTCGCCGACATCTCGCCGGGGCACAGCTTTCAGCTTACCGTGGGCGAAACCGTCCACACGGTGGAAATCACGCGGCAGGATGTCGGCTATGACGCGAAGGAGACCGCAGGCAAGGCATACGCCTACGGCAGGTCGGGCAATATTGTCGGGCGCGTCAGGGATATATTCGGCGCAAGATTCCACGGTGCCGTCATCTCGCCCGAATGCCGTGTCAACGAAACGCGCGTCGCCGAGCAGGCGGCCGACATAGTGATAAAGACCGAGCGCGACATCATACAGGCGGCGTATACATTTGCCGATTATCACCTTGTTGTCGACCGCGGGCAGGCCGGGCTTTCGATAGACGAGGCGAAGCTTCTCACCTTTCTGCGCGACAAGCTTGTCTCGGGGGATTTTTCCGACGCTTCGTTCGAGCTTGAGAAAAACGAGCCCGATGAGCTTGACCTGCTGCTCATAAAGTCTGAAATCGAGAGCGAGATGCAAAACCCCTCGCTTGACCTTGAGGCCGACCCTGAGGGCAATACGATAAAACCGTCCAGCGTCGGGGTGCATCTTGATTTGCAAAGGGCAAAGGATGCGCTTAAGAATACCGACAACCGGTATGTCGACATCCCGCTCGATATCGAAATGCCGCTTTACACCGACGAACAGTACAAATCGCTGCTGTTCCGCGATGTGCTAAGCGAAAAAACGACCGACTTTAACGCCGGCCTTGTAGGCAGAACAAAAAATGTCCGCCTGGCCACAGAATTTGTAAACGGCGCTATAATAAATCCCGGAGAGGTATTCTCGTATAACGACCGCGTCGGCAAGCGCACATACGAGCGCGGCTTTATGGATGCGACAATCTATGTCGGCGCCGAGACGGAGGAGAGCGTCGGCGGCGGCGTGTGCCAGGTGTCGTCGACAATATACTACTGCACGCTGCGCGCCGATCTCGAGATTGTCGAGCGCAAGCCGCACAGCCGCAGGGTTACATATGTCCCCCTCGGCGAGGATGCGACGGTCGCCTGGGGCTTCACCGATTTCAAGTTCAAAAACAACACCGATTTTCCGATAAAAATCGAGTCGACGCACAAAAAAAACACGCTTACCATCAAGCTGATCGGTACGAATATGACGCCGGAAAAGACGGTCAAGATGGACACGGCCGAGCTGTCCTATACTCCGTTCGAGATACTGTATGTCCTCGACCCGACGCTGCCGTACGGCACACAGAAGGTTGACAAAGCGGGATACCCCGGCTACCGCACCGAGACATACCGCGTCGTTTACATAAACGATGTCGAGGTATCTCGCACATTCGAGAACAAGAGCGCTTATACGAAGTACGACAAGGTGATTCTGTGCAACCCGCTGCCTGCCGACCCCAACGCCCCGACGACGGTGCCGCCGGCAACCGAGCCGACCCAGCCCACTCAGCCGACCGGGCCCGTGACCGAGCCGACGACCCTGCCGCCTGTACCCGACCCCGCGGGGGGCGAGGCGCCGACCGAACCGACTGTGGCCGACTCGGAATAATAAAGCCACACCCACGCCGGGGCGATGCCCCGGCGTTTTGCGTATTGCGGCCGCGCAGCAAAAAATGCCGGATAGCGATTGTAAAAGCCGCTTAAAATTGATATAATAGTAAAACATGCTGCAAATTATGTAAAATCGACCATATAGAGGTGAAAAAAATGAGCAAGGGAACCTATTACATCACAACGCCGATATACTATCCGTCGGACAAGCTTCACATCGGCCACACATACTGCACGGTGGCCACCGACGCTATGGCGCGCTACAAGCGCCTGTGCGGCTATGATGTGATGTTTTTGACCGGTACGGATGAGCACGGCCAAAAAATTGAGCAGAAGGCCAAGGCGGCCGGCGTGACGCCGAAGCAGTTTGTCGACAACATCGTCGAGGGCCCGGGCGGCATCATCGACCTGTGGAAGCTGATGAACATCTCGTACGACAGGTTTATCCGCACGACGGACGACTATCACGAGCTGGCAATTCAGCGGATATTCAAAGAGCTGTATGACAAAGGCGAGATATATAAATCTGTGTACAAGGGCAAATACTGCACCCCGTGCGAAAGCTTTTGGACAGAGAGCCAGCTTGAAAACGGCAAATGCCCCGACTGCGGACGCGATGTCGTCGACGCCGAGGAGGAGGCGTATTTCTTCCGCCTGTCCGCCTACACCGACAGAATCATAAAACTGTATGACGAGCATCCCGAGTTCCTTGAGCCGGAGAGCCGCCGCAACGAGATGCTCAATAACTTCCTGCGCCCCGGGCTGGAGGATTTATGTGTGTCGCGCACAAGCTTCAAGTGGGGCGTGCCGGTCGATTTTGACCCCGGGCATGTGGTGTATGTGTGGATCGACGCACTCAGCAACTACATGACGGCGCTCGGCTTCAAAAATGAAAAATACACCGATATGGATAAATATTGGCCGGCCGACGTGCATTTTGTCGGCAAGGAAATCGTGCGTTTCCACGCCATCATCTGGCCTGCGCTGATTATGGCGCTGGGCGAGGAGCTGCCGAAAAAGGTGTTCGGCCACGGCTGGCTGCTGCTGGATGGCGGCAAGATGAGCAAGAGCGTAGGCAACGTCGTCGACCCGGTCATCCTGTCGCAGCGCTACGGCGTCGACGCGCTGCGGTATTTCCTGCTGCGCGAGTTCCCGTTCGGCACCGACGGCAGCTTTACAAACGAGCTTCTCATATCGCGCATAAACTCCGATTTGGCCAACGACCTCGGCAACCTTGTCTCGCGCTCGGTAGCCATGACCGAAAAATACTTTGCGGGTACGCTTATCGATACGCGCGAGCATGCGCCCGTCGATGACGAGCTTGTCAATATGGCCTCGTCGCTGCGAGGTGTGTATGAAAAACATATGGAGGCGTACGGCTTTCAAGCCGCGCTGCTTGAGATATTCAAGGTCATTTCGCGCGCGAACAAATATATCGACCAGACCATGCCGTGGACGCTTAAGACCGACGCGCAGCGCCCGCGCCTTGCGACTGTCATGTACAACCTTCTCGAATGCCTGCGTATCTGCGCCGTGCTGCTGACGCCGTTTATCCCCGCCGCCACCGAAAAGATATTGGCGCAGATTGGCGCGCATGGCGCCGACTGGGACAGCGCCAATGTATGGGGCGCGCTGCCGGCAAACGCCGCGGTGACAAAGGGCGACGTGCTGTTCCCGCGCATCGACCTTGCCAAGGAGCTTGCCGAGCTTGAGGCCGCCGCCGAGCAGGCGAAGGCCGCCAAGGCGGCCGAGGGCGTCGCGCTCATAGGCATCGACGATTTTTCCAAGGTTAAGATGCAGGTGGCCAGGGTGCTGTCGTGCGAGAATGTACCCAAATCCGCCAAGCTGCTCGTCTTCAAGCTTGACCTTGGCGACCACACGCGGCAGGTGCTGTCCGGCATCGCCAAGTGGTACAAGCCGGAGGATTTGGTCGGCCACAACGTCGTTGTCGTGTCTAACCTGAAGCCGGCTAAGCTGATGGGGCACGAGAGCAACGGCATGATTCTGTCGGCCAGCTGCGGCGACGACCTGTGGGTCATCAAGGCCGACGACGCAAAGCCCGGCGCGTTGCTCAGCTGAATATGGAGATATTCGACAGCCACGCCCACTACGACAGCGAGCGCTTCGACGCCGACCGCGACACGCTGCTGCCGTCGCTTAAAAAAAGCGGAGTCGCGTATGTGGCAAATATCGGCTGCGACCTGCCCTCGTCACGCAAAAGCGTGGCGCTGGCCGAGAAATATGACTTCGTCTGGGCGACGGTCGGCGTCCATCCGCACAACACCGACGACATGATTCCGCAGGATATGTACGAGCTGGAAAAATTGCTTCGGCACGGGTGCGTCGTCGCGCTGGGCGAGATAGGTTTGGATTACTACCACGATTTTTCGCCGCGCGCTGTTCAGCTTGAAAAGTTTGCGCTTCAAATGGAGCTTGCCGAGGCGACGCAGACGCCGGTCGTCATCCACATGCGCGATTCGGCGCAGGACTGCCTAGACATCGTCAGACGCTTCAAAGTCCCGCGCGGCGTGTTCCACTGCTACAGCGGCAGTCTCGAGACGGCAAAAACCCTTGTAAACATGGGCTATTGGCTCGGCTTCACCGGTGTTATAACATTTTCGAACGCAAAAAAATCGCACGATGTGCTTCGCTGGATTCCGCGCGACCGCATTTTGATTGAGACCGACTGCCCGTATCTGACGCCCGAGCCGCACCGCGGCAAGCGCAACGATTCGACGATGCTTGTCCACACGCTTCAGGCGCTGGGGGCGATACTCGGCATATCCGCCGATGAGGCCGCGCGGCTGACGACCGACAACTCCAAAGCGTTTTACGGCATAAAGTAGGCAATATATAAAGGCGGCCATGGCGTTATTGCCATGGCCAAACCTATATCTGGGCGGAAAGTGAGGGCGCCATGCAATATACATTCGAGGTCACCATTGCCGGCTGCAATACCGAGTGCCTCCATTGCTACGTCGGCGGCGGCAAAGGGCCGCTGATGAGCTTTGACGACTATATTTTGGCGGCGAACAAGCTGAACGCCATCTTTAACAGGCTGGGCGGCGATATTTCGCTTATGACCGGCAACGAAAACTTTCTTCATCCGGACATTGGTGGCATAATATCTCACTCTCTTGCAAAAATGCCGCAGTATTTTATGCCGGATTATTTTGCGCGGGCGGACGCCAACATCCCGACGACCGGCATCGCGCTGACGGCGCGCCGCGACAGGCTTGATGTGCTGTCGATGCTTAGAGACGCCGGCTGCCGCGGCGTCATGCTTACGCTGCACGGCAACGAAGCGCATCACGCCGAGATAACGAAAAACAGCGGGTCATTTTCCGCAATTGCGCAGACGGCCGAGCTGCTTACCGGGCAGGGGTTCGACGTCTCCTTCAATCTGATGCTCAGCCGGCACCTCATAAGCGGCTGGGATTCGGTTGCAGGGCTGCTGGCCGCGTTCCCCGGCGCGGTGCGGCATATAACCATACCGCTGTACCTCCCGGTCCCCAGGCTGAGGCTGTTCCAGCGCTATCGCGCGACGTACGAGCAGTGCCTGCAGTTCGCTCCGCGGCTGGAGCAGGCCGGCCTCTCCGCAGATGCTTTTTTGGCAAAAATCGGGGCGCTGAACGAGGCGCAAATATACGCCGGCCTTGCTGCGGCAGACAGCTTCAGCTATGCGGAGAATGAGAAAAATGCCCCCGTCTGGGCGTTTTTCAATGTGACGCCGGCGCTTGATTTATACTATGGGAACGCCGGCGCGCACACGCGTTTTCTGGCAAATCTGCGCGGCTGCAGCCCGGGCGGGCTGTATGAAATGATAAAAGACCTGCCGGCCAACTATGATTGGTCGGTGTACTATGACGTTGAAAGCCTGCCCCCGATTCACGAGGTGCTGAGCAAAATAACCGTGCGCGAAAACTATGTCTACTCCTCTGCTGCGGAGTGCATTTACAGCTGGTTCGACACGTTGAATGTGCCTGACATACTGATACCGTAACCGCGCCGCGAAGCATCTATAGCACAAAATGCCCCCGCGGGATAATCCCGCGGGGGCGGCGTATTTTTCCGCACAGTTCAGCCGGAAAGCCCCGGCAGTTCAATGCGTGCCAGCGCGCCAGCCAGCAGCGCTTCGGCGTTTTGCATCGAATATTCGGCGCTCATTCCGGGCGACTGTAGCTCTGTCACCGCGGCGAACTCGCGCCTCGCCTCTTGTGAGTCGGCCGCGGCGCTGCCGACGACTGCATGCGTCGGCACACCGTATTTTCTCGCCAGCCGCGCCGCCTCGACCGGAAGTTTCCCCATCAGCGACTGGGCGCTAAGCTGCCCCTCACCGGTTATCATCACGTCAAAGCGGCCGCTATTAAGCACCGCCTCAAGCCCGCACACCCGCTCGACAGCGGCGAATCCCGGCATCAGCCGGGCGTTAAGAACGGCCATCAGCGCCGCGCCCATGCCTCCGGCGGCGCCGCTGCCGGGGATAGTGCCGACGTCTCTGCCCGTTGCGCCGCGCAGCAGGTCGCCGAAGCGGCTCAGCCACGCGTCCAGCAGCGGGATATCCTCCGGCTTTGCGCCTTTCTGCGGCCCGAATACCGCGCTGGCGCCGCGTTCTCCGCACAGCACGGCGTCGACATCGCACGCGACGATGAACTCCGCATCCTGCGCCGCCGGATTTACGCGCGTCAGGTCGATACTGTGCAGCGCGCCAAGCCCGCGCGCACCGTCCGGTACCGGGTGCCCGTCCTTATCCAGCAGCCGCGCGCCAAGCGCGGCCAGCATCCCCGCCCCGCCGTCGTTTGTCGCGCTGCCGCCTATACCCATGTATATCATTTTTGCTCCGGTGCCAAGCGCGGCCAGTATAAGCTCCCCCGTGCCGCGGCTTGTGGCCGAAAATATATCTCGCTTTTCCTCCGGCACAAGCGGCAGCCCCGATGCCGCCGCCATTTCGATAACGGCCTCTTTGCCGCCAAGCACGCCGTACTGCGCCGATATTTTATTGCCCATCGGCGCGGTGACACGGCACGCGGCCATCTCTCCGCCCTTCGCCAGAACCATTGCCCGGCATGTGCCCTCGCCGCCGTCCGCCATCGGAATGCATGTGATTTTGCCGCTCGCGAAGCGCCGCGAGAGCGCCTCGCGCGCAATCTGGCAAAATCTTTCGGCGCTGAGGCTTCCCTTGAAAGAATCGGGCGCGACAAGTATGTTCATCGGCCGTCCTCCGCCGGCGGCTCGTCGGCATATATCTCCAGCAGCTCGGCCTCGACCTGCTCTTTAAGTATAAACAGCTCGCCGAGCCGCTCGTACTTATCGCCGCCGCACTCGGCCATCTCGCGCTCGATATCTCCCAGCCGCCGTTCGGCGGCATCAAGCCTTCGCTGATATTCTCGGCGCAGCTTTTCGGTTGAGCGCTGCGGCGGCGCGGCGTTCTTGCGGGGCTGTGCATCGCTTTTTTTGCCCTCGGGCGGCTTGGCCTGAAGCTGCGCCAGCCTTGCCTGCTGCTGCAAATACTCCTCGTATGTGCCAATGAAATCCTCCATCCTCCCGTTCTCTACCGCCCAAATCCTGGTCGCGAACCGGTTTATGAAGTATCTGTCGTGCGAGACAAACAGCATCGTCTCGGAAAAATCGTCTATCGCGTCCTCTATCCACTCGCGCGACAGTATGTCGAGGTGGTTTGTCGGCTCGTCCAAAAACAGCGTGTTGACCTTGGAGAACATGAAAACGCACAGCTTCAGGCGGGTCTTTTCCCCGCCGGACAGCACCTCGACCGTCTTGAAAACATCCTCACCCTTGAACTCGAACGCGGCCAGTCTGTCGCGCGCCTGCTGCGTAGAGCAATTTGTCTCGTACAGCAGCGTGTCCACCAGCGTGCGGTGCGGATGCGAAAACGTGACCGACTGCGGCAGATAGCCCTTTTTCAGCCCGACGCCCTCGAATATCCTGCCGCTCATCGGGTCAAGGCGTTTCAGCAGCGTCATCAGCAGCGTTGTCTTGCCGCAGCCGTTCGGGCCAAGTATCGCGATGCGCTCTCCGCGCAGCACGTTTGCCGAAAAATCTCTTATCAGCGGCTCGTTATAGCCTATTTTCAGCTCCTGAAGCGTAAAAACCTCCTCGCCCGAGCGCGCCGCCTCGGCAAACCGGCTGCGCATTTTGTGCTCGCGGCGGATTGTCTCTATGCGCTCGATGCGCTCGATGCGCTTTTCCATGGCAAAGGCGCGGCGCATCATCTTCTTGTCGCCAAGCCCCCAGCCCTTCATGCGCTCTACAGTGAACTCCAGGCGGGCAATTTCCTTGTCCTGTCGTTTTTTCGCCGCCTCAAGCTGCTCCATCATCTCCTGCTTTTTATCGACAAAATAGCTGTAATTGCCCGGCCATGACGTTATCGCGCCGTCATAAAGCTCCAGCGTACGCGTTGTGACCCGGTCGAGGAAATACCTGTCGTGCGACACGATGAGCACCGAGCCCTTGAAGCCGCGCAGATAGTCCTCCAGCCACTCGATAGAGCGGATGTCGAGGTGGTTCGTCGGCTCGTCCAGCAGCAGTATGTCTGTGCCGCTGAGCATGATACGCGCCAGATTGACCCGTGTTTTTTCCCCGCCCGACAGGCTGGAAAACGGCCGCCGCTGCATATCCTCGTCGATGCGCAGCCCGTTTGTCATGCGGCGGTACATCAGGTCAAGGTCATACCCTCCGGCGGCCTCGAACGACGTCTGAAGCGCGCTGTAACGGTTCATCTCTGATGTGTCGCCGCGCGCCATGTTCTGCTCTATCACGGCCATCTCACGGCCGATATCCTCTATATGCTCAAACGCCTGCCAAAGCACGTCGCGCACGGCGATGCCGTCGCCGTAATCGGGCAGCTGCTCGAGCATCCCAAGCCTGCGCCCGCGCGTTATAGCGACGGCTCCGCTTTCAAAGCCGATGCTCCCCGAGATTATTTTAAGCAGCGTCGTCTTTCCGCAGCCGTTGGGGCCGACGATGCTGGCGCGCTCGCCCGGTTGAAGCTCTAATGACAGCGACCGCAGCACGTGCAGGTCGCCGAAGTATTTATTCAGTCCGCTAACAGTAATATCAGGCATGATACCATCCTCGTTTAATATATGCGGAGGCGAAAATAACAAAAGCCCCCCAAAAAGGAGGCTTATCCCTCAGCCCGCCGCAAATACGCGGCGTTCAGCCGTCCAGCGAAAGCTGGTCGGGGTCATAGTCATCCTGTCGGACGACATATTGATAAGCCTCTGCGAAAATTGTTTTTACAACGGCGGCCACCGGCGTGGAAATAAGCATACCTACAGCGCCAAAAAGCTGATTGCACGCCAATAGCGCAAACATAACGGTTATCGGGTGGATGCCTGTCACGTCGCCCTGTATTTTTGGCGCGATTATATTGCCCTCGATTTGCTGCACGACGAGCACAAAGACAAGAACGGTGACGGCAAGGCCGATTCCCCCGACGACAAGGGCGTACACAGCCTCTATTGCGCCGGCGATTATCGAGCCGAAATACGGGATAAAATCCATGACAAACGACAGCACGGCAAACAGCAGCGCATAGCGGATGCCCATGATGCTCAGGCCGATATATGTCACAACGCCCATGCCGGCCGAAATCAGCACGCGCGATTTGATATAGCGTCTTGTAAGCTCGTTGCTGGTATACATGACGCGTCTGACGCTTTTGCCCATTGTTGCGGGCAGCGTGTTGACCGCCGCGTCGACAAGCTTTTTACCGTCCAGCATAAAATATATGATTAGTATGGCTATTACGACAAAGTCGAACATACCGGCCGAGAAGTTGACAAGCCCGCTGAGTATATAGGTAAACAGCGACGCTAAAAAGCTGTCTCCGCGCGATATAATGCTTTTCGCGGCGTCGATAGCGGTGCTGGGAAGCCCGAGGTCGGAGAGATATTGCGTGCCTTTTTCCACCAGCTCGTCAAAGCTGGCGGCATAGTCTGTGATATCCTTGACAATGCCGCTGACCTGGCTGATGACGAACGGCAGCGTGAACGACAGCAGCAGCGCCAGCACAATTAAAAAAAGCAGCAGGACAATCGCCACAGCGAATCCGTGCCGCATTTTTGTCTTTTTGGATATAAATCTGGCCATCGGGTTAAGCAGATACGCCATTATAGCGGCGCCGCAAAACATCAAAACCGTATCCCAAAAGCTGAAAACCGCGATAGAGACGGCGATTATCATTATTATCAGCACCAAAAGCTTGGTGTTTTTCAAGCCGTCTCACCTCGTTTTGCCACGGAATCCCCCGCGAAATGGATGCCGGCACATTGCCCGGCGAGGTTAATTATACCAACAGCCGGCGTCATTTTCAATAGAATAGTGTAAGGTAAGAAAAAAATAAGTTTTTTCTTGCATTTTTACTTTCTGCGTGGTATTATTTACAGGCAGTCTATGCGCGCCCATAGCTCAGCTGGATAGAGTGTCTGGCTACGAACCAGAAGGTCGCAGGTTCGAATCCTGCTGGGCGTGCCACCAACGCAGCGCGTTGGATTATATTACCCTTCGGCGGAAACGCCGAAGGGTTTTTATCTTTTTGCATTGATTTTTCGTGATATATGTGATATATTTATATAATAAATATGAACAAATATTAATATTTGCGCGAAAGGGGGAGCCCGCAGTGAAAAAGAAAACTTTGCTTCTTGTTGTAATTATTTCATTGTTTCTTCTGGTTTCCTGCATAGTCAGCAATACGAAGGTAGACGTCATTATTGCTGAAAACAGCTTTGTGTATGAAGACAATAAGATAGCATATGTATTGGTAAACAATACTTTAGAGAGCTTTAATTGCTATGGTTACGGGTATCTTGAAAAAAAGATCGGGAACCTCTGGGAGCTCGTTCCCTCGACAAGGCCGAATCCGGTTGCCTGGTGTGGAACACCCGGCCAAATAGAAGCGGGAAAGACAGCACTTACCATATCTTTTATGGATTATAACGGAACACTGTCTGCAGGGACGTATAGAATAGCAATCAGCTACGCACCGGTAAGCAATAATAAAGAATATACTGCCTATTCTAAAGCGTTTACGCTCGCCGGAGACTTTCCGATGTCCGCTGGATATCCGCGTCCGGCAAATATATATCTGAAGTTTAGCGATGAGGCTCTGCCTGAAAATCCGTCTGTTATCAATTACACAATAGCAAATGAATCCGGAGGTGAAGTATATATATACCCTGAAATAACGCTGATGCTGTACCAGAACTCGCAGTGGATGAGTTATTCATACGATACAGGCGCAGGCCATGACTTTACAAGCTCTGACAAAGAAATCCCCAGAAGTATAGCCGCGGAAAATATACCCGGCGGCTTTGAGAATTGCTCTAAAATCCGGATTATCGAAAAGGTTGCCATACCACAGCGGCATGTTTTCTATATTTTTCACGAAATCAGCATAGAGTGATATTTGTTGTTCACGCCTGAAAAACCGCTTTTCGCCGTGTCCGGCAAACATCCGCACCGGTTGCCATCATGAATTGCTCGTCATATACTGCTCTTCATAAACCGGACTTCCTTTTGCGCTTTTCTTCCGTGTCCGGTTTCTTATACACCCTCATGTGTTTTTCATTTCCGCCGTCTGCTTCGAGAGGGGAGCATATCACCCCGCCTGGTGGTGGTTTCACGGCAGCGCTTTTTTGTTGTCCTCATCACTCAGCTCGGCACGGATCCTGCGCCCTTGCCTGCCGATCCGGCGGCGTCAAGGGCCGCGTAAATATCCCGCTCCAGGGCAAAGGCTGGTATGCCAAAGCGCAGGTAACGCGAAGCGGAAAGGGCTACCCCGTTCTGCTGGAAATGGGCATACAGGCGCACCTTGTCATCCCCCGCGTCCACGGCCAGAATGGAACTTCTGTGCGCCGGGTCCCGCGGCGTAATGATGGGATAGCCCAGCGCGGCCAATCCGTCATACAGCAGCTCATAAAGCTTTGAAATGTGCCGCCATATCTCCTCCTGCCCGATGTCCAGAATGGTTCGTATGCCGCTTCCCATTACGCAGACGCCCAGTGCGTCCACTGTCCCGCTTTCAAGCTTCCTTGCGGCCGCGGGCCGGGTAATTTCAATTTTTCCCACGCCGTCCTGAACCACAGGATTTACACAGTCTCCGTAGCTGACAAAAATCGGCTCCACCCGTTCCATCAGTTCGGGGCAAGCGTAGAGAAACGCCGAGCTGATGCCGCCCATCATCCCTTTATAGCTGGCCGCCGACAGGGCCGAAACGCCCCAGTCCTCCGGCGCAAGGGGGGCAATCCCCACACTTTGGGTCGCGTCCGCAATCAGGAAGATTCCCTTTTGGCGGCAAACCCGCCCCAGCTTGCCCAGGTCCGCCCTGTACCCGGTGGACGACTGCACATGGCTGACTGCGACGATTCTCGTATGATTGTCAATTTGTTCGATCAGGTCCTCCACGGCATGCACATAGGGCCGCGAGGGCTTTACCAGCCTGCATTCCACGCCCCGAAGCCTGGCCGCCTGAATCGCGGGCGCCACCAGAGAGGGAAAATCATTCTCAAACAGAACAATATTGTCCCCTGGCCTGTAATCGAAGCCCAGCAGCAGCGCGTTTACGCCTTCGTTTGTGTTCTTGGTGAAGCAAATATGCTCGGCTGAGACGCCGCCCAGTAAAAGCCCGATATCCCTGCGAACCCTGTCCTGCATATCAAAAAAGCACTGCCGCCCCGGGCCGCCACGCTGCATTTCGGCAGCCGCCCGTGGCCATTGATCAAAAAACCACTCGGCCGCCCGGCGCATAAACAAAGCGCCTCCCGTGTCATACGCGGCGTCCAGGTATGCCGTTCGTTCGGCTACCGGAAATTGAGAGCGCAGCCGCTCCACCCAGGAGAGTCCGTCAGTCTTCGTTTCCATGGGCATCCCCCTTTGCGCAGGCGCGCCAGACGAAATCCGCCGCCGCAATATCTTCCACGGCCAGCCCCTGGGCCTCAAAGACCGTGATTTCCTCATCGCCGCCTCGTCCCGGATGCATATCGCAAAAAACCTCGCCGATTTCGGCGCGGATATGCCCGGCACTCAGGACGCCCTCGGCAATGGGAATCAGCAGGTCTCCGGCCTCGTTCAGCGCCGAAATCCGGGAATCCACAAAAAAAGCGCTGCCTGCCACAAGCCCGGTATCCAGCTCGCGGGCTTCTTTTCCGCAAGCGCCCACGGCGTTGATATGGGTGCCGGGTCTGAGCCAGTCTCCCCTAAGTACCGGCACAGCGGAGGCCGTCACTGTGCAGACAATGTCCGCTTCACGGACAGCTTCTTCCCCGCTGCCGCACAATTCCACCGGCAGGCCGGTCTCCGCCTCCATATCCCGCTTAAAGCGCAGGGCGTTGTCCGGGTACGCGTCCCAGACGGTGATCCTTTTGATCTTCCTGACCAGCCGGATAGCGCGAACGTGAGACCGGGCCTGAGTCCCCGCCCCCAGCAGGCACAGTGTTTCGCTGTCCGGTCGGGCAAGCGCGTCGGTGGCGGCGGCGCTGACGGCAGCCGTGCGCACCGCGGTAATCCCCTCGGCGTCCACCAGTGCCCGCAGTGCGCCGGTTTCCCGGTCAAATACGGCCACCACCCCCTGATGTGAGGGCAGCCCCCTAAGGAAGTTGTCTTTATACACGGTTAATAGCTTCACACCGGCCACGCCGGCCTCATCCAAAGAGCCGGGCATTATGCCGATTGCGCGGCCCTCCCCCAGGCTGAACGCCGTCCTCAGCGGCTGCTCGCGTCCGTTTTGAGCCATTTGTGCCAATGTACGCCGCATCAGATCGATGCACTGGCCCATATCCAGCGCCGCTTCAACTTCACGGTTACCGATTAATCTCATTTCTCACCCCTCCCCGACGATGCCTGACATCCGGGTGACCTCGACGCCCAGCTCTTCCCACCGGCGGATGATGGCGTTGATCCCCACCGAATCGCTGGCCATATGGCCAGCGACAATCACATTGCCCACCTTCAACTCAGCGACAGCCTTTTTAACGCTTTCGGATATATGCATCACAACCAGCGTTCCCACACCGGCCTCAAAATAGGCCCGGTGCACAGGCAGGCCGCCATCGGTGCCGCCGCTCATCATAACGGCGATTTCCCCGGCGTAGCTGTCCGGCGCGCCGACCGCGATCAGCGGATCTGTCAGCGCCCGGGCGTACTCCGGCAGCTCTTTCAGGGCGGCTATGACATCCGTCAGGGTTGCCTGGGGATTCTTCCCGACCCCATTATCCAAATGGGCCTGAATGATGCGCTCGCCAATGAGGTCGGCGGGCTGGTGAATGCCCAGGTAAGGCATATTCAGCAGCCTGGCCGCCGAGGCGTATCTGTCATAGTTTGACGAATGGAAGGTGGAAACAGAGCTTTCATACGCGCCCTGGATGGCGTACTGCGCCTTGTTGATAGGCACGCCCCGGCCGACCATCTGGGCGATTTGCGTTTTCAATATCTCGGCGCAGCGGGCAAAGGTCACATCCCCCACCGGATGGTGGCTGACCACGCAGTCAAAACCCAGTTGCCGCGCCAGCAGCATTTCAGCCGTCTGCATATCGACGCCGAATATTAACCGGCGTATGTTTTCCCCTGAGTGAATGATCTGGGAATCGGCGGGAATTTCTTTCAACCCCGCCAGGGCAAGCGCCTCGTTCATCAATTCTGTTGTATTCATATTGTCCCTCCGTTAAATGGAAAACGCGCCATTTTCCATAATGACCCGCCGCGTTCCGTCCCGACAGCGGGCTGTTATTCTCAATTGATCCGAGCCCACCATAAAATCTACATGGATCAGGCTTTTGTTGATGCCCCTGCGGTCAAGCCCTCCATCGTCGAGCCCCCGGGTATCCGTAACAGCCGCGGCATGATTGCCCAGCGCAAGATGACAAACGGCGTTTTCGTCATACAGCGTGGTTTGAAAGACCCTGCCGCTTTGATAGATCGGCGAGCTGACAGGCACCAGGGCCACTTCACCAAAATACCCGGCGCCGCAGTCGGTATCGAGAATACCCTCGAGTACCTCCCGCCCGCAGGCGGCGTCGCAGCCGGTTACGCGGCCGTTCTCAACCATAAGCTCCAGACCCTCAATAACTCTGCCGCTGTAGTTTAGAGGCATGGTCGCACGCACGCGGCCGTTCACCCGGTATTTGTGGGGAATGAAGAAAATCTCCTCCGTAGGCAAATTGGGCATAAAGCGGTTGCGGCCGTCCATAGTATAGACGCTGCCGCCCACCCAGCTTCCGTTTTCAATCAGACCGACCGTCAGCTCCATGGTGGGTGAGAAGAACTCCAGCTCGGTGATATCCAGCGCATTCAGCCTGTCCCGGATTGCCTCCAGCCCGTCCCGGTGAGCCTTCCATGCCTCCACCGGATCGGCGGCATCCAGGCGGTTGATGTGGATAACGTCTCTCCACAGGGCTTCCAAGGCGTCCTCCTCTTTCAGCTCGGGATACACCATCACCGCCCAGGCGGTTGTGGGCAGCAGCACGCTGCACCAGCTCATCTTCATCTGATTAAGGTTTCGCCGGTATCCCTCCATGGCCCGCATGAATCCCCGTCGTTCGGCCGCCAGTCTGGCCGACGGGATGTCGGCTCCGCCTCGCACCGTGCCAACCCGGACAAACGCGCAGCCTGATGCCGACATCTGCTCCATCATGTCGCCCTCCCATTGGGGATAGCAGCCAAGGTATTCCTCCCTGGCATGGTTAAGCATCAACCCCCGGACCCTGTCGTCGGTATAGACAATTTTCACATAGCGGGCCCCAAATTCGCGATAGGCGGCCTGGGTCAGAACGGCGGCAAACGCGCTGTGCTCGACGGGGATTTCGGCCAGCAGGTCCTGACCCGGCTGCAAATCCACGCCAATTGCCAGCAGCATCCGGGCAAAGCCTTCCAAAACAGCCCGCCCGCTCATCTGAAGTCACCAATGTTGCAGCGTTCACTCCGGTATCCGGCAATCCGCCTTGTGGGAGAGGAAAGAATATCCACAACGCCGGGGCCGTGCCCGGGAGAAAAACTGTCCGAATGAATAACCACTCCCACAGACACGGCGCCCTGTTTAACACCCCTGCCGTAACAGTTCAGGCAGTCCTCCAGCAGCACAAGGTCTCCCAGCCGCAGCCGGTCCAGCCCGTGCTCCCGGATCAGCTCCATATCCTGGGTCAGGATATCATAATCCCCGCGATAAGAGCGCATGCCCATCCCCGAGCCCATCAGCCGTGCGGGTACCGTCCCTGCCACAGGCACACAAATGCGCCCCTCTCCGTCGATTTCAGCGATACGCTCCAGGAGCTCGGGGTCTAAGCAGCTCACCACCACATCCTCAAAGCCCCGGATGACGGTGCCCGCCCCCCAGGCGCGGATTCGAAACGGGTCTCCCACCGCCAGCCGCTCCAAGGCGTCGGGGTTGTCCATATGCACCATTACGTGCTCGGCACCGCTGTGGCGGCCGATTACATAGCCGGTTTCTCCCTTGGCGTCGCCGCCGGTAACAGTGACTCGGTTGCCGATACAGGCCAGGATATTCATGGCCTCGCTGGCCTCCCGGTCGGGATTGTCCAGAGACACCTCGGGTTCAATATGGTCTCCCGCCCAGCCGAAGGCGCTGTCTCCAAGCCGCAGGTTGTATGTGACGCCCCCGACGCCCGGCACCAGCACGGGCCTGCCCGTGCCGGAAATAATATAATCCAAAGCGGCTGGCTGGCTCACATATCCCCGGATGGAAAGCTGTACCAGCCTGTCCTGATTGATTGTCAGCTTCATATCATCCTCCTCAATAAGACGGCAAGGTTGGCGTCCCGGCTGATAACCGGCTTGAGCATCCCGCTTTGTGAGGTCATCAGCGGCAAAACTGCAACGCCCCTGCCGCCTGTCGGATTGTCGGTGGCCACCACAAGGCCCACCGAGCAGGCCTGCCGGCTTTTGCTGTGGGTATAGCTGCAATCTGCCTCCTCCAGATAGACCAAGTCTCCCAGCCTAAGCTGATCCAGCCCGTACCGGACAATCAAATTCCAATCATCGGTCATCAGGTCATAGTTGCCGCCGTTCACATTCATGCCCAGCATAAAGCCCATCAAAAGCCCGGGCACCCGCGCTGTTACGGGAACATGCACCGCGCCGGCCTCATCCGCGACCAGCGCCATAGCTTCCAGCATCTGAGGCGATACCGAGTGAAGGGAAATATCCGTTTCGAGAATCTCAAGCCCGGCCCCTTGAGCGCGGATCATGATTCTGTCTCCGATGTCCAGAGCCTCCATGGCGTCCAAGGGAAAATCAAGCAGAACGTGCATGGATTTCAGCTCGACGGCAAGATGCTTGCCAATCACCCTGCCCCGCGCCCCCTTCGCGTCCCCCGAGACCACGACGGCCTCGTTGCCGACGCAGGCAAGGGTGGCGGCCGGCATGGCATTTTTTCGTTCCCCACCGACGGAGACGCCGGGCTCAACGGCTTCCCCCGCCCAACCGTAGACGCTGTCCCCAAGACGCACATTGTAAGAGATACCGCCCACCTGCGGCACAATCCTGACCCGGCCGTCGCCACCGACGA
>JAVBMB010000019.1:0-10570 GCA_031552995.1 Oscillospiraceae bacterium
CGTACTGTTCCTGATATGCGCTGTCGTCGCCGCATTGCTCGGCTATGTCGACGGCATAACGCGTGAGCGTATAGCCGCGATAGGCGCCGAAAAAACCGCCGCCGCTATGGAGTCTATCATACCGGGCGCTGACTTTACCGAAGCAACAACATTTACCGGCGACGCAAATGTCCGCACCCTTTACGAAGCGCGCACAGACGGCAAATTGGTCGGCGTATGCGTCCAGGTCGCCCCCGGAGGTTTTGGCGGCGAAATATTGACTATAGTCGGTGTCGACCTTGAGGGCAAGGTACTCGGCGTCAGCATCACAAAAATGAGCGAGACTGCCGGCCTCGGCAGCAAGGCGGCTAACCCTGAATGGCTGGCGCAGTATGTCGGCATGACCGGCCCGCTTAAGGTTGTCAAACGAAACGGCGCCGAGCAGGAAATCGACGCCCTCACATCAGCGACAATTACGTCGGTTGCCGTCACAAACGGCGTTCAGTCTGCGCTTGACGCGGCGAACAATTACATGGGGGGTGCCGGTAAATGAAAGCTTTCTTCAAAGGTATTTTGAATCAGTTTAAGGAGGGGCTGTTCACAAACAACCCGACTCTTGTGCAGCTTATCGGAATGTGCCCCACGCTGGCCACAAGCACAAGCCTCAGCAACGGCATAGGCATGGGGCTTGCGGCAACTGCCGTGCTTATTTGCTCAAACGTTGTCATATCGATGCTTCGCAAGCTTATACCGTCGAAGGTGCGCATCGCCTGTTATGTCGTCATTATCGCGGGGTTCGTCACCATAGTCGACCTGATGCTTCAGGCATTTCTGCCGGATCTGTCAAACTCGCTTGGCGTGTTCATTCCGCTCATCGTCGTAAACTGCATAATTTTGGCGCGCGCCGAGGCATTTGCCTCTAAAAACGGTGTGTTCCGCAGCGCGATAGACGGCCTTACAATGGGCCTCGGCTTCACATTCGCTCTGTCTATACTCAGCTCGATAAGAGAGATTCTCGGCAGCGGCACAATCCTTGGCGAGCCGCTGTTTGGCGCAAGCTACCAGCCGATACTTATCTTCGGCTTCCCAGCCGGCGGGTTTCTTACGCTCGGCATTGTTATTGCCCTGTATCAAACCATTATGAAAAAGCTTAGCAAGAGGAGCAGGATATGACATTTAACGAAATCTTCGCCCTCTCGCTTGGGGCCATTCTCACCGAGAACTTTATATTTGTCAAGTTTCTCGGTATCTGCCCGTTCCTTGGCGTATCCAAACGAACCGATACCGCGCTTGGGATGGGCATGGCCGTCATATTCGTCATGACGGTCGCGTCTGCCGCGACATATTTGATAAACCTGCTGCTTGTGCAGTTTGATATGGCGTATATGCGCACGATGGCGTTCATACTCGTCATCGCGGCGCTTGTTCAGTTTGTCGAGATGTTTTTGATGAAGGCCATGCCGGCGCTGTATCAAGCGCTTGGAATATACCTGCCGCTCATCACTACAAACTGCGCCGTTCTCGGCGTCGCGCTGCTCAATATCGACAAACAGCTCAATTTCATCGGCTCTGTCATATACGGCATGACGGCCGCGATGGGCTTCACTCTGGCCATTGTGCTTTTCGCGTCCATCCGCGAAAAGCTTGACTTTGCCGACTATCCAAAGGCGTTCGAGGGGTTCCCTATCGCTCTTGTCACGGCATCTCTTCTCGCCATTGCGTTCATGGGCTTCCAAGGCCTGTCAATATTTTAAGGGGGTGGCACTGTGGGCGGAATACTGGCACCGGTAATCACGCTTGGCGGTCTCGGGTTGTTCTTCGGCATCGTGCTCGCCATCAGTTCCAAGGTTTTTGAGGTTAAGCAGGATGAGCGCATCACGCAGATTGCCGAAGTTTTGCCAGGCGCAAACTGCGGCGGCTGCGGCTACGCCGGCTGCGCGGCGCTGGCAAGCGCCATTGTCGAGGGAAAGGCTCCTGTATCGGCCTGCCCTGTCGGCGGCCCCGACGTCGCAAAAAATATCGCCGGGATAATGGGCGTCGACACAGGCGAGCTTGTGCGCTATGTCGCGCATGTCAACTGCCGCGGCGGAGATAACGCCAAACGCAAGTTCAGCTACGACGGCGTTGTCGACTGCCTTGCGGCGACGAAGGTCTCGGGCGGCCCGCTCGACTGTTCATACGGCTGTCTCGGCTACGGCTCGTGCGTCAAGGGCTGCCCTTACGAAGCTATTGCCATTGAAAACGGCGTTGCCGTTATCCATGCCAGCAGGTGCGTCGCATGCGGCCGCTGCGTCGCAACTTGCCCGCGCAAGCTGATATCCATCGTCTCAGACAAGCAGGATGTGTTCGTCTCATGCTCGTCAAGGGCAAAGGGCGGCGACCTACGCAAGGTATGCAACATCGGCTGCATCGGCTGTATGCTCTGCACAAAAAAATGCCCGACAGGGGCAATCTCGGTCAGCAGCAATCTCGCGTCGATTGACTATTCCAAATGCACAAACTGCGGCGAGTGCGCCGTAGCCTGCCCGCGCAAGCTGATTGTCAACGCAAGCGCAAGCACGGCCGCGACAATTAACCCAAAAAACTGAAAAGCGCGGCATAATACATCAATTTCGGGATAATAATTGATACCATATGAGGAGGTGAACGACATATACAACAAGCCGTACAGAGGGTCAAAAAAAAGCCGGAACAACAGGCTTCTCATCATTTTAATCGCGTTGCTTCTTGTACTCGCGGTGCTTACTGTATTTTTTGTCGCACAGGAGTATATCGTATTTACCTCCGAAGGCTTCAAGTTCGACTTCCCATTCCTGCGTGATAACGAGCCTCCGACAAGCGAACCGCCGACGACGATTAATTCAAGCGACATCAATCTGGAGATTGAAAACACCACGAAACCGCCGACCACTGCGCCAACCACCATGCCGCCTGCCGTCGATTTTTCGATACGCGCCATGCTGATTGCGCCTGATGATGTCGCCGATTTTTCCGCTGACGAGCCGATTAACGGCTTTGCCGTGTATATTCGAAACACTGACGGCGTACTTACTATCCCATCCGCAGGCGGAGACACACCCACTGCCGGGCAAACTGCATTTGCCGCGACTATAAAAGGCAGCTATGCGCGCAAAGTCGCAATAGTCTCGGCTTTGCGTGATGCCGTCGGCCCGCGTGCGAACAAAAGCAATGCCCTTAAGACAAGCAGCGGAGCCACATGGCTCGACCGGGAATACATCCCGTGGTACAGCGCGTATGCCGGAGGCACGACGGAGCAGCTTGTCGCGGCCGTCGATGCCGCTTCGCTTGCCGGGTTCGATGAGGTGCTGCTGACGAACATGCAGTTTCCGACACTCGGCAAGATTGACCTCATCATGTTCGGCAATGACGATTCGCCGGATAACCGGGTTAAGGCGATTACCTCTCTGGCGGAAGCCGCCGCGATTGAAGACGGGCCGCGCATATCGGTGCTTCTCACCGAGACCGCCGCGACCCAGCTCGTCGACTATGCCGCCGGTCAAGATGTCCGCGCGCTGGCTAAGCACTGCGCGGCGCTTTATGTCTCCACACAAAAGGCTGACTTCGACCTTTCGGCGCTACAGGAAGCTGTACAGGGTTCGGGGTGTAAAATCGGCCTTCTCTACACAGGGCAGGACGCGCCGCAGTGTGATGATTACATAATCACCGGCTAGTGCGTGCCGGAGCCGGCCAACTGGACGCAACATAAAACCGCCTTGCCGTTATTCGGCAAGGCGGTTTTTTTACGGCATCCATCCGGCATTACATGTTCTTTAGGACCTCCGCGCAGCGCCCGCACAGCGTCTCGTGCTCGCCCTGCTTGCCTACGCTGTCCTCATATTTCCAGCATCGTTCGCACTTTTCGCCCTCTGCTCTCGCCACGGCGGCAAATACACCGGGCATGTGTTCGCACGCCTTGCCCTCAGCGCCGCGGGTGATACGCAGGCCGGAGACGATCAACATCGTCTTAAGCAGCCCACTTTCGGCTATGAGCTTCGCCTCAAGCGCCGGCTCACAGCACAGCGTCACGGCGGCCTCAAGCGGCTTGCCGATGATTTTGGTGGCGCGCGCCTCTTCAAGCACCGCATTTATATCGTCGCGGAGATTGACAAGCATGTTCATCTCACCCATGCGCGCGCTGTCCAGCGCATAGTCCGTAAACGGCTTATTCAGGTCATTCAGCATAACGTGGCGCGCATCGTCGCAATCGCGGTGCGGCATGGCCAGCCATATTTCGTTTGACGTAAACGCCAATATGACCGACAGCATACGCGTCATCGAGTCGAGTATCAGGAACATCGCCGTCTGAGCCGAGCGGCGCGACAACCCGTCCTTATCGTCACAATACAGCCTGTCCTTGATGACATCAAGATAAAAGTTTGACATATCTACGACGCAGAAGTTGTTTATCGAGTGTGAAACTATATGATAATCATACGACTCGTATGCCGCCGTCACCTTTTCAATCAACGCGTTAAGTTTCGTCATAGCCCAACGGTCAAGCGGAAGCATATCATCCGGCGCAACGAGGTTATTGGGGTCGAACCCCTCAAGATTGCCTAGTATATACCTCGATGTGTTGCGTATCTTCAAATATGTCTGCGACAGCTGCTTGAATATCGAATCAGACGCGCGTATATCCACCTGATAGTCGCTTGACGCGACCCACAGACGAAGCAGGTCTGCTCCGTACTGGTCGATGACAGTCTCGGGCAGCACGGAGTTTCCGGCGGATTTGTGCATCTGCTTGCCCTCTCCGTCCACGACCCAGCCGTGCGTCAGCACGGTGCGGTACGGCGCACCCTTGTCCTTTGTGGCAACGGCTATCAGCAGTGATGACTGGAACCAGCCGCGGTACTGGTCCGCACCCTCAAGATACATGTCGGCAGGCCAATCCCCAGCATTATCTTTCTCAAGCGAAGCGATGTTCGTCGCGCCCGAGTCAAACCAGCCGTCAAGCGTATCGGTCTCTTTTTCAAAATGCACGCCGCCGCAGTGCGGGCACACAAAGCCCTGCGGCAGTATTTTCTCGCTGGGATGGATATACCACGAGCTTGAACCCTCGCGCTCGAACAGCGCCGCGACAGCGTCTATGCTCTCAGGCGTACACACCGGTTTTTTGCAGTCGCCGCAGTAGAACACCGGAATCGGCAGACCCCAGTGGCGCTGGCGTGAGATACACCAGTCATCACGGTCTACTATCATGCTGACAATGCGGTCTCCGCCCCACTCAGGCAGCCATGTAACCTGCTTGCACGCGTCAATGGCGGCGTCACGGAATGCCTCGATAGAACAGAACCACTGCGGCATGGCGCGGAATAATATCGGGTCCTTGCATCGCCAGCAGTGCGGGTATGTGTGCACTATATTATGCTTGGCAAACAGATAGCCGTTTTCGTCCAGCCACGCGGTTATCGCCTTGTCGGATTCATCATATCTAAGCCCTGCGAACATGCCGGCCTCTTCCGTCTGCCTGCCCTTGTCATCTATCGGCACAATAAGCTTTATGCCGTATTTGCGGCCGGTATGGAAGTCATCCGCGCCATAACCCGGCGCGGTGTGGACACAGCCGGTACCGCTGTCCATAGTAACATAGTCGGCCAGCGCAATAAGGCTGTCCCTGTTCAGGAACGGGTGACGCGCTGTCATAAGCTCAAACTCCCGCCCGGGCAGCGTCGCGAGTACCTCGTACCCGGCTATGCCGCCCTGCTTCATCGTGCTTTCAAGCAAAGCCTCGGCCGTGATGTATATCTCGCCGTTTTCGGCCCTTGCCAGCACATACGGCTCGTTGCCGTGCAGCGCAATTGCCATGTTTCCCGGCAGCGTCCACGGCGTCGTCGTCCATATGACGAAAAACATCTTACTGACATCGCCGTACTGCGCAAGCTTGCCGTTGTCGTTGTTGACGGCAAACTTGACGAATATCGACGTGCACGGGTCCTCGGCATACTCTATCTCGGCTTCGGCAAGCGCCGTCTCGTCGTTGATGCACCAGTATATCGGCTTAAGGTCCTTGTATATATACCCTTTTTGGAACATTGCGCCGAACACTCTCACCTCTTCGGCCTCGAACTCGGGTGACATCGTCAGGTACGGACGATCCCATTCGCCGATGATGCCAAGACGAATAAATTGCTGCTTTTGCACCTCGACAAAATGCTGCGCAAAATCGCGGCAGGCATCGCGGAACTCCGGTATGCTCATGCTCTTGCGGTTCAGTTTGTTCTGCTTTATTATCGCGCTCTCGATGGGCATGCCGTGGTTATCCCATCCGGGCACATATGTCATGTTATAGCCGCTGACCGCCTTGTAGCGGTTTACAAAGTCCTTCAGTATCTTGTTAAGCGCTGTGCCCAGGTGTATGTTGTTGTTACTGAACGGCGGGCCGTCGTGCAGCACATACTTCGGCCTGCCGGCGTTTTTCTTCAGTATCTCCTGATAGAGGCCAAGCTCGTCCCATTCTTTCAAAAATCCCGGCTCGCGCTGCGGCAGCCCGGCTCGCATGGGGAAGTCAGTCTTCGGCAGGTTCAATGTCTGGTTATAGTCCTGAGGCATAAATATATCTCCTAATTTTTGTCTTCTTCATAACCCTTTCCAAAGCGAAGGTCACTGAAATCGAACCTCGGCTTTGGTGTGAATGTTGTATCTCCGTATATTTTAGCGGTGTCGCCATCGTCACCGTCAAAGTCAAACTCATCCGGTTCTTCTTCGGTCCCGGCAGCATTTTGCCCCTTGCCAAGCTCTATCTCGAACATTTGTGTCTCCATACCGCTGTCTGTCGATGCGCCGGCGATCGCCGGCTCCATAATGGAGATTTCCTCTTCCTCATCGACAGGCGCAGCCTGCTGCTCGCCATAACTGCGCATCAGCGCATCCTCCGGTATCGTAACCTCAAAGTCCTGGCGCCGGACCGGACGTTTATCCGCAGCAGGCTCCGGCTCGGCGGCAATATGCTCGGCGGGCTTTTCTGATATCTGCTCCATCGCCTCGATATTCAGCTTCATAAGCCCGATTATCTTGGCTGTATAGTCGCCGCTAAGCTTTTTCGCCTCGGCAAGGCGGCGCTGCTCGCTGACTATTTCGTCCCTGATGCCGGCTATCTGTTTGTCGGCCTCGCGCCTCGCATCACTCAAAAGTGCGTCGGCCTGCTTTTGCGCGGCCTCGGTCATATCTTTAGCGGTTTTCTGCGCCGTGTAAAGCGCCTTGCGCATCTCCTCATCTACAGCGCGATATTCCTCAATCTTGTCGACAAGTACGCGCATCTTTGCCTTAAGCGTGGCATTTTCCTTGTACAGGGAGGTATAATCACCCAGTAGCTCATCGAGAAACTGGTCAATCTGCCCCATGTCGTATCCGCCGAACATAGCCTTTTCAAATTTTTTGTCCTGTATCATCTGCGGAGTTAGCATTGTTCATCCTCCCTATTATAATTCATCATTATTCGAATATTGCCAAAAGCCGGCACCCGCCGGCCTTTGTACGTATTTTTTACACCGCCAACCGGCGTTCAAAGCCACAGGATGATTCTGCTAATAAGCTGAAGCGCCAGCATAGCCGCAATCGGCGAAAAATCAACCGGCATACTGCGCAGCGCCGGGATCATACCAAGCAGCTTGCGAAACGGCGCAATAATCGGCTCGGTGACCATATTGAGGTAATACCCTATCTTGCTGTTGCGCACCTGAGGTATCCACGAGGCAATCGCCGCAAGGAAGATTGCGGTGCCCAGCAGAGAGAGAACCCTGGCAGCGAGATACTGAATATATGTCATATATACAGCCCGTTGTTCTCCAGCTCGTCAATCAGGTCGCCAAGGATATCGACATTATACGGCGTGATAATAAATGTGCTGTTGGCGACCTTCTTGATTTTACCATCCTGCGCATAGATGACGCCGCTCAAAAAGTCGACAAGTCTGCGCGCCACATCCTTGTTCGTCTGCTCAAGGTTAAGCACAACTGTGCGCTTATCGCGCAGATGATCCGCGACCTCGGCCGCGTTCTCAAACTTTTCAGGCTTGACAAGCACGACTGAAAGCTGCGTTGTCGCATTGATGTTTACCACTTTGTTATTGCTGCGTCTAAACTCGGTAATCGGTGTTTCCTCCGCTGCGCGGGTCGTACGCTTCGGCTCGGGTATAAATTGCTCCAGTTCTTCCTCGTCGTCTTCGCCCTTAGCCCAGCGCTTTAAATCCTCCATAAAGCCCATGTATATGTCTCCTTTCGTAATAACGCATATTAATCCGCCGTCAGCCGCGCGGGCCGAAGAGCGATGTGCCTATCCTGACTATGTTCGCCCCATGCCGTATCGCCGACTCGAAATCCCGGCTCATACCCATCGACAGGTAATCCATGCTAACATTATCGTATTTTTTGTCATTTATGTCAATAAACAGTTTGTATAATTGCGCAAAATATCTATCATTTTCTGTACCCAGGTCCGCAACAGGCGGTATAGCCATCAGTCCGCACACCATAATATTGCGTAAACGCCCCGATTCGGCAATAATTGCATCAAGCGTTTCCGGCATGACGCCGTTCTTGCTTTCTTCACGGGCGATGTTTACTTCAATCAGCACATCCTGAACAATCCCCCGTTCTGAAGCCAACCTGTCTATCAGGCGAAGCAGCTTTGATGAATCCACCGACTGAATCATCGAGACGCGCCCTACGACATCGCGCGCTTTTCGGCTTTGCAGATGCCCGATAAAATGCACCGGCCGTACCCCGTAAGCGCCGGCTGCAATATTGCGTTCCAGCTCCTCGGCGCGGTTTTCACCGAACATATTTATATCCGCGGCCGCCGCGCTCATTATCGTCTGTATGCTCTGCGTTTTGCACACGGCGCACAGCATAATATCCTTCGGGGTTCGCCCAGCGGCTTTTGCGGCGCCCGCTATCCTTTCTCTGACGGCTGCCGCCGCCGCGGACGGGCCGGATCGCAAAATGTCTGTATCCGCCATCAGCTCACCACCTTGCCGTGTTCAAGGTCCTTCGCGTTGATTATCATCTTGTCAAACACCTGCAAGCCGGTTTTGCCGTCATCCGGTTTCGCGATAAAATAGCTGTCGGTCTGATATATAATATCCACCGGCTTAAAGCGAGCCCGCGTGCCTTCAAGGCAATAGACGCCCCAAACACCGTCGACCTGCCGCAGCACGTCCCACGGAATCTTTATACCGCTGTATTCCTTGACGACAATATCAACCGGCTGAAACCGCGCCTCAAGATATTCGGGCAGCATGACTCCGCTTTCAAGTATTACTACGGCGCGATCGTCGAATGTGCTGATGCTGTTTATATTCAAACGCAGCCTGCCCGTGCCGATTTGCAAAAAATACACCTGACATGTCTGCATATCCTTTAGCCTGTCGGCCTGCTCTTTTGGCAAAGAGAATGCATAGTACCACCTGAAGCTGTCGACGACCGACCCTATTCCCCCTCCGGTGAATACTGAATCGTCCCGCGTTATCTTATCAAGTTGCTCAGGTGTCAGGCCCTTGAGCATGTCCGGGTTAAGGACGGTCTCAAACCCGTCTATATTCTTCAAAAAATATCCTGATTTTTCGGCATAGGCCTTTGCCGTGACGCCGTTTAGCGCGTTGATGTACGAGTTTTTTTCGGATTCAAGCGCCTCGATTTGCTTCTTATATGTCCCGCTTCCCGTCATGTTCGCGTTGCGTCCGATGACAAGCTGCTGCAGCGTCGCGTACTCCTCCGCCGCCTTTGTGATGCTTCCGCCCTCTATCTCACCCGCAATCTTCTGCATACTGATATAAATCAGCGTGTCCAGCTTTTTGCTGTCCGTACCGCCGACTAGGTTTTGATAAGCATATTTTAACCCGCTAAGCCTGTTGTCCACCGTACTGGCCTGCTGATACGTGTTCGCAGCCGCGCTGCTGTCAAAGAATATCGCGATTTCCTGCCCCTTCGACACTTTTTCGCCGTCGCTGACAAGGTATTCAGCCCCCTTGCCGGTTGGCCCGGTGACAAGCACCTGAGAACGCACAAATACGCCCTCGGCCGATATCGAATCCTCGACATCGACCATAAGGGCATCTATTGTAGTGATTTTTTCGCTTAGATTCTGCGACACCTGATAGCCTATGTAGACCAAAAACAGCAGCAGAAGCGCAAAAACACCTATTCTTCCCCACATCGCGTTTTTTTTCATATTGTCTCCGCGCCCGGCCGGACGCCGGCCGATATTAGCTGAACTCTATCGCCTTTGCCGGAACGATAGTTGATATCGCGTGCTTGTATATCAGGTGCTGCCTCCTCTCAAAGGTCAACAGCACCGTATAGCCATCGAATCGTGACACCGTGCCCCTCTGCTGGAATCCGTTTGTCAAGAATACCGTAACGGGTGTTTTCTCTCTTCGCAGCTCGCACAGGAACATGTCCTGCAGGTTTTCCTTTTGCTCCATGATAATCCCTCTTTTCCGGGGCGGCTCTATCCCCACGCCCCTCTGTGATTATCATTCTAGCTAGTCGCCGAAAAATATTCTGTCGAACTCTCCAGTATTCGGGTCTTTTCACTAACAAATTGCTCCCAGCCGCTCGTCTGCGCCGCC
>JAVBMB010000077.1:0-30678 GCA_031552995.1 Oscillospiraceae bacterium
TCTGTATTGGAACGACGTGCCGAAATCAAATGTCACCATCGATTTAAGGTAGTTGAAATACTGAACCGGCATCGGCTTGTCAAGCCCGTAAATCTGCATCATGGTCGCGCGGGCGACCGGATCCGACACAAGCTCCTTCGACAGCATGGAGAGCGGGTCGCCGGGTATCAGCCGGAAGAGAAAGAAGTTGAACGTGACGACAAACAGAAACACGAACACCGTGTAGCCCAGCCGTCTCATCAGATAGCGTATACTCACAGTGGGATCATCCCCCTTATACCAAGGATTACGGAGGGCGCCGGCGCTGCCGCCGTGCCCCCGTACTGTTTTGGGCCCGCAAGTTATCAGCCTGCGGGCCCAAACGCGCTGTGCGTTACATTATTTGGGCTGAAGTGTCAGACGGGTATAGTAGTTCCATACGCCGCCTTCGCCGCCGAGGTCGCGCTTATAACCGTCCCACTTGTCGGAGTTATGGGCGCTGAGGCCGATGTTTGTATACAAAATCAGATACGGGCAGTCCTCATAGCAAATCTTGACCGCGTCTTTTACCACGGCATAGCGCTCGTCATAGTCGATAAGCAGCTTCTGCTTTTCGTAAAGGGCATCGTATTCGGGGTTGCTGTACCAGCAGTCGCTGCGGCCGCCGAAGCGCTGCTCGCTTGTGATGACCGACAGCGCATAGCTCGGGTCTGTCGTTCCGGGCGACCAGCCCCAGATGTACATATCGGTGTCGAAGCCCTGCTGCTCGATAATCTCGCCCTGACGGCCGGAGTCGACGAAGTCAATCGTTGTGTTTATGCCGACCTCCTTAAGGCACTGCTGTATGATGAGGGCCTGGTCACGATAGTCACCCTCGATGACGGTGAAGCGGAAGTCGAGCTTTCTGCCGTCCTTATCCTGACGGATGCCGTCGCTGCCGACGGTGTAGCCGTGCTCGTCAAGCAGGGCCTTTGCCTTTTCGGGGCTGAACTCGCGATAGACGCCCTCTGCCTTAAGGTCGACCCACCACTCGGTGCAGAAGCTGGCGACAAGGCTCTTCTCAACGGTGCCAAGCCCGCCCAGCGCATACTCGATAATACGGTCGTAGTCGATGGCATAGTCGATGGCCTGCTTGATATACTTGTCAAATATCAGCGGGTTGCCCTTGGACTCGGGGTCCTGCCAGCAGTTGAAGCCGAGCTCATAGAATGTCTGCCCCTTGTAGCGCAGCGCCGTGATGCCGGGCGCGCTCTTTGCGGCTTCTTCCTGATTGGCCTTTATGCCGCAATAGTCGATTTCGCCGGCGGCAAGGGCCTGATACATCGTGTCGTCATTTGTATAGACGATGAACATCAGCCTGTCTATGCCGGGGCGGCCGTTCCAATACTCGTCATTGGCGACGAACTCGACATATTCGTCCATCTTGTCCCCGACGAACTTGAACGGGCCGGTGCCGATGCATTCGGCGCCGTCATAGGCCAGCATGGCGTCTTTTGTGTCGGCATACTTGCCGTAGATATGCTCGGGCACTATGTAGATAAACGACGCCAGCGTGTCGGACTTCGGCTGTTCGGTTATCAGCTGCACGGTATAGTCGTCAACCTTGTTGATTTTAAACTCCTTGACCTGGGTATAGCGGTTTGTCTCAAGGTCAAGCGTTTTTTGATAGGTGAACACGACGTCATCGGCGTTAAAAGCCTCGCCGTCATGCCACTTTACGTCTTTACGCAGATAAAATGTCCATGTCAGCCCGTCGTCGCTGACCTCCCATTTTTCAGCCAGCCGGCCCTCAAGCTTGTTGTCCAGGCCATAGTCGCACAGCGGCTCGTAAAGCTGGTTGAGGTACACTGTCGATGTAATGGAATAGCCATATGTCATCGCGTTTTTTGTATCCGGCCACCAGTAGTTAAATCCGTAACGGAATATCTGCTCTTCATCGGGCGGCGGAGGGGTCGTCGGAGGGGTTGTTCCCGTATCTCCGCTTGTAGGGGGAGTCGTAGTTGAAGTCGGCGGGGTTGTTCCTCCGGTCGGGTCGCAGGCGGTCGCCAGCATTGTGAATGCCAGCATAAGCGCCAGCATAAGCGCAAGACGTCTTCTCATCTGATTTCTCCCTTTCTTTTCAATAGTGTTAACAATTGGCTTTCCTTGTATAATAATTATAACAGCCGCCATGATATTAGTCAACAAAAAGCAACAATATGGACAGGTCATCCGCCGTATTTAACTAATATTTATGCATTTTGCACAATCCCTCTCTCCCATAACCGTCATGATGCATCGCGGCGGCGCTGTAATCATTTCATAATGAAATGCATATCACAGCGAAGCATTGCGGCAGAATACGGCTTGTGTTTCTTTTTCGCTAAGAAGGGCTGGTATCGCTTGCCGCGCTTATATTCACAGTGTATAATATATGCGGCAGCCTGTGCCCGCACGCCCATTTTGTTTCTCATCAGCGCGGCAGCGGCGCGGGCTTATACGAAAGGAGCTTACTCATGCACGATTTTGTAATCAAAAACGCGCGGATTTACGACGGTGCCGGTACGCCGGCTTTCCCGGGGGATTTGGCCGTAAAAAACGGCCGCATCAGCCAAATAGCGCGACATATAGACGCCGCGTGCCCGATTGTCGACGCCGCCGGTCTGGCGCTGTCGCCCGGCTTTATCGACCCCCACAGCCATTCCGACGGTGTGCTTGAGAGCTGGCCGTCATCATACTACAAGCTCGAGCAGGGGATCACAACCGAAGTGACCGGCTCGTGCGGCGCGTCGCGCGCGCCGGTTTCCCGGCAGTTTCCCGATACAAGCCTGCGTATACTCGCATCCGGCGGCGGTGACATAAACCCCGACGATTACAGCACGTTTGCCGCCTATATGCGCCGCATGAATATCAGCTTCGGCCCGAACATCGCCATGCAGGTGGGGCACAGCACGCTGCGCGCCGCCGTCAGCGGCATTGCCGACAGGCCGCTGACACCCGGCGAGATGGACGCCATGCGCGCCCATGTCGAGGAGGCGATGCAGGCCGGCGCGATGGGCGTTTCGTTCGGCCTTATCTACCCGCCCGGCTCGTACGGCGACGAGCGCGAGCTGACCGAGCTTGTCAAAATCGTCGCGCGTTACGGCGGCACATTCACAATACATATGCGCAACGAAAGCAGCGGCCTGCTCGAATCGGTCGCCGAGGTCATCCGCATGTCGGAGACGACCGGCTGCCGCGCCGTTATATCCCACCACAAGGCATCCGGCAAAAGGAACCACGGCCTGACGGCCCGCTCGCTTGAGCTTGTCGACAGCGCCGTGGCGCGCGGATGCGATATATACCTCGACCAGTATCCGTACACCGCCTCGAGTACCGGCATGGACACTATGATTCCCGGCGGTCTGCACACAATGGGCACGGACAGGCTTGTGCGGATGATGTCGGAGCCGAGCGGCCGGGCGGAGCTTCGGTCAGCGATTGAAAAAGACCGCGGCGTCGAGGCGGGCGGCGACCTTGCCGCGACGATGGATTATGTCATGGTCGCCACGAGCGACTCGCACCCCGGGTACAGCGGCAGGATGCTGCTTGATATCGCGCGCGAAAAGGATATGGACATCTGCGAGCTGCTTTTCGACACGCTTCGCGACGACCGCCTCAGCACCGGCGCGATATTCTTTTCGATGTGCGAAGAGGATGTCGAGCGCGTCATGAAATATCCGCGCGTCATGATAGGCACCGACGGGCTGTTCACCGGCGACGAGTTCGCGCACCCGCGCGCGTTCGGCACATTTCCGCGGTTTTTGGGCAGATATGTCCGCGACCGCGGCATCATGCCGCTTGAAGAGGCAATCCGCCGCATAACGTCGATGCCGGCCGGTGTGTTCGGGTTCCAAAGCAAGGGCCTGCTGCGCGAGGGCATGGACGCCGACCTGACGCTGTTTGACCCCGAGGTGATTATCGACAACGCCGACTATGTCAGCTACAACGCCAAATGCACCGGGCTTGCCGCCGTCTATGTAGACGGGCGCGAGGCCGTGCGCGACGCCGTGTGGAACGGCAAGATGTTCGGCCGGCTGCTGTCGCGCTAGGCTTGCCTGTGCCGCATTAACAGATATAAAGGAGATACCGATATGATTATCCCAAAGCCTCTTCGTCCCGGCTCGCGCATCGCTCTGCTTAGCGCATCGGGCGGCGCGCCCCCGACGATTGACAAAACAACCGCCGCCGTCAGGCGACTTGGGCTCGAGCCTGTCGTGTTCCCCAGCGCCACGTCCCGCTACGGCTATCTTGGCGGCACGGATGAGATGCGCGCCGCCGACCTGAACGCCGCATTTGCCGACTGCTCCATAGACGGCATAGTGTGCTCCCGCGGCGGGTACGGCGCGGCAAGGATTCTTCCGATGCTGGACACCGACATGATAGCGAAAAATCCCAAGCCGCTGTTCGGCTACAGCGATGTGACCGCGCTGCATATCATGCTGGATAATCTCGGCATAGGCTCGTTCCACACGCCCATGCCGTCGACCGAGTGGGTGAAGGAGCTGGACGAATACACCGAGGGCTGGCTGCGCGATATGCTGTTCGGGCAGGAAAGGCGTGACGTCACAAACCCTTCCGGCGCCGCGCCGATGCGCACACTTGTTCCCGGCAAGGCCCGAGGACGCATGACAGGCGGCAACCTGTCGCTGCTCGCGGCCTCTCTCGCCACCCCGTGGGAGGTTGAAACCTCCGGCAAAATCCTGTTCATCGAGGAGGTCGGCGAGTTCCCCTACCGCGTCGACCGTATGCTCGTTCAGCTTCGTGACAGCGGCAAGCTCGGCGCTTGCGCCGGCATAGTGCTGGGCGCTTTTACCGACTGCGTCGCCGCCGAGCCGGAACGCAGCCTGACGCTTGAGCAGGTCATTGACGACATTGTAAAGCCTCTCGGCGTGCCGGCTGTGACCGGGCTTGTGTGCGGACACTGCCTGCCTACGGCGTCGCTGCCTATGGGCCGCATATTTACACTGGATGCCACCGCCGCCGTGCTTACCGTCGGCGACTGATTTTTGCGCGGCACCGGTTGCCGTACGAAAGGAGCTGTGCCTATGCTGGATAAAAGCGTCGCCTGCTTTGATGTGCTGATGCACAGGAGATGTAACTCTGCCCTGCCGGAGGTCACATTGCCGTTCGGCTTTGAGTTTGCGCTCTTCACGCCCGGGGATGAGAAAGCCTGGGCAAAAATCGAGACGTCGGTTTTGGAGTTTTCTGACGAGCTTGATGCCCTGATATACTTTCAGAAGGGCTATTTGCCATATCGCCAGGAGCTTGAACGCAGATGCCTTTTTATTCAAAACAGCGACGGGGAAAAAATCGCGACGGCCACCGTGTGGTGGTTTTACAGCGGCAAACGCCGCGACCCATGGCTCGACTGGGTTGCGGTCAGGCCGGATTATCAGGGGCTGGGTCTGGGGAAGGCGATAATAGCAAAAAGTATAGAGCTGATGGCCGAAATCGAGGGCGACAGGGACTTTTATCTGCACACCCAGACATGGAGCCACAAGGCGATAAGAATCTATCAGAAGCTTGGGTTTTATATAACCGATAGAACCGACCTGTTCAGGTATTCAAACGAAAATTACGAAAAAGCCATTGAGGTTCTCAAAGCCGTCGGCGCCGCACATTAAACGCTTCTGAAGCAATACAGCCGGGAGAAACGGTGTTTCTCCCGGCTGTCAGTTTGTCGAACAAGCAGAGAGCGCTCTGCTTTTTTCGCTAGCCAATCAGATTTTCCGCGGACATGTGCCGCGGAAAATCACCTTAGCCCGCCCATTTTTTACGCATAAAATGGGTGAAATCCGGCCCGCTGGCCGGAACCGGCTAAATGTCTGAAAACCCCGCGGGGTTTTCAGACAGATTCACAGCAGCAAGCACCGCCTCAAGCGACGGATATGTGTTCGTCTCGACATTCGCAAGCGACGAGACCGCAATTTTCTCCTTGGGGAAATATACCGTAAAGAAATCGACGCCAAAATCCCCGCCAACGGCATAATAAGCCGTGGCCCCGCCCTTATCACAGCGGAATACGCCCAGGCCGCAGCTCTTCGCCCCGCCGAGCCGCGCCTGCGGCTTCAAAAACGCCTGAAGCGTGCCGGGCGACAGCAGCCGCCCGGCAAAAACAGCGCGCCAAAGCTTATCCAAATCCCCGGCGCAGGTGTATAGCCCGCCGTCGGAGCCGCCCACAACCGGCAGGCTGAAAATATTCGTGCGGACCTGTCCCGACTCCTCGTCCGTGATATACCCGAGCGCCGTGTTCCCCGGCAGGCTGTCCGCGCGATAAAACCCCGTGCGCTTAAGCCCGGCCGGCGCAATAATCTCATCGGCCACATAACTCTGATACCGCCTCCCGCTCACCGCCTCGACAACGAGCCCCAGCATCACGAACCCGGCGTTTGAATACCCAAAGCGCACCCCTGGCTCAAACTTCTGCTCACGCGGCCTAATCATCTGCAAATAATATTCCATATCCGTCCACAGATACACAGGATATTTATTGCACAGCTCCCGCTCCTGCGCGGCGCTGTCCGGCTGCTCCTCGTCAAGATAGTCGCCTATGCCGGACGTGTGCGTCAGCAGGTGAAAAATTGTGACGCCGCGGTTGATTTTTCCCAGGTCATACGGCAGCACGTTCCACAGCCTGTCCTCAAGCGACAGCTTTTTTTCGTCAATCAGCCTGCACACCGCAAGCCCGGTGAAAAGCTTTGTGCCCGAGGCAATCGCAAACACGGTGTCTGTGTTTATTTCAAGCTTCTCGCTGCGGTTTCGGTATCCGCCGCATTTTTCAAACAGGATTCCGTTTTCGTCCGACACGGTGAACACGCCGGAATAATCATCGGCCAGCTTTTGGTTCTTCCATATCATTTCAATATTCACAATTTTACCTCCGCACTGTACTGCCTGCTGCCGACCGGGGCCGCCGGGTAAAAGAAGCCCATAGATCCGCCCCAGCTTCACACATGTCCGCCCCCGCTGACCGCGCGCTACAAAAACCGCAGCAGCTCCCTTATATCCTCTGTGTCGACGGCGTGCGCCGCGGCGCGCCGCACATGGCTTTGCGCGTTCAGCGCAATCGCCTTCCCTACTGCGGCAAACATGCCGATGTCCGAGCCCCCGTCCCCGATGGCGACGCATTTTTGCGGGTCGGCACCGTACTGCGCCATAATCCGCTTCACGCGCTCGGCCTTGGTCTCAGCCGTTATCATCGCTGTTATTTTGCCGGTCATCACGCCGTTTTCCACGCCGTATTCGCTGGCAAACCATGTCTCAAAGCCGTGCGCCCCGGCCACAAGCCGCGCGACCGTATCCGGCCCCGCCGACGCCATAACCGGGATATACCCCATGCGGCGCGCTTCGGCAAGGAACTCGCCAAGCCCGCCGATAATCGGCAGGTCGCGCAGGTTCTCGGCGATTTTTCTCACGTCAAGCCCGCGCATCATCGTGACGCGAAGCGCGTCGCCGCCCGCCCAGTCAACCTCGCCGCGCCGCTCGGCCTCTTCGGTTTCGGCAATCGCCGAGGCGTCGGCGCCGTTTAGCCGGCACAAAAACGCCCCGGAGTAATCATTCATTATAACCGTGCCGTCCATATCCAAAAACAGCAGCTTATCCGGCATACCCATCCCCCTCAGCACATACAGCGCTATCATACCACGGCGCGGCGCAAAAATCCACACATGGTCGGCGCGCGATTGCCTGTTTTTTATCGGTAAAGGCCCCCCGGCGCGGTTGACATCACCGGCCGCGTGATATATCATTGAAAATAGACGCATATGCCGTTCGGCAAATATGACCAGCTTAACTGGAGGGGTATTTTTATGGACAAAATCGCAAAAATCATGGAGTATTATGCGCAGAAGGTAACAGGCACGCTCGGCATCGGCTTCAAGAACTTCAAAACCGGCGATGAGTACTATGTCAACGCGGACATGCGCTTCCCGTCGGCCAGCAAGTTCAAAGTTCCGGTGCTGATTGAGCTGTTCAACCAGGTAGAGCAGGGCAAGGTCTCTCTTGACGACATGATAACCCTGAAGCCGGAGGATATCTCCCCGGGCAGCGGCGTGCTGTCGGTTCTCACTCCCGGCCTGACGATGAGGGTCAAGGACTATGCGACGCTGATGATGATAGTCAGCGACAATACCGGCACCGATGTTACGTTCAACCTGCTCGGCAAGCAGAACATCCGCGCGATGATTGACCGCATTGGTCTTAAAAACACCCGCTCCGATTTGACATGCAAGGCGCTGATATTCGGCCTTTACGGCCTGCCGGCCGACATGGACAATGCCGAGGCGGAAAAGCTGTTTGAATCGGGAGACTACACGGAAGACGAGACGCTTTATATCGATATGGACTGCGAGAACGACATATCCTCCCCGAGGGACATGATAACGATGTTCTCGCTGATTCAAAACCGCGAGATAATCTCGCCCAGGGCGTGCGACCAGATGATAGAAATCATGACGGCCTGCCAGACAAACAGCCGCATCCCGTATCACCTGCCGCACAAAGGCCCGAACGAGGCGACGGTGTACCACAAGACAGGCACGCTGAGCAATGTCGCAAACGACAGCGGCGTCGTCATCACCTCCACAAACACATACGCGCTGTCTCTGTTCTATAACGGCCACCGCGCGACGGACGAGGAAAAAAACACCCCGCATCATAACGACTTCCTGTTGGCGCAAATCAGCAAGGAGATATTCGACGCGCTGCACGGTTAAGTGCCGTTAAAATAACAAGGGAGGGCGTCTATGGCATACGACTTCAGCCGGGCCGAGGAGATAATCCGCGGCAGCATGGCGGATTTTAATGTCCCCAGCCTCAGCATCGCCGTTGTCAGCGGGCAGGATACAATCTACCGCGCGCTGCTTGGCTATAAGGATATGGCAAACCGTCTTGCGCCCGATGCGCAAACCCGCTACGCCTGCGCTTCGGTGTCAAAATCGATGACGGCGATGGGGCTTGGCATTTTGCGCGACGAGGGTAAAATAGACTGGGATACCCCCGTGATAAATTATATACCCGAGCTGCGCCTGACGGACGACTATGCGACGACGCACGTCACGCTTAAGGACATGCTGACGCATACGACAGGCATGGCGCGGCACGACGCCTCGTGGTACAATATCGGGGGCGACGATCTGACGACGCCGCAGTACATTGCGCGCATGGCACACCTGCCGTTCAACCGCGGCTTCCGCGCGGGATATGAGTACAACAATTTTATGTTCACCACGGCGGGTTATGTCATCGACAAGGTGGCCGGCATACCGTGGGGGCAGTTTTTGACCGAACGCATTTTTAAGCCGCTTGGCATGCACAGCACAACGACAAACATCGCCGGCATACGCACGGCGTCAAACGCCGCGGTGCCCTACAAGCTTAAAAACGGCGAGGTCAGGCAGTTCCCGTATCTCAACTTCGACGGCATGGCCGGCTGCGGGTCGGTCTGCTCTACAATCGAGGACATGGCAAAATGGCTTGCGCTTAACATGAACGGCGGACAGTACGCCGGCAAGCGGATTATCTCCGAGCGCACACTGCGCGAGATACACGCGCCGCGCGTCATCGACCCGCCGGATCCCGAAGAGCCGTACTGGAAGGAAATGCCGTTTGCCGCGTACGGCCTCGGGTGGACTGTCCGGCCCTACCGCGGGCATTTGTGCGTCTGTCATTCGGGCAGCATCGACGGCTTTGCGGCGTATCAGGCGTTTTTGCCGGATGAAAAGCTGGGCGTCATCGCCTATGCCAATCTCGAGGGGACAACGCTGCATTTCGCCTCGGTCTATCAGCTGTTCGACGCGCTGCTCGGCTTCGGCGATATAAACTGGCCGCGGCGCTACAAAGAGCGTGCCGCAATTTTAAAGGCCGCGGCGGACGGGCGCAAGGCCAAGGCCGAGAGCATCCGCAACGAAAATGCCCCGCCGTCACGCCGGCTTGAGCTGTACGCCGGCGCTTACAGCGACCCCGGCTACGGCACGGTTCGCGTCGCCGCGGAGGATGCCGGCCTTGTGGCGCACTATAACGGCATGCGCCTGCCGCTGCGCCACAGCAACTACGACACATTCGAGCTCAACTTCGGCGAGTACGACTTTGATATGATTCTGCCCGCCACATTCCGCGCGGGCGCAAACGGGCCGCTCGAGCGGCTTGAGATATTCATGGAACCGGGATACGGCAAACCAATAATTTTCATAAAGGACAAGGAGTGACACTCATGAAAGTATTCATCAGCGCCGACATCGAAGGCATCACGACGACAACCCAGCACGAGGAATGCGGCCCCGCCAGCCCGGCCTACGCCGCGCAGTGCCAGCAGATGACGAAGGAAGTCCTCGCCGCGTGCGAGGGCGCGTTCGCCGGCGGCGCCACCGAGATTTGGATTAAGGACGCCCACGGCCCCGGCACAAACATCGACCCGTATCAAATACCCGAAAATGTCATCCTTCAGCGCAAGTGGAGCGGCCATCCCTATTCGATGGTGCAGGGCGTCAACAGCACGTTTGACTGTGCGTTTTTCGTCGGCTATCACTCTGCCGCCAGCAAGCCGGGCAACCCGATGTCCCACACATTCACAGGCCGCCCTGCTTACATAAAAATCAACGGCCGCCTCGCGTCCGAGTTCCAGATATACAGCTGGGCCTGCGCGCTTGAGGGCGTGCCCACCGTTTTCCTCGCCGGCGACAAGATGCTGTGCGAGGACGAGCTGGAGCTTCATCCCGGCCTTGTCACCTGCCCCGTAAAGGACGGCATAGGCAGCCAGACGATAAACTACTCTCCGGTGACGACGCTTAAAGCCATCCGCGAGAAGGCCGAGCAGGCCGTGAAGCAGGATTTGAGCAAGGCGAAAATCGAGCTGCCCAAGCACTTCGACGTCGAGATATTCTTCAAGGACCAGACCCACGCCGACACTGTCGGCTACTTCCCCGGCTGCGCCAGAACCGGCAACAACACCGTCGAGTTCCATACCGACAGCTATTACGAGGTTCTGCGCACCCTTAAATGGATTCTGTAATTTTTTGACGGCACAAGCATCGCCGCCCCGGCATGCAAAAACACCGTGCGTATCGATACGCACGGTGTTTTGTTTGTAATATTATACTATTTGTATTTATTCGGTGCTATTAAAGCAGATTCACCCCGGCGTCGCGGCACATTGCAATCATCTCTCTGGGCCATACCGATGCCTGAACCTCGCCGATGTGGGCCGTTTTAAGCATGTACATGCACAGGCGCGACTGCCCTATACCCCCGCCCATCGTCTGCGGCAGTTCGCCGCGCAGCAGCGCGCTGTGGAACGGAAGCCCCGCGCGTTCGGCTGTATCCGACAGCTCCAGCTGCCGGCGCATCGTCTGCTCGTCGACGCGTATGCCCATGGACGACATCTCAATCGAGCAGCCGAGAACCGGCGACCACAGCAGTATATCGCCGTTGAGCGACCAGTCGTCATAGTCCGGCGCGCGCCCGTCGTGAGGGCTGCCGCTTGTCAGCCTGCCGCCGATGCCCATAATAAACACGGCGCCGTGCTTTTTGCAAATCTCGTGCTCGCGCTGCTTCGGCGTCAGGCCGGGGAACATATCCTCAAGCTGCTGCGAGGTGATAAATGTAATCTCGTGCGGCATGTCGTGCGTGATGGGCGGATAACGCACCTCGACAAATGTCGCGGTCGCCTTCATGGCCGAGTATATTTTGCGCACTGTTTCCTTCAGCTTTTCCGCCGTGCGCTCGTTTCTGTCTATCACAAGCTCCCAATCCCACTGGTCGACATATACCGAGTGCAGGTTGTCAAGCGTCTCGTCGCGGCGTATGGCGTTCATGTCGGTGTACATGCCCTCCCCCGCGGGGAAACAGTATTCCTTAAGCGCAAGGCGCTTCCATTTCGCAAGAGACTGCACAACCTGCACATAGTCTCCCGTGTCCGGTATGTCGAAGCCGACGGGGCGTTCGACGCCGTTGAGGTTGTCGTTAAGACCGCTGTCCGCGCTCACGAACAGCGGCGCCGATACGCGCTGCAGTCCGAGTGCCGCGGCGAGATTATCCTGAAACACCTCGCGCAATTCTTTTATGGCTTTCTGCGTTTGGCGCACATTCAGCACCGGCTTGTATCCCTTGGGCAGCATCAGCTTAGAGGCATCCATCCTTCGGCACTCCTTTTAAATAATATTTAGCGCGCAAGGCGGCACACATCCGTCCCGGCTCTGCGCACTATTTTACTAATATACTACTAAACGGCCGCGTAATGCAAGAAGAATATTATTTTATTGCGTTTGGCGCCGTGAAGCTAAAGAAATGGCAAAATATTCCGATAACACATAGTACATGGTGTACCCGCAAGGAAGCGGGCACGCGGCCGCGCGCCGCACACCGCACGGAGGTATTGATATGAAAATTGAATCCTATGCCGTCAACGCCGCGGCAAGCAGCTCCTCCATCCGCTTTACCAGCAATCTCGTGCAAATTGAACGGCAGGCGCTTCCGGAGGCGGAACCGGACGCCCTCGCTTTGCTTGCGTCAGGCGACGGCGACAGCCTTGATTTGAGTGAGGTTGGCAAGAAGTTTATCGAGCAGCTCAAGCAGATGCGCCAGGACGCCGAGCGCCGGATGGCCGAGGCACCCTGCCCCCCCAAAGTGTCCGAGCTGCGCATCCCGAAGGTTAAGGACCCGAGCGAGCTTAAGATGACCATGCTCGACCTGCTGCTGTACGCCCTGACAGGCCGGCGCTTCAGGTCTCAGCCCGCAAAGGTTGAAAGCCCGTCCTCCGGTGTATCGCCCGATGTCGAGGCGCAGATGGCAAACGTCGCCCGGCAGCAACAGACGCAGGCCAGCCGCGGCGTCACCATGCGCGCCGAGAGCATGGTATACGAGAGAGAACAGGTCAGCTACTCGGCGACCGGCGTCGTCAACACAAGTGACGGCAAGAGCATCTCGTTCGACATCAACCTGAGCATGAGCCGCGAGTTCGCCAGCCATTCGTCGGTGACAATGGCGATGTCGAGGCCGATGGACCCGCTTGTCGTCAACTATTCGGGCAGCGCCGCCTCGCTGACCGAGCGCAAATACCAGTTCGACCTCGACAGCGACGGCGCGATGGACAGCATGTCCTTTGCCGGGCAGGGTAGCGGATTTTTGGCGCTTGACCGCAACGGCGACGGCGTCATCAACGACGGCAGCGAGCTGTTCGGCCCGCAAAGCGGCAGCGGCTTTGACGACCTGCGCGCCTTTGACGGCGACAAAAACGGCGGGATAGACGAAAACGACAGGGTGTACTCAAAGCTGAGGGTGTGGAGCCGGGACGAAAACGGCAATGACCAGCTTTTCACTCTCAAAGAGCTTGATATCGGCGCTATATTCCTCGGCGATGTCGCGACGACATTTAGCGTAAACGACATGAACAACAACACGCTCGGGCAGGTGCGCTCGACGAGCTTCTTCCTCAGGGACAGCGGCGGCGCGGGCGCTATCCAGCACATAGACCTGATGACATAACGCGCAAAAACCAAGGCTGCGGGGGTTGTCCCCCGCAGCCTCAGCATGTCGAAACCGTAGAGCGCGCCCTGCCTCTTAGCTGACCAATCGGATTTTCCGCGGACATGTGCCGGGGAAAATCACCTTAACCCGCCCGTTTTACGCGTAAAACGGGCGAAATCCGACCCGCAGGCCGGAGCCTGCTAAACGCCTGAAAACCACGCAGGGTTTTCAGGCAGACTCAAGGCTGCGGGGCTAACCCCCCGCAGCCTTTTTGATATTTAAGCCGGGATAATAAAAGTGTACTCCGCGTAAGGCGCGCCGGCCGGCACCCTCCCGGCCTCGGGCCAAACGCTCCGCAGCGCCTTTCCCAGCGTTTTACTCGCCGTCGTAATACTTAACCCTGTCCTCCAGCTTAAACAGCTTGTTGACCCCTTTGCCCCAGATGCCCAGCTTGCCGGAATCGGGGTAAAACGCCACCTCCAGCTCGTGCTCGACATCAAAATCGATGTAGACAAGCGTCTCGGTGTCGGATGTGTTCGTTAACTTGTGTGCGCCGCTCTCCCCGGGCGGGAAGTACAGGAAATCCCCCGGGCGCACAGGCGCTTCGCCCTGCGGCGTGCGCACCAGCCCCTGCCCGCTGACGATGTAAAAGCACTCCTCATTCATGGCGTGGTAGTGATACGGGTACGAAGATTTATGCGGCGGTATCTCGTAGCGCGAAACCTGGCAGCGGCTTTCGCCGCGTTCCGGCGTAAGCAGGCGCTGCGTGTATTCATAGTTTTCGTGGCCGCTCTCGGTTTCGCCGGGCATGTCCTCGGGGCGGATGTGTCTCGCTTCGCTCATGGTTTTATCCCTCCAATAATTACTCGCCTCGCTGCGCGCCGTACACGAAAAACGACCCCGCCCTGTACTCGCTGTTTTCGGCGTAGTATGTCACCCGACTGTCCATCAGCATGACGTCGCCGCCGATATATTCGGCCAGTTTCAGCATGACGTACACACTCTCGGGAGAGTCAATATTCTCGTGACCCAGCCTCAGCAGTGCCGTCAGGTCGCGCCGCGCTATGATATCCTTTGTAACCTCGTCGCGCCGCGCCGTCTCATCGGCCGTCTGATAGTGCGAAAAATCGGCCGACGCCACAAGCAGCACGCGCTTTTGCAGCGAAATATCCCCGATCAGCGCCGACAGCGCGTCGAGCTTGCTTTGCGGTGTGCCCTTGCCCAGAAGAATCGCCACAACCTTGGAATCCGGCGCGCAGTGCCGCACATACGGCATCTGTATCGACACCGAGTGGTCAAGCCGCAGCAAATCGTCGTCGCGCCGCGCGTCGATGCCCTTGTCCGCCAGTATAGCGTCCGCTGTGTCGGCGTCGCACTCCAGCCTGCCCGCACCGGTATCCCAGCCCAAAGACGCAAGCGTCACGCCGCCGCCCTTCCCCGCGTGGTCGGGGCCGACGACAATGACCGTGTCGAAACCGTCGCCCGCGGTGAGCAGCGCCGATGCCGTCATATCCATGACGGGGGCGTAGTGCGGCACGCAGACGGCGGCAAGCTCCCCTGCGGCGTAGGCGCGCGCGCCGCTGAAATGCAGACGAACCGTATCGCTGTCATAGAAGTCGCAGCGCAGGTATTCCCTCTTCTCCCATGCCCCATCCGGCGCGGCTGCTTCACCCTCCGCCGCGCGGCGCACGCGGCAGGCTCCTCCCGGCGAGTACATCCCGTATGTGCGGCTGTCTGCGGCGCACAGCGGCGCAAGGCGGCGGTGCGCAGGCCCCCCGGCGGCGGCGCAGGCAGACAAAAACGCCGCTATCGCAAGCGCCGCCACAAGGGCGGCGCCGTGTTTTATTCTCATTATGGCGCCGTATACACACCACGCTGGCCCGCCGCGATAAGCCCGCTTTCGACATGCCGGATAATCGGGCTTTCGGAGATATAGCTGCCGGGGATAGCCACACGCGCGTAGTATGTCAGGCTTATCTGCGTCGGCACGGTCACGTCGGGGCCTTTCGTTCTGCCAACAGCGAATACCGCGCGCCCGCCGTCCTGGGATATCAGGTGACATCTGTTGTTGTTGTAGTCGGTGCCGCTGTAGCGCAGGCCGCTGGGCAGCACGTCGGCCAGCGTATACCAACCCTCGGGCGCCTCGCCGCCGAATGTCATTTTTATCGTCACGGTTATGCCGTACTGGTCGCTTACGCCGTAGAACTTTTCTATCGTCACCGCGTCGCTCTTCGCTTTTATATCCTCGGCCGCGGCGACATAGCTCGCCGTTACCGTGATGTCCCCCTGGGTGCTGAACGCCGCCTCTTCAAGCTGGCGCTTGCCCATCACTACATGGTGGAATATCTCCTTCGACAGGTCGACCGTTATCCTCTGCCCGTCCTTCATGTACGACAGCTTTGCCTTCGACGCGCCCGGCCCTGGCGCCAGTCTCAGCCACTGTGCGATGTCGAGCAGCGGCAGATAAACGTCGGAGTCTGTTCCCATCACATAGTCAAGCAGCTTGCCGGCGTCGGAAGCGCCGACGAGCGCCGAAAGCACCACGGCTTCGCCTGTCGCGGCATACGCGTCGTCCCCGGCATCTACGCTAAGCCACGCTCCGGTGGCTTTCAGCTTCGGCGTGATGTTTTCGTCATACCAGCTCTTTGCGGATACGATATCCCCGAGATAGGCAAGGCCGGTCATAAGCTGTATCCGCTCGCGCAGCGTAAGCAGGTCTGACGATTCCTCAAAAATCCGGCGGATATCAAGCAGCACCGGCTGCTTTGCGGCGGCCAGGCCCATAAGCGCGGCGACGACCTCGCTCTGCGCGGCGTTTCTGTCGGCCGCGATATTGTTCAGGTACGCTATCGCGGCTTCCCGGTCAATATATTCGCTGCCGGCCGCCAGTATCTTGGCCGTCAGAAGCGTTTCCTCCCCGCTGTATTCCAGCAGCGGCACGCCGCCCGTGTATTTCTGCACGTTGCGCGCGCTCTTCTGCAGGGCTTCGTCCCCCGTCCATTCGGGCATCAGCCTGCCAAGCTCCTTAGACGCTATAGCGGCGCAGATTTTCTGGTCGGCGCGCTCTCCTCCCCGAAGCATGCTAAACAGCGCTTCGGCGTATTTTGCGTTGTCGCTGTCATACAGCATCAAATCCACCGGATACCTCGCGGCCGTAAGCGACTGCAGCGACGCGACGGGCATGCTCTCGGCCACCGGCATCTCGATGCGGCTTTCATATACGGATATCGTATGCTTTTCGCCGTCGGTATATTTGCCGCACTGCGCGGTAACCGTCACGTCGTACTGCCCCGCCGGCAGCTTGCCAAGGTTGATAAACCTGTGTTCGCTTGCCCCGCCGGCGTCGTCGGCCTTGATTGTCTGCCCGCCTCCGCTGAGCGTAACGGAATATTTCACGGCGTCGCCCGCGCTGATGGCGCTTCCCGCGGCGCGCGCCGAAACCACAATCTCGTCGCCCTGCACATAGCTTTTGCTGAGGCCGAGGTTGATGAAAAACGGCAGCGTCGCCGGGATATTCACCCGCGCCGTTCCGGCGCGCGGCCCGTCTGCCACCGCGACGCATGTTATGCGCCACGATGTCAGGTTGTCGGCCAGCTTAAACTCGACGGCAGCCGTGCCGCCGGCATCGGTGACGCCCGTAATAAACGCGGCGTTATCCATAAAGTCGCTGCGTATGCTGTCGGCCATGCCCTCTCCGCCGCCCTCGGCGGCGCCGCGGAAGATATCCCCCGGCTGCCTGTATGATGCAAACGTACTCATCGTGCGGCCGTAATAGGGCTCCAGTATCTGTCCGAGCGGGTCGACATATTGCTCGGCCAGGGCAAAGACCGCCTCGTCGACCGCGCTCAGCGCAAACTGCGCCGCAACGGGCGCGCCGTCCTTATCGGTTATCGTCACATCTGCTTTAACCGTGCCGCCCGGGCGATAGCTGACGCTGTCGGTCTCCACCTTGATATCAAGTCCGCGCGACTGCAGGTCTATCCGCAGCACCGCCGGCTCGACGGGGAAAATATGCTTGCCGTCAAAGTACGCGCCGTATACCATGCAGCCGGGAACCATATCGCCGGTGAAGCCCACGGTAAACCCGCTGCTCTGCGTGATGTCCCACAGTATCATATCGGCGCCCACTGCGGTATAAAGAATCCTGCCGGTGCTCTCTGTCGGCTCATAATTCTCGTTAAGCTTCAGCAGCGCGCTCTCGCCCTCGACATACGCCGTCTTGTCTGTCGTCAGAGAGTATGTCTTATAGTCGCTTTCATACAGCGAACCGATTTGCGGATAATACATCCTCTCCACCACATACAGGCCGTCGGGGCCGGTATAGCCGATATCAAGATAATAGCTGACGCGGTTTTCCGGTATATAATCCAGCGTTTTGCTGCTTGACCCGCCCGGCTCGACCGTCATGGTGAATCGGTCGGCCAGCGTTACCTCCTCGCGGTATGAATATACCGGAATCGTCTTTTTGCTTATAAAGTCATAATGCTCGCCGCTCTGCTCACGGATATATTCCTGCCTGAATACGTCGACATTTATTTGCTGGCTTATGCTCTGCCCGCGTATCGCGTCATAAAAGCCTTCGGTGTGGATATCCTTCCCCCCGGCAAACCATGTGTCGACGGCTTCAAAGTCTATGGCCGACATAACGGCTTCAAGCGTCCTCGTGCCGTCCGGCCCTTCGGCAAGCTCAAGCTCCATCATATAATCGCTGGGGAAACGCGGAACCGCTTTGTTCGCGCTGCCGCCGCCGGTCTCATATGACCCGGCGTTTATATACATATAATCGTAATACGGCCACCAGCTGTTTTGTACCCTCTCGGCAAACGAGAATGTCGCGTTGCCGGCGCTGTCGGTGTAAGAGGAGAGGCCGTCGCTGGCACGGTCGGTCGAAACCAGAAGCCCGGTGGCCGGCGTGCCGTCAAAAAACTCGCTCGTCACGGTTATGCTCACCGGCTCGCCAAGGCGGTAATACGGCTTGCCGGGTTCGGCCGACAGCACATACACAGGCTTTTCGTACTCCGTCACCGTCACCCACCGGTTACTCAGCATCTCGCCGTCCATCATCAGCGAAACCGACAGATATGTGCTGAGGCTGTTTTCAATCACAATTTCAGCCTCGAACGCGCCGCCCTCGTTGACGCTGACGGTCATGGGCGACATGCTGTCGCACGACAGCGTGACGCTGCCGGGCATTTCAACGCCCTTTATCTTCGGCGAGATATATCCCCACAGGCGCACGGTGTCATTCGGCTGATATATCTGGCGGTCGGTGTACATAAACGAGTAATACATCTGCCCCTGCGCGGGCTCTCTCTGCCCGGGGCTTGCGATAAATGCCGCCGAATCGCCGCCCGCCGCGGCATACACGTCAAATGTGTCGCCGTCCGGCGTCTCCAGCACGGCGATGCCGCCGGCATCGGTCACGCCCTTATTGCCGCCCGCATTGACTTCCGCGCCGGCGACCGGCTTGCCCGACGACGCGTCGTTCAGCCACAAAAGCGTCTCGTCCGCGACGCTCTGCTGCCATATCGACAGGTTCGATACGCACAAAAGCTTCTGCACAACCACATCCTCAAGCTTCGCCTCAATCAAATAGTACCCAAGCTCAAGCCTGTCGGGCAGAATAATATAGTACAGATACCGGTAGTCGGAATATATCGGCACCTGCGCAAAATCCGCAACGCTGCTAAGCGAAGCCGTATCGATGACATAGTCCCCCGCCCGCCCGAGCGAAGCGTGTATGCCCCGCGTGTGGGCGTGCACAAGCTCAAGATATTTTTCGGCGGTCGGTATGGCAAATACGTTCACCTGCATCTCTTCGGTGATTGTCTTGTTGTTATAGGGTGTATGGTTGCTCGACATGCCAAGTGCGACGGTTTCCCCGACGCCGGCAATCTCGTTTATCCCGCCCGAAAGATACATCGCGAGCTTGTCGCCCGAATAATCCTCCTCGGTGCGGAAGGAAAATACGCAGTCCTCGGCCAGCGCAAGGCCGCCGGCCGCCCCTGCGCCCGCCTTGACCGTGAATGTGTACACCGTGTCAAGGCTGAGCGGGCTTGAGGGCACAAACACCATCGTGCGCCCGAACATCTCTATGTGCCCGTCCGCGGCGGGGGATATCTCCACGTCGCCCGGCTTAACATCGACCGGCGCGCTGAACGTCACCTCTATGCCGGTGTTTACCGGCACGCCGGACGTGCTGTCCGCCGGCAGACGCGAGATGACTGTAAGCTCGGCCTCGGTCTGGAACGCCCAGCTCATCGGCACCGGCGCGTCCGCCCCCTCTGGCGCCGCGGCCAGCGCGAATGTATATACCGTGTTCTTTTGCATCGGCTCGGTCGGCGACAGGGTATATTCCCCCTCGCCCTCGGCCGTCACCTCAAAATCCAGCGCCGGCAAAACGACTATGCTGCTCTTCAGAGTCTGCCCGTCCATGTCGGTGCCCGGAAGCGACAGCGTAAAGCCGGAATCGGTGCTGACCCCGACGGCGGTCTCGCGCACGGCCTTCATCGTCATCTCCTGCGGCGCTATGTTTATTACCGGCGGCGACGTCGGCACGGAGGGAATCACGGCCTGCGCGCCGCGCGGGACGTAGATGAGCGCGAGGATGGCGCACGCCGCGACAAGCCCCGCCGCCGCGACAAACGGCGCCGGCCTGAAGCGCCGTTTCGGCGCTTGTTGTTCTGCTATTCCCTGCCGCACGCGCTCTTTCATCGCATCGCTGACAGATACATCGCCCAGCTTGCTGTCGACGATATCCTTAAAATTATCCAAGCGGCTCACAGATATTCCTCCTTAAGGACGCTGCCGAGTATGCCTCTTGCCCGCATAAGCCGTGTTTTAACCGTTCCCTCACGCATATTTAGTGTTTTTGCTATTTCGCTGATTTTTAATCCGTTATAATAAAACAGCAGTATTACTTCTTTGTAAATATCGTCCAACGACATGACGGCTTCGATTATAAGCCTGTCTCGGTCGGCCGTTTCGGCCTGCGCCTCGGGTGATGCCAGCGAAGACACACTGTCGGGCAGTGTATCCTCCGGCGGTTTTTCGCCCCACGAGCGGCGCCTCATCATATCCTTGCATATATTAATCGCGATTCTTGTTATCCACGTCTTTTCGCTGCTGTCGCCCTTGAACATCGGATATTTGCAGTACGCGCGGATAAACGCCTCCTGTGTGGCGTCCTCGGCCAGCTGATGATCTTTAAGATACATATAGCACAGACGCAAAATCGTGTCGCCATACTCTGACATCATCCGCTCAACATCCGGGACTGATGTGATCCTGTCTGATTTCATTCTGACTCCTCACACACCGATATCTCTTTCGAGCCCCGGTGATTTATAGACGCAGTAACGCCCGGTTTAGTTTCGTTCCATATCTTGGGAAAGTGAATGTTACAGCAAATTTTACAAAAAATCCGTATATTGCACCGCAATTTATTGTATAATGCATATGGAGGACACCCCATATTATATCCAACGGCACAACATCGCACCACTTTCTCGCAGGGTGCCATACACTTATCGGATATTATAACAAAATGTGACTGAAATTTAAAGACCTTTTTCTTTTACCGCGCCAAGGCCGGTCCGATTATATAACAAGTCGAAAGGATGTTGACAGTGGCTAAGGATTTTCGCGCCGCAGCGGCGATTCACGTTGCGCCGCCCCCGTTTTTCAGCGATTTACCTGCGGCAGACACCGATATCACAGCAATACTGGATGAAATTTCACCCACCGAGCGCGCCGCGTTATTGGAGTCCAGCCTTCAGTTCCGCGAGATGATGATGGTTTACAACTGCGCCATAAAGGAGGTACGCACCAAACTTGAGATACTAAACGACGAGATAACCATCCGATACGGCAAAAACACAATCGAATCTATCTCGTCAAGAATCAAAACGCCGGCCAGCATAATGGGCAAGCTGAAGCTGCGGGGCGAGCCGTTCACTATCGACAGCATACGCAGAAATATTGACGATGTTGCCGGCGTTCGCGTCATATGCTCGTTTTTGGACGATATCTACGATGTCGCCGACATGCTGCTGCGGCAGGACGATATCCATCTGATATCGAGAAAGGATTACATAAAAAAACCCAAGGAAAACGGCTATCGCAGCTTGCATCTGCTCGTCGAGGTGCCGGTATTCTTTTCAAACGACAAGCAAATGCTTAAGGTGGAGATCCAAATCCGCACAATTGCAATGGATTTTTGGGCCAGTCTTGAGCATCAGCTTAAATATAAGAAGCAGATAGACTGCGGTGACGCCGAGAGCATCGGCGAGGAGCTGAAGGAGTGCAGTGACATTATAGCCCAGGTCGACGTGCGAATGCAGGCGATTCGCGAACGCATCGCCGCCGGCAGCGAAACGCCGTAGCGCGGGCGCGGCCGGCCTCCCGGATGCCCCTGTCATCCGCGCAATCAGGCGGATGAGCCAAAAAAGGCGTCCCGGCTTTGCCGCATAAAAAATCAACACGGCCAAAAAGCTTCCGTCTCCAGGCTTCCAACCGAAAAACGGGGGTATATTTACCGCTAGCTTTTATCAAAATAATGCACCGCCTGAAAACCCAGCGGGGTTTTCAGGCAATCTCAAGCGGGAGGGCACGCATCGCGTACCCTCCCGCTCAGCTTGTCGAAAAACCCACTCCGTTGAGGGTTTTTCGACAATTTTCAATTTTGATAAAAATTCTCGGGAAATGAATTCCCGGAATTTTTGATTATAAGCGGGGGTTTTAGGAACTTTTTAATCACGTTACTTTTCTTGCAAAAAACCTGAACACCTTTCTTTGACAGTCTGAGCGGGAGGGCACGCATCGCGTGCCCTCCCGCTTTCGGTATTATTTACAAAATCCTGGCGCTATTTCTTCGCTATGCTCGACGCGTGGACAATCTGCCCCGCCCCGCCCGAGACAATAATCGACACCTCATCGCCGACATTTATCATCACGGCGCTCTCGCTGTCCTTCGCCGACACCCTGTAGTACACATCGCCCGATGTATCAAGGCTGAAGTAATAGTAAGACATGCCGTCTATGACCGCCGCGCGAGCGTCCGTCACCCTGCCGGAAATTTCGCTGGACGGCGTAAGATCCCCGCCGCCGATGCCGTTGTTGGCAAGCAGCTTCAGATAATCCGCCTCGCACTCGGCCACCGTCTGGCCGGACGCGACGATGTTGTATTGCTGCACATTGACCATCGCGTACATCTTAACAAGCCCGGCCTGGTCCTTAAGCGACATAAAATATGTCGGCTGGGACGCCACATTCAGCAGCAGCGGGAATGTGGCGCTGTACTGCAAATGCTGCACTATGCCTTGCGCGGACTCCATTGCCGAGTATTCCTCGGCGCCGGCGCATGTGTAATAACGTGTCTCTTTTGTGCGCTGATTGCACAGAATAAACCCTATATTGCTCTCGTCGCCGCCGACGCTTGTTATGCCGGTGTAAACATACACATCGTCGTTCATAGCGACATAGTTGTAGCCGGCTGTCGTCACCGAAACGCCCTTTTGCCCGAACAGAGAGTTTAAGAAGCCGTTTTGATACTGGCCGTAGTAGTCGTACTGCTCTATAATCAGGGCGGCGTCGTACACCGCGTCGACCCATGTAGGCACGTCGGTGACATATTCGCACTCTCCCGTGACGGCGTTGACAAGCACGACGCCGTTTATATCCGTGCCGCCGAACAGGCCGATTGTGCGCTCAATACGCGGGCAGACCCAGTACGGCTGGCCGCTTTCGTCTATTTCAAAATGCACATTGCCAAACATAAATGTCGGGTAGTTAAAGCGCATATGCATGTTGATATTGCGGCCGAAATGGTCGGCTGTCGAATATTTCATGCCCTCGCTCAGACGCACAACCTCGGCGTTTTGCGTCACCATATCGATAATTATATAGGCCGGCAGGCCGTCCGACATATTGCCGAACCATTTGAACAGGTCGCCGTAGGCCAGCGTGGCCACGCGCACCGGACGGCTTTTGTAGTTTATCTGCGTGTAATTGGGCAGCACCTCAAACTGCGACACCATGTCCTCAAGCTCGCCCAGCTTGCGGTCACCCAGGCGGGTGGCTGAATCCTTGTCCAGCATCGGTATGCGGTCGAACGACACCTCGGCGACCTCGCCCGCGAAGTCGTCCGACTTTGTCACGGTAATCAGTTGCTTATATGACCCGCTGCGCAGTATGACGCTTGACAGCAGTGAGCCGAAAATAAACAGCAGAACAAGCCCGGCGCAGATTATCAGCGGCACGGCGCAGCTCTGTTTGATTTTCTTCCACACCTCTTTACCGTCAGTCTCTGTTCGGATAGCGGCGTTCGAAATAATGGAAAGCACGCAGAATATCGCCGAGAGGATGAAGAAAAATCCGTAAAACTCGGGGTTATGCAGGTTGATTGCCGGCAGCGCCACATAAAAATATACGGCGGCAAACAGCAACGTGATGATTAAGTTCCTGATGACAATTTTCGCCTGCGTCGCCGGTTTTTTATCCCCGACAACTGTGGCCTTCTTTTTCTTTGTATCCATATCGCTCCTTCTCCTCCGGCGCTATCGGCCGAACTGCATATCCCGGGCGGCGGCCGCCGCGCAAAAATACAATTGTTAAACAGCAAATATTCCCACATATATATTATACAGCAAATGTTCCGTTTTTACAATCGGCTTCCAAAATCGCCGCTTAAGCCGCTGGTCATAACGGCATAATAATGCATACACAAGGTGGAATGTCAACAGCAAAACGCAAAAAAAATTGCCCCGCGCGCCGCGCTTTCACGCCCGGCTTCAGCCGCAGGGCTGCCGGGGCATACTGCGGCGGCAAATGCCACAGCTTTATGGCTTGCCGCGCGTACAGGGTGCGGCGCTTTTTGCCCCGCCGGCAAAGCAAAAAGGGCGGGAGAATCTCCCGCCCTTTGCTTTTTCCCGCCTTACAGTACCTGTAAGCTTAGCTTCTCAGTCTTTTTTGCCGTTCAGCAGCCCGCCGCGCACAAGCGCCGGGCGGATGCCCGCGTTAAGCAGCGGCGCGACAACCATGGCGACACCGGCGTTAATCAGCGACGGTATCAGCTTTGTCACCGCGATGGCGTATGTCGCGCTCCACTCCAGCCCCAGCACATAGTGCTGCTGGATGAGCGTCTTAAGCATATAAAGCGCCACATATGTCAGCGCGCCGGCAACGGCGCCGATAATATTCTTGACTGTGCTGTCCCCCTTCGATCTGCCGCTGTGCGCTATCAGGCCGGCTACAAGCCCCATAGCCAGCTTGGACACAAATGTTATGACGGCGTCAATCAGCGTGTACCCGCCGACGAACACATCATAAAGCGCGCTGCCTATGCCGGCCGAAAGCCCGCCCGCCACAGGGCCGAACAGCAGACCGCCCAGTATGCACATCGCGTTGCCGAAGTGTACATTCGCGCCCAGAAACGGGAACTTAAATATCGTTACAACGAACACAACAGCCGCCATAACGCCGGTAAATACTATCCTGAATGTCGATTGATCCTTCCTCATACCCATGCCCCCCATTGACATTATTGTGCTTTGCCACTACTATTATAGCATGAACTGGTGCTTAATAAACTGCCAGTTTTGGTATTTTTAACGGGTCCAGTACGGAGGGTATATGGAAAACCTGATGATTCCGCTTGACATCGGCGGCAAGGTGCCGCTGTATCAGCAGATATACAGCTTTATCGCCGCCGAAATCCGCCGCGGCGGCATCGCGCCCGGCAGGCGTCTGCCGTCGAAGCGGGCGCTAAGCGCCCAGCTCGGCGTCGGGCGCAACACCGTCGAGACGGCGTACGGCATACTCTGCGATGAGGGATATGTTGCGGCGCGCCCGCGCAGCGGATATTTCGCCTGCGAGTACCCCGTGGCGGCGCGGACACTGCCGCCCCACGGTGCCGCCCTGCCGCACAGCCCGCCGCATGTCGAAAGCGAGTTCGATTTCGGCACCGGCGCCGTCGACACGTCACTATTCCCCTACGCGTCGTGGGCAAAAATCACAAAAGAGACAGTGTATCAGTGCCCGCACCTGCTTCAGCGCGGCGAGGGGCAGGGCGACATCGGTTTGCGGCGCGCGCTGCAGGGGTTCCTGCGCGAGTATCGCGGCGTGATTTGCCAGCCTGAGCAGCTTGTCATAGGCGCCGGTATGGAGTATCTGCTCGACGCACTGCTGTTCCCCCTGCTGGGACGGGGAGAGGCGATTGGCATAGAGGATCCTTGCTATGGCGCCGTGTACGCCGCGGCGCTGGCGCGGGGGCATGTCGCCGTTCCTCTGCCCGTCGGCGAAAACGGCGCGGACATTGCGGCGGTCGAAAAGCATGATATCCGCGCCGTGTGTGTCACGCCCTCGCACCAGTTCCCCACCGGCGTCACCATGCCCGCCGGGCGGCGCGCCGCGCTGCTTCGGTGGGCGGCGGCGGACGAGCGGCGCATTATAATCGAGGATGATTACGACAGCGAGTTCCGCTATTCGTCGCGTCCTATTCCGGCGCTGCAGGGGCTGGACACACATGAGCGCGTCGTGTACATGGGCACATTTTCGCGCAGCATCGCCCCGTCGATACGCGTGGCGTATATGGTGCTTCCGCCGACGCTGCTGCACGCGTTTTACGACAGGTTTTCCGGTGTGTCGTCAACCGTCTCGCGCCTCGAGCAGGAGACACTGCGCCGGTTTATCGAGGGCGGACTGTATGCGCGCCATCTTCGGCGCATGGGCGGGCTCTATACAAAAAAGCGCGACGCGCTGCTTGGCGAGCTGACAAAAATCCCCGGCGCGGCTATATCCGGCCAGCAGGCCGGGCTGCATTTTTTATTTTCTCTGCCGGGGATAAGCGAGAGCGAGCTTGTCGAAAAAGCCGCCGGGGCCGGGATACGCCTGTCCGGCCTCAGCCGGTTCTACCGCGCGGCGCAAAGCCCGCCGTCGACGCTTGTGCTCGGCTTCGCCGGGCTTGATGTCCCCGGCATCCCGGCGGCCGTTCGCCGCCTGCGCGGCGCATGGGGCGTGTGACGCATATGCTGCCGAGCCGGGCGGCCAGGGAGTCCACACAAGCCCTCCCGCAGCGCTGTACGCGCGTCCTGCGCTTGCCCGGGTTTGCCCATGCGCCCCCGACCGGCGCCCAAAGTCGCGCCGCATCTGCATTACCCCCGCATTATCCGCCCTGTGCCTGCCAACAGGCGCGGGGCGCTTTTGCGGTCGTTTCCGCCGGTCCGCAGCTCCGGTTGCCCTCCCCGCCCCAGACCGATGCCTGAAACCAAAGCCGGCGCCTCCGCGGTCGGCTGCCGGACAAATCAAAACAGCCACGCGCCGGTTCCGGCGCGCGGCATAGGCTGTCAAAAAAGGTGTTCAGGTTTTTTTCATGAAAAGTAACGTGATTAAAAAGTTCCTGAAACCCCCGCTTATAATTAAAAATTCCGGGAATTCATTTCCCGAGAATTTTTATCAAAATTGAAAATTGCCCGAAAACCCTCAACGGAGTGGGTTTTTCAACAGCTGGGACGCGCGCCGGTTCCGGCGCGCGGCAAATTGGTTCAGCTTTTCTTCACACCGGGTCGGTCCACAGCCCGCCGATAATCCGCATCATAATCTCGAACCCCGGCTTAAGGCTGGCAATGTCCACCCACTCGTCGCGCCGGTGCGCGTTGCCGCCGATATAGCAGCCGGTGCTGATTGCCGGGATGCCCATAGAAAACGGCATGTTGCAGTCGGTCGAGGCCGCGCCGAACGACACCCCCTGCCCGACGACTTCAATCGTGGCGTCGTTGACGCGCTTTTCAAGCGCTTTTTGCGCCGCGGGCTCTACAACCCCCATGCCGGGCCGCAGCCCAAGCAGTTCAACCTCAATACCCTGCGTACCCGGGCGGTGCCTGTCAAGAACGTCGTTAAACCCTTTTTCCATAAACGCCAGCCCGGCGGCCCTTTCGGCGCGGTACTCATACAGCATTTCGGCGCTCTGGGCTATCGAGTTCACCGATGTGCCGCCCGAGACGGCGCCGACATTATATGTAATCTTCCCCATCCCGTTCGGCGGGTCGATCATATACAGCTCGGAAATTATATTCGCCAGCAGATGAATCGCGTTCGAGTTGCCAAACCTGCCGAACGAATGCCCGCCCTCGGCCAGCACCCTGACCCTGTAGCGCGCCGACCCCACGGCGCTGTTGCAGGCGTGCCCGATGCCGCCGTCAAATGATATGACAAGCTTTGTGCGCCCGCCGTAGTCGCGCATAAGCTGCCGGCAGCCGCGCAGGTTTCCCAGCCCCTCTTCGCCGCTGTTGGCCACAAACAGCACGCCGCAGCCGCCCGCCGGCCCAAGCTCCGAAAAATACCGCGCCGCCAGCATAAGCGCGGCGAGGTTCGCCGTGTCGTCACCCGCGCCGGGGCACAGTATGCGCCCGCCCCGCACCTCGGGCACAAACGGCTCTGTCTCGGGGAACACCGTGTCGGTGTGCGCCATCAGTATGATGACCGGCCCGCCGGTGTCGCCCAGCGAATATACACAGTTTTGCGCCGCGTCGATATGCGCCGTCATGCCGTGTTTTTCCATCCACGCGCACACAAACCCGGCGCGGCGTCCCTCGTCGTTCGACGGCGCCGGCACGGCGCACAGCTCAAGAATCAGCGCCAAAAGCTCATCAGAAACCTCCGCGGCGTAGCTTCTAAGCCCTGCCGGCGTACCGGGATGCCCCGTCAATATACCGGAATCCATACCAATCCCCCTCCTAATCAGCACCAAGCTCTCGCTCAAGCTCGATATACCCGGCCGTCTCGCTGTCGGCGTTGCCGCAAACCCGAACCTTCGTCACGCGGTCAAACCCCAATTTATGCCAAAACGCCAGTGCCGTCCAGTTGCGAAGCGACACGCCGACGCGCACCGCCGCCAGCCCCATATCCTTAAGCCGCCCGGCCGCGGCTTCGACGCACCGTCCGCCCGCGCCGCGCCGGCGCAGGTCCTCATCCAGATAAAAAATGCTTATATACGCGATATCGTCTTTCGGATAGCCGAGGTAAAAATCCATGAAGCCGATGATTTCATCGCCGGCGCGCACCGTCATCAGCGTATAGTTTTCAGCCGTGCCGCCCGGCGGCAGCGCGCCGCCTTCAAGCTGCTCCGCCATCGGTATGTTGTCGGCGCTGCCCGGCGGGTCAAATGAAAAATAACGCCCGCATTGTCCGTCAAGCCGTTCAAGCTCCGGCAGGTCGCTTTTTGTCGCGGGGCAAATCGCTGTATCTCCCGCCTCTATGGCAGTCATCTTCATGATATGGATTTCCTTTCGTATGTATTCCCGGCGGGTACGGACCGGCAAATGCCCGTCTGCCGCGTGCGGCTATTATACCATAAGCGCGAAGCGCGTTGGTATAATGTGTCATGCTTTTCGGTTGCCTGCAAAGATGGCGAGAAAAGCGACATAAAATTAATGTATGATAGTCGCGTGCGGCTATTATACCATAAGCGCGAAGCGCGTTGGTATAATGTGTCATGCTTTTCGGTTGCCCGCAAAGAGGGCGAGAAAAGCGACAAAAAATTAATGTATGATAGTCGCGTGCGGCTATTATACCATAGCCGCGAAGCGCGTTGGTATAATGTGTCATGCTTTTCGGTTGCCCGCAAAGAGGGCGAGAAAAGCGACATAAAATTAATGTATGATAGTCGCGTGCGACTATTATACCATAGCCGCAAAAGTCCTGTAAAGGTATTGAGAGCCGCGCCGCAATGTGATATGCTATGTTTCAGAGCCTGCAAAAATAACCTGTGTTCCGAAAGGATATGAACCGATATGGATTTTGAAAAGCTTACATGGAACGAAAAAGGCCTCATCCCCGCCATCGTGCAGGACGCGTACACCGGCAGCGTGCTGATGATGGCGTGGATGAACCGCGAAAGCCTGCAAATCACCCTTGACGAGGGGTATACCTGCTTTTTCAGCCGCAGCCGGAACGAACTGTGGCGCAAGGGTAAAAGCTCGGGCAACACACAAAAGGTTGTAAGCATCGACGCCGACTGCGACGGCGACACGCTGCTTGTGCGCGTGGCCGCAAACGGCCCGGCGTGCCACACGGGCGCGAACAGCTGCTTTTTCCGGCGCGTTCACGGCGGAGATACGCCGGAGTTCTCTGTCGACGGGCTGTACGCGCTGATTCAAAACCGCAAGGCGAACCCCAAGGAGGGCTCATACACGAACTATCTGTTTGACAAAGGCGTAGACAAGATACTGAAAAAGGTCGGCGAGGAGAGCGCCGAGGTGATTATCGCCGCAAAGAACAACAGCGAGAGCGAGCTTGTTTATGAGATGTCCGACCTGTGCTATCACTCGCTTGTGCTGCTGGCGCAGCAGGGTATTTCCCCGGGCAAAATCCGCCAGGAGCTGGCGTCGCGCCACAAGGACGATAAATAACCCTTTGCCCCGGCATATATTTTTTTATCGGGAGCTTTACATGAAATTTTTATCTTGCATGCACACTCATACCGTTTACGGCGACGGCACAAGCCCCATAGAGGACACCATAAAGGCCGCCGTCGCCCTCGGGTACGTCAGCCTTGGGTTTTCGGAGCATGCGCCGGCGAAGTATGATACCGCCGCTATGGCGGACAGCGCGTTTGCGCCTTATATGGACGAGCTTGCCGCAATGCGGCAGAAATACAGCGGGCAAATCGAGATATACCGGGGGCTGGAGGTCGACGCCCTTCAGCCGTGCGACACCGGCGGGCTTGACTATTGGATAGGCTCGGCGCACTATGTACGCGGCCCGGGCGGCACGGTATTTTGCATCGACGGCACGCCCCGCGCGCTTTCTCACGCAGTCGCCGCCACAGGCAGCGGCCGCGCCGTGTGTGAAAAATACTATCAGGCCCTCTGCGAAATCATGGCGCTGCGCCCGACCATCATCGGGCATATGGATTTGGTGACAAAGCACAACGCCGGCGGCAGCCTGTTTGACGGCGGCAGCGAATGGTACCGCATACTCGAACGCGGCGCCGCCGAAGCTGCCGCCGCCTGCGGCGGCATTGTCGAGGTAAATACCGGCGGTATGCGCCGCGGCTATACAGACGCGCCGTACCCGTCGCTTAATATACTGGGTATGCTGCGCGAGCTCAATGTCCCCGTCACGCTCTCGTGGGACGCGCATGCGGCCGGCGACCTCGGCTGGGGCAGCGACGCCGCCGTCAATCACCTGCGAAGTGCGGGATATAAAAGCGTAATGCTT